>CACZWQ010000143.1 GCA_902784855.1 uncultured Ruminococcus sp. | reverse complement strand
ACCACGTCTTTTCAAAATAGAACTGGAACGCCGCGAACATGTCGTACATGAACATGAAGAAGGTGCCCAGCGCCACGGGCGGCACCACCCAGATCGCTTCATAGTACTCGGGCGGCGCAAACACGGCGATCGCCTCCGGCGCCAGCATGATCAAGACGAGATTCGTCGCGCCGACGATCAGGAGCGCCATGTATTCCACGCTGGCGATCTCCTGCGCCCGCCGCTCCTTGATCTTGCGGTACACCCACGGACCGATGGTCTGGTTGAGGGCGTTGCTGAACATGGTCATGATGACCGCGACCGAGTAGGCGAGGCTGTAGATGCCCGTCTTGCTCTCGCTGAAGAAGCGCTGGATCATGATGCGGTCGGCGCTGTAGAGCACGGTCTGCGACAGGTAGTGGGGCAGCAGGGGGATGTTGAATTTGAGGGCGTAGAGCCAATACTTTTTGGAGAAGAAGGTTTTGCCGCGCTTCATCTGGGCGAAGAACATCCAGGTGTATGCCGCAAGGTTGACGATCACCATCGCCAGGATCCTTGCGGTCGCCTTTTGGGCGTTTTCGGCGAGCACCACCAGCAGGATGCCGAGCGCGGGCTGGGCGAACATCACCAGCAGGGTGATGCCCACCAGCAGGCGGTACTTGTTGTTGACGCGCTGCTCGGTCGACCAGAAGCCGAACGCCGCCGTGCTCCAGATCAGCAGCAGCATGAAGGTCATCTGAACGGTATTCAGCCCCAGCTTATCGTTGAAAAAGGGGTGGAACAGGAAGTAGACGACCGTCCAGACGCTGCACAGCGTCAGGTTGATGCCCTGCATGGCGGAGGCGTAGACCTTGTTGTCGTCCTCAAACTTCACCATGCCCTGCAAAAAGACGCCGAAGCTGAGGTTAAGCGTGATCACGACGGTGATGATGCCCATCCACGACTGAAAGACGTTGTATTCGCCGTACTGCTCGGTGCTCAGCAGGCGGGTGAAGATCGGCGTAGAGATGACCGAGACCGCCTTTTGCATAAAGTTGCAGATCAAAAACCAAACAGACGCCCGCACCTGTACCGGCATGGAATTGTATTTCGTTTTCAGTTTAGCAAACATAAGGTTCCCTTCATTAGGGGCGTGAAAGGTCGATGATGCTGTTATCGCTGTGCTTTGCGCGGCGCTCATTCTCGGGCGGCAGCGTCATATAGTCGCCGAAAGACACGGTCAGAAAGGTGTCATAGTCCGACGCGCAGCGCACCTCGGTGTCCTCAAACGGCAGGTCAACGCCGTCGCCGTAGACGGCGGCGCGCGCCATCATCAACCGTTCAAAATGGGAATCCCAGCTGAAGATCACCTGTTCGCGCGCGTCATAGGGGTGGGCGTCCGTCAGCTTTTTGATCCGGTCGCTCCAAAAGCAGTAGGGGAGCGCCTTCATCGGGAGCACCGCCAGCCACAGCAGCTTGGAGCGCGTCCGCTCGAGCTGCGAAAAACGCAGCCGCCGCTTTTCATTCAGGCGGCAGAGCATGCGTAACCGTTTAAAAAACCGCGCGCGCTCCCGCTCGTCGTCGGGGCAGCCGCTCAGCTTGAAGATATCGACAAAGACGCCCGTGCAGGCGTCGGGATTATCGCGGTAGATCGCCTCGATGAAGGTCGTGTTTTTGTCAAAGACCTTGGCGCTCAGCGCGCTGACGCCGCGCTGCTCGGTGCAGTCGACGACGCCGAGGTGCGGCGGCAGCTCCTGCTCGGCGATTTTCAGAAAGCGGTCATAGTCGGCGTCGGGCAGGCCGATGTCCAGGTCGTCGTCCCACGGGATGAAGCCCTGATGGCGCACCGCGCCGATGCAGGTGCCGCCGATGGCAAAGTAGCGCAAATGATGGCGGTCAAGGATGACCTTGATCTCCTTGTAGATATTGAGGATCACCTGCTGCAGAGGTGGCAGCGCATGGTTTGTTGCCAATTCATCACGTCCTTCGGAAGAGCGCCGCGGCGAACGGCGGGCAGACGGACATCAGCAGTCCGAATGCCTTGCTTTTCGGGTTGTACCCGCTGAACAGATAGGGGACGATCCCCCTGCGCGTCGTGCGCACCAGCGCCCTGCCGATCGCCCTGTCCGATTCCCCCGCTTCGGCGTAGCGGCGGAAAAAGGAGACGGCGCAGCGGGTGCGGCGATTTTTTGCGTCCCGAAGCAGCTCGGGATAACGCTCGCGCAAAAACGCGTCC
>CACZWQ010000142.1 GCA_902784855.1 uncultured Ruminococcus sp. | reverse complement strand
GGGCGGCATCGGCGTTATCCGCATTTCGGGTGATAGGGCAATCGAGATTGCCGACGCCGTATTCAAAAACATCAACGGAAAAAAGCTCGCCGATATGAAGGGCTACACAGCCGCCTACGGCAGCATATTATATGAAAACGAAAAGCTCGACGAAGCGGTCGCGCTTGTATTCCGCACGCCTCACAGCTACACGGGCGAGAACGTGGTAGAGCTGTCCTGTCACGGCGGTATTTATATCACGCGTCAGGTTCTCCGCGCTGTTCTCGAAGCGGGTGCGAAGCCTGCCGAAGCGGGCGAGTTCACGAAGCGCGCCTTTCTCAACGGCAAGCTCGACCTCACCGAAGCGGAGGCGGTTATGGACATCATCAGTGCCAAGAGCCGCAGCGCCGCGCGTTCGGCGCTGTCTGTGAAAGACGGCGCGCTCCGCCGTAAAATCAACGGCGTCAAGGACGACCTCCTGTCCATTGCGGCGCATCTGTCCGCGTGGGCGGACTATCCCGAGGAGGATATCGCTGAGGTGACGGATGAGATGATTTTCGATTCCTGTGACAAGGCGATCACGACGCTGTCCTATCTTCTCGACACCTATGACATGGGTCAGGCGGTCAAGCAGGGCATCGACACCGTCATCGCGGGCAGACCGAACGTCGGAAAGAGCACGCTGATGAATCTCCTCTCGGGCTACGAAAAGAGCATCGTCACCGATATTCCGGGAACCACGCGCGACGTGGTGGAGGACACGGTTCTCGTCGGCAATGTGTTGTTAAGGCTCAGCGACACGGCAGGCTTGCGCGACACGGACGACAAGGTCGAGAAAATCGGCGTCGACCGCACGAAGAAACGCTTGGAGCAGTGCGGACTGCTTCTCGCTGTCTTTGACAACAGCCGCGAGCTGGATGACGACGATATGCAGCTGCTGGAAACGGCGGCGCAGGTTCCGACCATCGCGATCATCAACAAGACGGACTTGGAAAATCAGCTCGACATTTCCGTGATCGAAAGCAAGGTCAAGAACATCATCACGATTTCCGCCGCTAGAGGAGAGGGCAGAGAAGCCATCATCGAAGCGGTGGAGAAAATCGCTGGAACCGACCGCCTGAATCCCAGCGAGGGAATTCTCTCCAATGACGTCCGTCAGAGAAGCAAAGGCGGCTCTTGAAATGGGAATGACCTATGACGCGGTGACGGTATCGCTCGAGGATGCGATTTCCGAGCTGCTCGAGATGACAGGCGAGAAAACGGGGGACGAGGTCATCGACCGCGTGTTCCACAACTTCTGCGTCGGCAAATAAATTGAAAATGGATTTGATACTATGACATATTTTGCAGGTGAATACGACGTCGCCGTAATCGGCGCGGGACACGCGGGAATCGAGGCGGCGCTTGCGGCGGCAAGGCTGGGCTGTCATACCGCCGTGTTTACAATCAATATGGACGCGGTGGGCAACTGCCCTTGCAACCCTTCCATCGGAGGTACCGCAAAGGGACACCTCGTGCGCGAGCTGGACGCCCTCGGCGGCGAGATGGGCAAGAGCGCAGACGAATGCTTCTTGCAGTCGCGCATGCTCAACCGCGGCAAGGGTCCCGCGGTGCATTCCCTCCGTGCGCAGATCGACAGGCGCAAATACGCCGAAACGATGAAGCACAAGCTGGAATTGCAGGAGAATCTCGAGCTGCGTCAGGCGGAGATCATCGACATCAAAAGGACGGGCGACGGCTACGACCTCACGACCCAAATGCTCGCTTCTGCAAGACGGTAGTCGTCGCGACGGGCACCTACCTCGGCGGCAGGATATACGTGGGCGAGGTCAGCTACGAAAGCGGACCCGACGGCATCTTTCCCGCGACGAAGCTGGGACAGAGTCTGAAAGACCTCGGTCTGCCGCTTCGCCGCTTCAAGACGGGAACGCCCGCGCGTGTTCTCCGCCGTTCGATCGACTTTTCCGAGCTGGAGGTGCAGAAGGGCGACGAGCCGCCGCAGCCGTTTTCCTACGAAACCGAATCCCTCGGCAAAAATAAAATCGATTGCCACATCAGCTGGACGAACGATCAAACCAAACAAATCATTCTCGAGAACATCCATCGCTCGCCTTTATACGCGGGCAAAATCGAGGGCGTCGGACCGCGCTACTGTCCGAGCTTTGAGGACAAGATCATGCGCTTCAAGGACAAGCCGCGCCATCAGCTCTTTATCGAGCCGTGCGGCGAGAACACCGAGGAGATGTATCTGCAGGGCATGAGCAGCTCACTTCCCGAGGAGGTGCAGCTGAAATTTTATCACACCATCAAGGGTCTTGAGCATTGCGTGATGATGCGTCCCGCCTACGCGATCGAATACGACTGCGTCGACCCGACCGCGATGCTTCCGAC
>CACZWQ010000141.1 GCA_902784855.1 uncultured Ruminococcus sp. | reverse complement strand
GTTTTGATTATCTGCCTTCCTTCACGGGCGGCTTGGTCGGCTATTTTTCCTATGACTATCTTTCCTACAGCGAACCGAGCGTGAAACGCGACACGGAGGATACAGAGAACTTCAAGGACGTTGATCTGATGCTGTTTGATAAGGTGATCGCCTTCGATCACCTCAGGCAGAAGATTATTCTCATCGTCAATATGCCGCTCGATGACGTTGAGGTCGGCTACAACAAGGCGGTCATGGAGCTTACTCAGCTCAGCGATCTTCTGAAAAACGGCGCTAAGAAGAGTGAACCCGCCGGAAGGCTGACAGGTGAGGTCACACCCCTGTTTGATCAAAAGAAGTTCTGCGCGATGGTGGAAAAGGCAAAGCACCATATCCGCGAGGGCGATATCTTCCAGATCGTGCTGTCAAATCGTTTATCCGCTCCGTTTGAGGGCAGCCTGTTCAATACCTACCGCGTGCTCAGAACCATCAATCCCTCGCCGTATATGTTCTATTTCTCCGGCACGGATGTTGAGGTCGCGGGCGCGTCGCCTGAAACTTTGGTCAAGCTGGAGGACGGTGTGCTCCATACCTTTCCGCTCGCCGGCACCAGACCCAGAGGAAAAACAGAAGAGGAGGACAGGGCGCTGGAAGCGGAGCTGCTGTGTGATGAAAAGGAGCTCGCCGAGCACAATATGCTGGTCGATCTCGGACGCAACGACCTGGGCAAGATCAGCAAATTCGGCACCGTAGCGGTCGAAAAGCTGCACTCCGTCGAACGGTTCTCCCACGTCATGCACATCGGCTCAACGGTACGCGGTGAGATACGCGATGATAAGGATGCGCTGGACGCGATCGAAGCGGTACTGCCCGCGGGAACGCTGTCCGGAGCGCCGAAGATACGAGCCTGTCAGCTGATCGGAGAGTTGGAGAACAACAAGCGCGGCATCTACGGCGGCGCGATCGGCTACATTGATTTTACCGGAAACATGGACACCTGCATCGCCATCCGTATCGCCTATAAGAAGAACGGCAAAAGAAGAACGGGAAGGTATTTGTCCGCAGCGGCGCGGGGATCGTCGCCGACTCCGACCCCGAAAAGGAATATGAGGAGTGCCTGAACAAAGCAAAAGCCTCGCTCGCAGCGCTCCGGATCGCGCAGGAGGTGGAATAATGGTATTATTGATCGACAATTACGACAGCTTTTCCTACAACCTTTACCAGTATATCGGCGAGATCGATCCCGATATCAAGGTCATCCGCAACGATGAACTGACCGTCGAGGAGATCCGCGCGCTGGCGCCCGACCGTATCATCCTTTCTCCGGGACCGGGCAGACCGGAGGACGCCGGCAACATCATCGAGGTCGTCCGAAAGCTCGGCATAGAGATACCGATCCTCGGCGTATGTCTCGGTCATCAGGCGATCTGTGCCGTGTACGGCGCGACGATCACCTATGCAAAGCAGCTCATGCACGGCAAGCAGAGCGAGGTTCATTTCGACGCCGCCTGTCCGCTGTTCAGCCGCTGTCCCGAGACCTCCCTCGTTGCGCGCTACCATTCACTTGCCGCCGATCCCGACACCATCCCCGACTGTCTGCGCGTTACCGCGACGACAAAGGACGGCGAGGTCATGGCGGTACAGCACAAGATCTTTCCCGTTTACGGCGTCCAGTTCCACCCCGAATCCATTTTGACGCCGGACGGAAAAACCATATTGAAAAACTTTTTAGTCGGCTGAAAAAGCCGTCATTCAGATACAAAGGAAGGTTTATGATGATCAAAGAAGCAATCGAAAAAATAGTCAGTAAGGAGGATCTCACCTACGACGAGGCATATGCCGTCATGAACGAGATCATGAGCGGAGAAACATCAGCGACCCAAAACGCCGCTTTTTTGGCGGCACTGTCCACGAAGAGCGCCAGAGCGGAAACAACGGATGAGATCGCGGGATGTGCCGCGGCGATGCGCGATCACGCTACCAAGGTCGATACCGGCATGGAACTCTTTGAGGTCGTCGGTACGGGCGGCGACAACGCCCACAGCTTCAACATCTCCACCACCACCGCGCTTGTCGCGGCGGCAGGCGGTATGAAGGTCGCGAAGCATGGCAACCGCGCCGCGTCTTCCCTATGCGGTACGGCGGATTGTCTGGAGGCGCTCGGCGTGAACATCAACCAAAGCCCCGCAAGATGTGTCGAGTTGTTGAACGAGGTCGGTATGTGCT
>CACZWQ010000140.1 GCA_902784855.1 uncultured Ruminococcus sp. | reverse complement strand
TTCCGCCTTGTTGTCGAGGTCTCTCTCAGCCCGACCTTCTTCGCGTGGGTTTTCCAGTTCGGCGGCAAGATCAAAATCCTTGAGCCGGAAGAAGCAATTGAGAAGTATCAGGAAATGATTCAGGCAGGAAGGAAAATACTACAATAAATTTAATAAGTCATTAAATGTTAATATTTATCAGAAAGGAGTTCCTATGAAATTTATCCATCTATCCGACCTTCACATCGGCAAACGCGTCAATGAGTTTTCGATGATCGAGGATCAGGGCTACATCTTAAAACAAATTTTGAATATCATCGACGACGAAGTGCCCGACGGCGTTATCATTGCCGGCGACGTTTATGACAAGCCCGTGCCGTCTGCCGAGGCGGTCGAGCTGTTTGACGATTTCATCGTGCGGCTTTCCAAGCGAGATCTGCCGGTGTATATCATCAGCGGCAACCACGACTCACCCGAACGGCTGGCGTTCGGCAACCGCCTTATGGTGTCAAGCAATATTTATTTTTCATCGGTTTACAACGGAAAAACCGAGCGCTTTGAGCTGGCAGACGAATACGGAACGACGGCGATCTATATGCTGCCCTTCGTCAAGCCGTCGCATGTCAGGCGCTTTTATCCCGATGACAAAATCGAGTCCTACACCGATGCGATCGAGGTCGCTGTGCGTGAGATGCACATCAACCGGGACAATCGAAATATAATCATCACCCACCAGTTTGTCACAGGCGCGGAGCGCTCCGATTCCGAGGATATTTCCGTCGGCGGCACCGACAACGTGGACGCGTCTGTGTTCGACGACTTCGATTATGTCGCTCTCGGTCATATCCACAGGCCGCAGAATATCGGAAAAGACACCATCCGCTACTGCGGTTCGCCGCTGAAATACTCCTTCTCCGAGGCTCCCTATGATAAATCTGTCACCGTCGTCGAGCTGAAAGAAAAGGGAAACATCGAAGTGCGCACCGTGCCGCTGACTCCTCTGCGCGATATGGTCGAGCTGAAAGGCTTGTACGACGAGCTGACCCTAAAGAGCTTTTACGAGGGTACGACCTACCGCGAGGACTATGTACATATCACGCTGACCGACGAAGATGATATTCCCGACGTAGTGCAAAAGCTGCGAGTCATTTACCGCAACCTGATGAAGCTCGACTACGACAACAAGCGCACGCGCCATCAGACGGAAATCAACGGTGCTGAGGACGTGGCGGTGAAATCGCCGCTCGAGCTGTTCGTGTTCGCGGAATTCTATGAGCAGCAGAACGGCGCGGAAATGTCAGACGAACAGGCAAAGCATATGGAAGCGCTGATTGAGAAGATTTGGGAGGAGCAAGCATGAGACCGATTAAATTAGTGATGTCCGCATTCGGACCCTATGCAGGCGTAACCACATTAGAGCTTGACAAGCTCGGCACAAAGGGCTTGTATTTGATCACAGGCGACACCGGCGCCGGCAAGACGACGATTTTTGACGCGATCACCTTTGCGCTTTACGGCGAGGCAAGCGGCGACAACCGCAACGCCGATATGTTCCGTTCCAAATACGCCGACCCCGACACGCCCACCGAGGTAGAGCTGACCTTTGAATACAACGGTAAGGAATATACTGTCAGGCGCAATCCAGCCTATCTCCGACCAAAGAAAAAACAAGATGGATTCACAGTAAGAGCCGCCGATGCGGAGCTGCATTATCCCGACGGCAGGGTAGTGGCGAAGCTAAAGGACGTCAACAACGCGATCATTGAGATCATGGGCATCGACCGCAATCAGTTTACGCGCATCGCCATGATCGCGCAGGGAGATTTTTTGAAGCTGCTGCTGGCTTCCACCGACGACAGAAAAAAGATTTTCCAAAAGCTGTTCCACACCAAAAACTATTGGTTCCTTCAAGAGAGCCTGAAATCGCAGTCGGGCAGCCTTGCTAAGGAATACGAAAAGGCTTCCGACAGTATCAAACAATACATCGGCGGCATTCTATGCGAGGATGACAATCCGCTTTCCGTCAGTGTTCGCAAAGCGATGAACGGCGAAATGACGACCGGGGACGTCACGGAGCTGCTGGACAAGCTGATTAAAGAGGACGCCGATGCAAAGGAAAAATTAACCGCGGACATCGACAAAAAGGAACTGAAAATCAAGGAGCTGACCGCCCTGATCGCCAAGGCGGAGGAGCAGAAAAAAGCGGAGACCTCGCTGAAAAACTCTGGAGAAAAGCTGGTCGAAGTGACGGAAAAGCTGAATGAAGCAAAAGCGGCAATGGAAGCCGCCAACGAAAAAAAGCCGCAGATCACCGAGCTCGGCGAAATGATATCCGCACTCAAAAACGAGCTTCCGCTTTATGACGAGCTGGAAGCCAAGAAGAAAAATCTTGAAGCGATAACTAAAAACATCACAGACAGTACCGAAAAGCTCGCCGCCGAAAAGGAGAAAGCGGAAAAACTAAAAGCGGAGATCCAAGCATTAAAAGAAGAGTTGCAGACGCTCGGCAAAGCGGAAGAAGAAAAGCTCAAAGCCGAACATCAAAAGGAAGCGCTGACAAAAGAGCAGACCGCTCTCAGCGAGCTACAAGCCTTGCTATCGGGGCTAAATAGTCTTGAAAAACAGCTTGCCGACAAGCAGGCGGATTATAAGAGAAAGTCTGCCGCTGCCGAGGAAATGCGCAGGATATACGAAGCAAACAACAAGGCATATCTGGACGAGCAGGCAGGCGTTTTAGCCGAAACGCTGACGGACGGCGAGCCGTGCCCCGTATGCGGTTCTACGCACCATCCCTCCCCTGCTGTTAAATCCGCGGCGGCGCCGACCAAGGCAGCGCTTGACAAAAGCAAAAAGGCAGCCGCAGCAGCCGAAAAGGAAGCTGCAGCCGCAAGCGAGACCGCCAAAGCGACGATCGCCGCCATTGCCGAAAAGAAGAGC
>CACZWQ010000139.1 GCA_902784855.1 uncultured Ruminococcus sp. | reverse complement strand
CACACGGATCGTCGGCGACGAGACCGATCTGGAAAGCGGATGGTATGCCGTTGTCGACAGCGTGACCAACAACAACCGCATCAGCAACAACGGCAAGGTCCATGGCGGCGTCAACCTCATCCTCTGCGACGGCGCGACCTTTACGAACCCGGAGGGTATGTCGGTCAACGGCGGACGTTCGCTGACCGTATGGGGGCAGAGCGCAGGTACCGGTACCTGGAACATCACCAAACCTCCCACATCCTGCGCAGGCATCGGCGGATATATCAACGCTTCCGGCAACATCACGATCAACGGCGGCGTTATCAACGTGACCGGCGCTCAAAACGCCGCGGGTATCGGGGCAGGAGGATTCGCTCCGGACAGCCAAGGTGTTATCACGATCAACGGCGGCACCGTCAACGCGAAAGGCGGTCACAGCGGCGCGGGGATCGGCGGTGGAAACGCCGACAACAGTTACGCGGGCAGGGTCATCATCAACGGCGGCAATGTTACCGCGACAGGTAACTCACGCGGTGCGGGTATCGGCTCAGGGCGTCAAAGCTACGCCGACGTCATCATCAGCGGAGGAACCGTGAAAGCTGTGGAAGGCAACTTTGCATCAGTGGGTATCGGCGGCAGCACGGTCACGCTTGAACAGCCCTTTACCGATGGCACAAATGTTTTTGAGGCGGGCGTCGTCGACGACAACAGCGTTCTCGCGGGCACGACTCTGAGACCGTCCGGAGGTATAGGCGTTCGCCTTGCCGGCCATTCGATCTCGCTTGACGGCGATATCGCGGTCAACTTCTACATGGAGCTTTCCGACAGTGTGATCGCCCACAAGGATACCGCCTATATGCACTTTACCGTCCCTGACGGCAACGGTACTACCGAACAGACGATGCTTGTCAAGGACGCGCTGATCAAGGAATGGAACGGCAAAAACTACTATGTGTTCAAGTGCAGAGTCGCTGCAAAGGAAATGACCTCACAGATCAAGGCACAGATCATCGACGCAGGCATGCACGGTACAGAGTACACCTACTCCGTCAAGGATTATGCCGATTATCTGCTGGAACACGCCGACGAAAGAGAAGATCTGGCAAAAGCAGTTCCGCTTGTCAAGAAAATGCTCAACTACGGCGCGCGCGCACAAATCTATTTTGATAAAAATCCTGCCGATCTCGCCAATGCGAGCTTGTCCGAGGAAGAAAAGGCGCTTGGCGAGGTCACGGTCACAGCGCCGGAATCCGCGATTGACCTGCCTGACGGCGTGAGTTTCGAGGGCGCAACGCTCTCGCTCAAATCCGAGACGACGCTCTCGCTGTATTTTGAAAGCGCAAAGACGCTGACCTTTGAGTGTGAAGGAAAAAACGTCGAAACCGTTACAAGCGGCAAATATCAGATCGCGCGTATCAGAGGTATCAAGGCGAAGGAGCTGAAAAAGACCTTCACCCTGACCGTCAAGGATGGCGAAGAGATAATTGGCACGATCACTTACAGTCCGATGACCTATTGCAGTAATGTTCTGAGCGACGGCACGCAGTCCGAAGCATTGCAGAACGTCTGCAAGGCGCTGTATCTGTACGCGAAAGCGGCTGACAGTTATTTCCCTGATTAAAGGAGGTCGGACGATATGGAAAAAGAACAATACCTCCCCACCGAGCTTGAAATCATCAAGTTCCGGACAGAGGACGTTATCTGCACAAGCAATATCAACTACGAAGAAGACGAGTTGCCGATTTCTCCTAACAAACCCTGAATCAATTTGAATAGGTTCTTTCAGCAGTGGTTCAAAACAGATGACCGCCCTGCCGATTTTGGCAGGGCGGTTTTTGTGGAGAATCATCATTTAGTTGGATGCGGTGTTTAATAGATTAGAAAAATCATATCGTGTCTATCAGGTACCCCAGTACTCGTCGCCGCGAACCTCTTTTTCCCAGCTGCGCTTGACGTACCATTCGAAGATTTTGGTGTTTTTGCCGTCGTTCTGGATACGGCTGGTGCATTCGCCGTTGAAGTTAGTCCAGTACATATTGAGCTTGGTGTTATTGGCTTTCTTGGAGATGGAGATGCAGGGATTAGCTTTGTTGTAGTAAACAGAGATACCGTCGAAATCTACATATTTTGTCGTTACAGAGGTGTTATTCGCGTTGTCCGGGATCACGATCTTGCGGTTGTCGCCGTAAACCCTCGCACGAACGAGTTCTAGGCTGGCACCGTTGTTGATGGTGAACAGATCCATATCGCTCTTTGCAGAGCAGTCAAAGCCGTTATGCTGTCTGGTGCCCATGTCGATGTATACGTCTCTGCCTGCGGGAATCTCAAAGCCGCCCTTGTCGTTCAAGCCTTTTACATTGTTATCGAGCTTGAAGCCCTTCTTTGCATCTGCCTTTACATACTGATTCATTTTGAGAACGACGATGTTGAAGTTCTTGCCGCTGTCGATGCCCTGAGACCAAGCGTCGATGAAGGAGGTGCAGCCCTTCTTGATGGTCTTGTTGCCGTCTAAGACATACAGGTCGGCGACAACATACTTGCTCGGGATAGAGCCG
>CACZWQ010000138.1 GCA_902784855.1 uncultured Ruminococcus sp. | reverse complement strand
AAAGGGCGGTGTCTTAACCGCTTGACCACCGGGCCGTTTGGTAGCGGAAATAGGACTTGAACCTACGACACTTCGGGTATGAACCGAATGCTCTAGCCAACTGAGCTATTCCGCCATTTATGCTGCCAAAATCAGCATTTTCAATTATACCCGATGATGTGTGTTTTGTCAAGCCCTTTTTCTTTGTTTTATGAAATTATTTTTCTGATTTGCAAAAATGCTCAGAGCATGGAAATGCCGTAGCTGTTGACCAGCGCTTCGATTTTTTCGCCGTTTCTGCACCACGGGCAGTGATGGGGCTTATAGCTCTCGTAATCGCCCAAGTCCTTGGGGTCGAAGATGGAATGCACGGGATGACCGTCGCACTCGTCGACCGTCGCGAAGATCGCCGATACGCCCACGACCGTGCCGCCGTAGTATTTGATCGCGTCGATCGCCGCCAGCGCGCTCTTGCCGGTGGTGACGGAAGCCGCGAGCACCAAGACATGCTTGTTAGCCAGCATCGGGGTGAGGTTGTCGCGGAACATCATCTGACCGCCGCCGATGAATTCGGGAGAGACGACATAGATGGTCTGGTGCGCGTTCATGTTCATGTAATTGTCCTTGGTCAGCTCGCTCGCCATACAGGTGCCGATGACCTCGGTGCCGTCCAGACAGAGGATCGTGTCGATGATCGTGTTGGAGCGGTAGTCGTGCACCAGCTGCTCGGCGACGGCGCGCGCCTCGGACAGACGGGTCTTTTGGGTGGTGACGTCGATGTAGTAATTGGTGTGGATATGCATGGTGGCAAAATGACCCTTGGCGACGCGCAAAAAGACATTTTTGTTTTTGGTTCTGATCTTGTACATTTCAACCATGATAGTGTCCCCCATTGTGAGATTATGTTATCTATTATTTTACACTATTTTGTGTTAAAATGCAATAGTATTCTGTGCAAATTGTTTGACGGAAACAGGCTGCCGTTTTTGTGCGGCAGCCTGCGGTCGTGATTCTTTATTTGATGACTTCCATGCCGCCCATATACGGTCTGAGCGCCACGGGGATGCTGACGGAGCCGTCGGCGTTGAGGTTGTTCTCCAAGAAGGCGATGAGCATTCTCGGCGGCGCGACGACGGTGTTGTTGAGGGTATGTGCAAAGTACTTGTTGTTCTTGCCGCCGTTGACCCTGATCTTCAAACGGCGCGCCTGCGCGTCGCCGAGGTTGGAGCAGGAGCCGACCTCGAAATACTTCTTCTGTCTGGGTGACCATGCCTCGACGTCGAGGGAGCGCACCTTTAAGTCAGCCAAGTCGCCGGAGCAGCATTCAAGCGTGCGGACGGGAATATCGAGGGAGCGGAAGAGATCGACGGTGTTCTGCCAGAGCTTGTCGAACCACATCTTGCTGTCCTCGGGCTTGCAGACGACGATCATTTCCTGTTTCTCAAACTGATGGATGCGGTAAACGCCGCGCTCCTCGATGCCGTGCGCGCCCTTCTCCTTGCGGAAGCAGGGAGAATAGCTGGTGAGGGTGTAGGGCAGCTCCTCTTCCTTGTTGATCGTGTCGATGAATTTGCCGATCATGGAGTGCTCGCTGGTGCCGATCAGGTAGAGATCCTCGCCCTCGATCTTGTACATCATGGAATCCATCTCGGCAAAGCTCATGACGCCTGTGACGACGTTGCTGCGGATCATGAAGGGAGGCACGCAGTAGGTGAAGCCGCGGTTGATCATGAAGTCACGCGCATAGGAAATGACAGCGCTGTGCAGTCTGGCGATGTCGCCCATCAGGTAGTAGAAGCCGTTGCCCGCGACCTTTCTCGCCGCGTCGAGGTCGATGCCGTTGAGTCTCTCCATGATGTCGGTGTGATAGGGCACCTCAAAATCGGGCACGACCGGCTCGCCGAAGCGCTCTATCTCCACGTTCTCGCTGTCGTCCTTGCCGATGGGGACTTCCTCGCCGATGATCTGCGGAATCTGCATCATGATCTCGGTGACCTTGGCGGTCAGTTCTGCCTCCTGCGCCTCCAGCTCCTTGAGCTGTTCCGCCTGACGATTGACCTCGTCCTTCAACGCCATGCCTTCCTC
>CACZWQ010000137.1 GCA_902784855.1 uncultured Ruminococcus sp. | reverse complement strand
TCCGTCACGCCGTCGGCTTCAATCTCGACCGGCTCAAAGTCCTTCGCGTCGGGCATGACCTCCAGCCTTGCCTCCTGAGCGGCTTGCTGTTCGGCAGCCGCGATGATCGGGGAGGTGACCGAGTTGATATAGGCGAGCAGCGCCGTGACGACAAGACAGATCGCCGCAAGCACCGCGATAGGCTTGATGATGTCCTTCATCATGGCTCAACACCTGCGATCAAAGGCTTGGAGCGCGTCAGCTTCGCGATATAGGGGGTGAGGATGTTCATAATGAGAATCGAGTAGCTCACGCCCTCGGGGTAGTTGCCCCAGAAGCGGATGAGAACGGTGATCAGACCGCAGCCGACGCCGAAGATGATCTTGCCCCATTTGGTGTTGGGGGTGCTTGCGTAGTCGGTCGCCATGAAGATCGCGCCGAGCATCAGACCGCCCGAAAGAACCTGCGCAAGGACGTCCTTGCCGCAGACGAGGGACATCAGCGCGACAGTGCCGATAAAGGCGACGGGCGCGTGCCATGTAATGACGCGACGAACCAGCAGATAGACGCCGCCGAGGAGGAGCGCCGGCGCACAGGTCTCACCGAGACAGCCCGCGTGGTTGCCGAGGAACAGATCGAGATAAGAGGGAACGTCGCCGCCCTTGGACATCGCGACGAGCGGCGTCGCGGTCGAGAGCGCGTCAACGTCGGTAAAGAAGCCGACGGGGTTGACCCACTTGGTCATTTCACCCGAGAACGCGACGATCATCACGATGCGGGCGGTGGCGGCAGGGTTGGCGAAGTTCTGACCGATGCCGCCGAAGAGCTGCTTGACGACGATAATGGCGGTCACGCTGCCGAGAGCCGCCTGCCACAGCTGAATGGTGACGGGCAGGTTGAAGGCGAGGATCATACCCGCGACGACCGCCGAGAGGTCATAGATGGTGACGTCGCGCTTGCAGAGCTTTTCAAAGAGGAACTCCGAGAGGACGCAGGCGCCGGCGCAGACCGCGACCACGAGCAGGGCGCGCCATCCGAAAAGAATGGCGGAGGCGATTTCGGCGGGCACGAGCGCGATAATGACGTCGAGCATAATTTTTTGCGTGTCGCGCGGCGTGTGGAAGTGCGGCGACACGGCGGATATGAGCTTGGTCATCACTTGCCCTCCTTTTTGCTGTTCTGATAGCTGCGCAGCACCGCTTTGGCGAGCTTGTTCGTCTGCACGAGCGGACGGTGCGCGGGACAGATGTAGGAGCAGCAGCCGCACTCCATGCAGAGGTCGACGCAGAGCTTTTCCAGCTCCCCGGCATTGCCGAGCTTGTAGGCGCGCGCGATCTCACGCGGGTCGAGCCGCAGCGGACAGTGGTTGATGCACGCGCCGCAGCTGATGCACGGCGTGGTGCGCGGAGGCTTGGCTTCCTTCGCATCCATCGCGATGATCGCGTTGGTGTTTTTGAGGATGGGGCTGTCGAGCGACGGCACCGCAATGCCCATCATGGGGCCGCCGTAGAGCACCTTTGCGGGGTCGGTTTTGAGACCGCCTGCCATTTCGAGCACGTCGGCGATCGTCGTTCCGATCGGCACGATGAGGTTTTTCGGCTCCCTGACCGCGCCGCCGTCAACGGTGATGCACTTCTCGACGAGCGGCTTGCCCGTCTCGAGGTACTCCGCGATGAACGCGAGCGTCGTGACGTTGATGACGATGACGCCGACGTCCAGCGGCAGGCCGCCCTTGGGAATGATTTTCTTCGTGGTGTTGCAGACGAGCACCTTCTCGCCGCCCTGCGGATACATCGCGGGCAGGACGTGGACCGTCACGCCGTCTGTCTGAGCCGCGAGCCGCTTCATGTTGGCGATCGCCTCGGGCTTGTTGTTCTCGATGCCGATGATGAACTTTTTGATGCCGAGGTACTTCTTGAGCGCCTCGATGCCCTTGAACACCGATTCGCCCCTGTCGAGCATCGTGCGGGTGTCCGAGGTGATATAAGGCTCGCACTCCGCGGCGTTGATGACGACCTCCTGAAAGACCGATAGGTCCTTCGTGACGAACTTGACAAAGGTCGGGAAGCCCGCGCCGCCGAGTCCGACGGAGCCGCTGTTCTT
>CACZWQ010000136.1 GCA_902784855.1 uncultured Ruminococcus sp. | reverse complement strand
TGGAGCTTTACGTCAACACGCTCAACCTGATCCACTATATGCACGACAAGTACTACTACGAGGCGGCGGAGATGGCGCTGATCGACACCTACACCAGACGCACCTTTGCGACGGGTATCGCGGGCTTCTCCCACGTTGTCGACTCGCTCTCCGCGATCAAGTACGCCAAGGTCAAGCCCATCCGCAACGAGCAGAACCTGATCGTCGACTACGAGATCGAGGGCGACTTCCCGCGCTACGGCAACGACGACGAACGCGCTGATACCATCGCGATCTGGCTGCTCAAGGCGTTCATGAAGAAGGTGCGCGAGCACCACACCTACCGCAACTCCGAGCCGACCACCTCAATCCTGACCATCACCTCCAACGTGGTATACGGCAAGGCGACGGGCGCGACGCCCGACGGCAGAAAGGCGCAGGCGCCCTTTGCGCCCGGTGCGAACCCCTCCTACGGCGCGGAGAAGAACGGCTTGCTCGCATCCCTCAACTCCGTTGCGAAGCTGCCCTATGAGTACGCGCTCGACGGTATTTCCAACACCCAGACCATCAGCCCCGATGCGCTCGGCCATGACCTTGAGGAGAGAAAGAACAACCTCTGGCACATCCTCGACGGCTACTTTGATCAGGGCGCGCACCACCTCAACGTCAACGTGTTCGGCGTCGAAAAGCTCCGCGACTGCATGGAGCATCCCGAAAAGCCCGAGTACGCGAACTTCACCATCCGCGTATCCGGCTACGCGGTGAAGTTCATCGACCTCACCCGTGAGCAGCAGCTCGACGTGATCTCCAGAACCGAGCACAAATTCCTTTAATTATCACAAAAGCAGCGGCAAAAAACCGCTGCTTTTTTCTTTACACCGACGCGAAAAAGGGATATAATAGCATCATCAACCAAAGGACGGTGCGGCTATGAAATTCAATCCCAACTGCAAGAATCCCGGCACCTGCGAGGAATGCCGCGACAGGTGTATTCAGGATATCGCCTTTCTCTATGGCATGTCTGAGGAAAAGCAGCTTGAGCTGCTCCGCTGCTCGGCGCACAAGGTATTCCAACGCGGCGACCTGCTCTTTCACGAGGGCGACAGGGTCAGCTCGATCGTCATTATCAAGCAGGGACAGGTCAAGCTCAGCACCTACGAGGCGGACGGCAGGGAGAACATCATCGGCATCTTCGCCGACAATGACACCATCTGGGAGGGCGTGTTCTCGGGTGAGCGCACCTATCCCTATTCGGCAGTCTGCCTGACGACCACCTACTGCTGCTTCGTGCGGCGCAGCGACGTGGAATCTGCCATCAGCGAGCCTGTCAAGCGCATCGCGGCGTTCCTGATTTACCGCGAGAAACGGTCGAACGAGCCGTATATCACCCTGCGGCTCGACGATATCGCGGGCAGCGTCGGGCTGCGTCCCGAGACCGTCAGCCGCAATATCCGCAAGCTCGTCAGCGAGGGGCTGATCGAAAAGGTGGGGCAGAGCGGCTTTCGGATTCCCGACTTTGAGCGGCTCAACAGCTTTGTGGAGGACTGAGAGATGACCGGACAATTTGCGAGAACCGCGCTCCTGATCGGTGAGGACGCGCTTGACAGACTGCAGAAATCCCGCGTCGCGGTGTTCGGAATCGGCGGCGTCGGAGGCTATACCGTCGAGGCGCTCGCGCGCTCGGGCGTCGGTGCGCTGGATTTGATTGACAACGACACCGTCAGCATCACCAACCTCAACCGTCAGATCATCGCCCTGCACAGCACCGTCGGTCAGTACAAGGTCGATGTTGCGGCGGCAAGGATTCACGATATCAACCCCGACTGCATGGTAAAAACACACCGCGCCTTTGTCCTGCCCGAAAATATCGGAGATTTTGATTTTTCACGGTATGACTACGTCGTGGACGCGATCGACACGGTTTCGGGCAAGCTTGCCCTCGCGCTGCACGCGCAGGAGGCAGGCGTGCCGATCATCAGCTCGATGGGGACGGGCAACAAGCTCGAGCCGACCGCCTTTGAGGTCTGCGATATCAGCGAAACGTCTTTTTGTCCGCTTGCGCGCGTGATGCGCGCCGAGTGCCGCAAGCGCGGCATTAAAAAGCTCAAGGTGGTCTATTCCCGCG
>CACZWQ010000135.1 GCA_902784855.1 uncultured Ruminococcus sp. | reverse complement strand
AAATTCGGCGACAAGGACGGCAAGGAGATTCTGTTCGATCTGACCGGACCCGGTACCTTCGTGGTTACCTTCGATCCCGAAACCAAGCTGACCACTGTTTCCGGCGACATTGTCAAGCTGAAGGAGAACCCCTCCGACGCGACATCTGCAACCGGCACCACCGGCAAGTCCAGCGGCGGCAGCAGCAGCTCCGGCAGCAGCAGCAACAGCGGCGGCACTAACGGCGCAGTTCAGACCGGTAACGCTTCCATGGCGATTATCATTCTGCTCGTGCTCGTTTCCGCAACCGCAGGAATCTATTTTGCTCGCAGAAAAGTAAAATAATTTCCGCTGAATAAAAACATATTTTTCCGCCCTCCGGGAAACCGGGGGGCGTTTTTTGCGTGATGGGAGAAAGCTTGCCCTTGACGTGATCGGCACAGGATCAAGTGAAGAATGGGAGTATCGTATACAGCCAAAAAAATGATGAATGGTTAAAGATTTGTAACTTCGTTTTCATGTATTTGTCACATAATCAGGTTGATTTCTGATGAAGTTTATTATATAATAACCATGTATAAAGTTGCAGCAATCCTGCGGCGATTCGAATTAAAGGAATGAAATTATGAGACAGATCACCTTGAAATTATCTTCTGTTTGTTTTGTGCTGGCGCTGGCGCTGTGTTCGGTTCTGCCGGTCTTTGCCGAAGCAAAGGATGATGCCGACGCCGACACCCTGACCATCAATAAAGAAGCGCAGATCGCCGTCGGCGATATCGTCACCTACACCCTCAATCTCAGCGAGGCGCCCGAGCCGATCGTCGGCTTTGAGCTGCGCCTGTTCTATGACAGTGATTTCTTGGAATATCAGAAGTCCAGCCTGACCTTCGACAAATTCGACATGGTCATCTATAACGAGGATATCAAGGGCAAGCTGCCGATGAACCATTCCTCTCTCTCCAATCTCCCCAGCTTTGAGGAAAAGGGTCAGTTCGTTTCCGCGAGCTTTAAAGCACTCAAGGGCGGCGACGCGGCGATCACCTACTTCTTTACCGAGCTGTACGGCGAGAATCTGGAATATCTCAAGCGCTACAAATTCACCTATGATCTGACGGTCAACGGCGAGGCGATCCTCTCCGACGCGACCCCGCCCGTCAATGAGGACGAGAATACGCTGCAAAAAAATCAGGGCGATTTTATCAACTATGCCGACGGCATGGGTGAGGAGAACAGCCCGCTCAAGCCCGAGGAGCATATCAAGGTCGGCTCCGTCGTGCAGAACAATGTGGTCGAGGTCACCCGTGTGGTGAGCAACGCGCAGGCGGATTCGACTGCGAAGGGAAGCTTTTTCACCAGCTCCATCTTCTATTTGCTCGGCGGCGTGGTGGTCGTGGGCGCGATCGTGGCTGCGGTCGTGATTGTTTCCGCAAAAGCAAAAAAACGCGATCAATAACACTTTTTCACAGAAACATCGCCGTAAATTTGTGATTTTTTCCGAAACAATATTTCATATTCAACTTGATTTTTACTCTTTTTTGTTATATAATGAGGGTAACCGATCATTCGGAAATTAATTGGAGGAATTTGACATGAAAAAACTTTTAAGTATCGTGCTTGCCGGTACGCTGGCTGCTTCCATGGTAGCTGTCGGCGCGACTGCTGTCGGTGCTGAAGAAACCGGTCTTGCTCCCGGCGGCTACGGCACACTCGGCGAGTATACGCCCGCTGCCGGCGCATTGACCAACCATCTGATGTTCGCTATGCCCAATGCTTGGCAGAATAAGACCACTGCCGATGCCCGCTGCGGCGGCGCTGCCGGCATGTACTGGTGGACAGGCTATGACACGCCCGACAATAAAGCCGGCGGTCACGGCTGGCCGGGCTACAAGGCTGTCAAGGAAGAGGGCAAGGGTGCCGATAACCTCTGGGGTATGGATGTCCCCACCTATGGCAACGGTGAAGAGGGCGACGCTAACCAGATCATTTGGAACAACTATCTGGACGGCGGTACAGAGACCGACAAGACAAAGAACCCCTTCTATGATGCAGCTTGCCAGTCTGTCGACTCTCCCGGTCAGTATTGGTCCAGAGAGTATTGGTCCAGAGCAGACGAGAATAAGCTCTATGATCCCCTGTTCAGATACATCTATAAGAAGGCGCTTGTTCAGGCAGAGGTCGAGGGTGCGGACGCACTCGACACCGCAGCCGATACCTTCTGGGAAGACGCCAACAAGCTCGCTGCTGTTTTCAACGACGAGGATTGGGACAAGCTGAAGGCTGATGAAAAGACCTATCAGGTCGATACCGTTCTTGACGAGCTCGAAGATTTTGATCTCTCCGAATTCGGCGACTATGCCGACAACTTCTTCAACGAAGACCTCGTCGGAGAAGCCGATCTCTTCCCCAGAGAAGAATCTCAGGGCTTTGGTGAGGCGTTCCGCTTCAACAACATGGTTTATGTTGTTAACTTTGATGTTTCCAAGATGGTCAAGAGCCCGATGAGCGGCAAGCTCGGTCTGGGTGGTAACTTCTACTTCTACTATGGCAACGGCGAATACGGCGCATGGCCCACCAAGGCTCTCTGCGAAGAGATGGGCGCTACAGTCGGCAACTTCACCACGGGCGACTATGTCACCAAGACCATGGAAGAGTTGATGAAGGAATATGACGAGTATCACAAGGATGATCCGGTGACTACCACCGTTCCCTCTCCCTCCGGTACCGACGCGAAGTCCTCTACCAGCGGCTCCAGCAGCGGTTCTTCCTCCAACAGCCATGTCATTAACTGGCAGGATTGGAAGACGATCGGTATCAGTGTGGAGGATTATGTAGGTAAGACGCTGACGATCAAACTGACTTCGTACGATTGCGATCAGGGCGGGCACTTCGGTTATGCTTATTTTATGCTGAACTGCGTTCGCAGCGATGTGGACGGTCTGCCGTGGGGCGAGTTCTCGACGACGCGTATGTTCACTGCGCCGGAAGGTTTTGACTATGCATGGTTTGATAGACGTGATACGGAATTCAAAGATACGATAAACAACACGGATGAAAGGTATTCTCCGTATATTGCGGAGGGCGGTCGGTATCTCTATGTGCTGGAGAGTGATACGAATACCTATATGTGCCATGTGACGTATCCGACGAATGAGGAGTGCGGTTATGACTTCTGGATGGGTACGGACACCATCACCGCCGTGCCGAGGA
>CACZWQ010000134.1 GCA_902784855.1 uncultured Ruminococcus sp. | reverse complement strand
CGAAATGGGAGAAAAGAAGGATATCGAAGCCATCAAAATGGCCCTGACGATGATCATCGATGATGATTTCGGCTTGAACAGTATCCATGTCGCGCGGATAGACGGATGGTTTGATTTGATACGCGCGCGTGCCGGAGCGCCCTATCGCTCTCAACACGTCACTTTAAAAACAATCCTTTCCAAAACACAGAAGGATTTTTGTTTTGAAAAGCTGTACTGGAACAGGGCGACAATTGATCGGATAGCCTAAGATAAACGCGCAGCGCGATACGGCAGATGCTCAACGCCCAAATGGAAGTCCACGCTTTCCATGCTATAATAGGATAAAGGATATTGCGACAAAAATATGAAACAATCTATTCCATCAAAACGGAGGAAAAACACATGAAAAAACGAATCCTATCCCTGCTGACAGCGGCGCTGCTGCTGATCGGAATGCTCCCTGCCGCGGCTTCTGCCGCCGAGAACGAAGTAATCTCGGGCACCTTTACCTATATGCCCGCCTTTGTTGACGAGCCTGCGACAGAGCCTTTTTATTACAGTGACAGCTGGTTAGCCGCTCCGTCCACCGAACAGAACACCCACCTGCTGACCATGTCGGCGGCGCTGGCTTACGCGTCGATGGAGGTCGTGGGTTCGTCCTACATCAAGGAGCTGTACGGCAAGATCGGCTACGGTGATGTCCAAACGGAGGATATGGATACCGCGCCGACAAAGGACACGATCGGCACCGCCATCGCGCATAAAAAGATCGACGGCAAAGAGGTCGTAGCGGTCTCGATACGCGGCAATAAATACAGCGCAGAGTGGGCATCCAACGTGATCGCGGGCGCCTCGGGCAATATCGAGGGCTTCGATCGGGCGTCCCGGAAGGTGATCGGACGTATCCGGGACTATATCGCGGCGCACGCGCTGGACAACGTCAAGCTGTGGATCGCGGGCTACTCCCGCGCAGGCTCTGTTGCCGATCTGACGGGCGTGTATCTCAACGAGCACCTCGACGAGTTCGGCACGGCTGCCGAGGACGTATCTGTCTATACCTTTGAGGCGCCGCGCTGCTGCGCGAGTGACAAACAGTATCCGAACATCTATTGCGTCAGGAACAAAAACGACCTGCTCACCTATTTGTATCCCGCCTCGTGGGGGCTCTATACCAACGGCAGGGAGATCATCATCGGCTCGGAAAAACAGATTCGCGCCGTCAAGGCAGATTTGTCGGCCGAAGAAATGCTCGCAGCGCCGGATTATGTGTCGATGGAGGATTTCTCAGCCGATCTGGTCGACTTTTTGTCGGAGAGCCTGACACGGGAGAAGTATTCCGGCAAATTTGAGAATACGCTTTCCATGCTGATCAATGTGTATTTCAACGGAACCCCCGATGCAATGAAAAAGATGCTCGCCGCCGCGGCGAAATCCCTTGTCAGCTCTTCCGGCGGGATCATGTCCAACCCGCGTCTCAGGCACATCGTCGTCGAAGAGGTGATCGGCGGTATCATGCAGCACAACAGCGACGCGATGTACCGTCAGCTCGCCGATGAACTGGTGATCCTGCTGCAGGAGCTCGCTCCCGCGGAAAAGCTCTCTGTCTCCGAGGAGGAATATCAGGCGGTTCTCGACAGCGTCTATCCGCTGCTTCGTTTTCTCGGTCCCGTGATGATTAAGAATTACCTCTCTATCAAGGGCGCCGATTCCGACGAGGTGCTGCCGGAGGGCTACGATGATCCGGACTACGATCCTCAGACTGCCGATCCGAAGATCCTGACCTACGATCAGGTTGCTCAAGCGCAGCAGAGTCAGTCCGGGGATACCGAGTTTGATTCGTCACAGCTCCGCTCTTGCAGCGAGCTGAACCTGTATCATATCGGCACACTGGCGGTAAACTTCTCCGCCCTGATCGAAGAGCACTTTCCGCAGACCGACCTTGCGCTGATCACGGCATTGGATCCGTTCTATCGTGAAGATGGAGTAACGCTGTTCGGCGACGCCGACGGCGACGGCACGATCACGATCAATGACGCGACGCTGATACAGGAGGCGGCGATCGGACTCGTCGTGTTCACGGATCGGCAAAAAATGCTCTCCGACGTGAACGACGACGGCAGGGTTTCCGTTCTGGATGTCACCTGCGTTCAAAAGTATATCGCCGAGCATCAAACCGGGTTCGGAAAAACAGGAACAGTTTGCGGGTAACCGATGAAAAAACAACACGAAAGTTTTTAATAAACCCAAGGCATCACCGCGTACTGTT
>CACZWQ010000133.1 GCA_902784855.1 uncultured Ruminococcus sp. | reverse complement strand
CGCGATCGCGCAGGCATACAAAAAGGGAGAGGCAGAGGAGCTCAAGGCGCTCTGCGTCGACCTGTGCATGGAATGCGGCTGCTGCTCCTATGTCTGCCCCGCCAAGCGGCATCTGGTGCAGACCAACAAGCTGGCAAAAGCGGTGCTGCGCGAGTATCAGGCGAAGCAGAAGAAAGAACAGGAGGCGAAAAAATGAGCAAGCTGATTTCCACGGTGTCGCCCCACTTCCGCGGGCGGCGCACGACCCAAAGCATCATGCTCGACGTGCTGATCGCGCTGGTGCCCGCCGTGATCGCCTCGGTGATTTTTTTCGGGCTGCGCAGCCTGCTCGTGCTCGTCGACTGCGTGGCGGTGAGCGTCGCCGCCGAATGGGGCTTTGAAAAGCTCTGTAAAAAAGAAAACACCCTCTCCGACCTCTCGGCGGTGGTGACGGGCGTCATCCTCGCCCTCAACCTGCCCGTGACCATCCCGCTGTGGCAGGCGGCGCTGGGCAGCGTGATCGCCATCGTGGTGGTCAAGCAGCTCTTCGGCGGCATCGGACAGAATTTTGCCAATCCCGCCGCGACCGCGCGCATCATCCTGATGATCGCGTTCTCCGGCACCATGACCCACTGGCTGACGCCGCAGGCGTTCTGCATGATGCCCGATTATGTTGACGCCGTGTCGTGCGCGACGCCGCTGACGATGATCGCCAAGGGCGAGACCGCGAGCCTGCCGTCCTACTTAGACATGTTCCTCGGCAACATGGGCGGCTCCATGGGCGAGACCTCGGCGCTGGCGCTGCTGCTGGGCGGCATCTACCTGCTGGCAAGGCGCGTCATCACCTGGCACACGCCCGTCGCCTTTATCGGCACCGTCGCCGTGATGTCCTTTGTCTGCGGACAGGACGTGCTGGCACAGCTGCTGTCGGGCGGCTTGATGATCGGCGCGATCTTCATGGCGACCGACTACTCGTCCAGCCCCGCCACCAAATGGGGCAAGATCATCTACGGCGTAGGCTGCGGTCTGATCACGATCCTGATCCGCTTCTGGGGCAACTTCCCCGAGGGCGTCAGCTTCGCGCTGCTGATCATGTGCATCCTGACACCGTACATCGAAAAACTGACGCGCGCAAAGCCGTTGATCGGGGAGGCGGAGAAATGAAAGAGATCGTAAAACCCATCGCGGTGCTCGCCGCCATCTGTCTGGTCATCACCGCGCTGCTCGCCTATATCAACTCCGTGACGGCTCCCATCATCGCCGACGCCAACGCCAAGGCGGAAGCCAAGGCGCAGCAGGAGGTGCTGCAGGAGGCGGACGGCTTTGAAGAGATCACCGACGTCGCGCTGCCCGAGGGCGTCACCAAGGCGGTAAAGGCGACCAACGGCACGGGCTATGTGTTCTCGCTGACCGCCAAGGGCTACGGCGGCGACATCAACCTGATCTGCGGCATCAAGTCCGACGGCAGCATCGAGAGCGTGCAGACGCTCAGCCACAGCGAAACGAGCGGCATCGGCTCGCGCGTGGTCGACAATAACAGCGGCTACAGCAAGAACTATGAGGGCAAGACCGCCGATGACGTCGATACCGTGGACGCGCTGACGGGCGCGACCATCTCATCCAAGGCATACAAGAGCGCCGTCAAGGCGGCGTTTGACGCATACGAAATCGTGACAAAGGAGGCGAAGTGATGAAC
The DNA here is from genome assembly GCA_902784855.1 of uncultured Ruminococcus sp. Taxonomy (GTDB): domain Bacteria; phylum Bacillota; class Clostridia; order Oscillospirales; family Acutalibacteraceae; genus Ruminococcoides. The sequence continues at coordinate 643 of CACZWQ010000133.1, read as the reverse complement.
CAACTGCAAAACTTTTCCAAGGGTTTGATCAAAGAGAACCCCGTGCTGGTTCTGGTCTTGGGCACCTGCCCGACGCTCGCCACCTCCACCAGCGTCACCAACGCGCTGGGCATGGGCGCGGCGGCGACCGTGGTGCTGCTGTGCTCCAACATCGTCATTTCCGCCCTGCGCAAGGTCATCCCCGACAAGGTGCGCATTCCCTGCTATATCGTGCTGATCGCGGGCTTTGTCACCATGGTGCAGATGCTTGTCAAGGCATTTGCGCCGGCGCTCGATCAGTCGCTGGGCATCTATCTGCCCCTGATCGTCGTCAACTGCATCATCCTCGGCAGAGCGGAGATGTTCGCCAACAAGAACACCGTGCTCGACTCCGCCGTGGACGCGCTGGGCATGGGCGCGGGCTTTACGCTGGCGCTGAGCCTGATGGCGACCATCCGCGAGGTGTTCGGCAACGGCACCTTCTTCGGCTTGGAGATCCCCATATTAATAGATAACAAGATTTCCATCCTCACCATGGCGCCCGGCGGCTTCTTCGTCTTCGGCATTCTGATCGCGCTGGTGAACAAATTCGGCAAGCACAAGCCCAAGAAGAAGGACTTCGGCTGCGCGGGCTGCCCGCAGGCGGCTTCCTGCGGCAGGGCTG
>CACZWQ010000132.1 GCA_902784855.1 uncultured Ruminococcus sp. | reverse complement strand
GTGACATCCCCAAACAGTTCATGCCCATCGGCGGCAGGCCAGTGCTCATGCACACGTTGGAGCGGTTCCGCCAGTATTCCGATCAGATCGGCATCATTCTGGTGCTGCCCCACGAGCAGCAAGCCTATTGGCAGGAGCTGTGCCAGCAGTATCAGTTTGACGTGGAGCACACCGTGGTTGACGGCGGTGCTACCCGCTACCATTCATCCATGAACGGACTCGCCGCCATTCCCGACGATGCAGAGGGTGTCGTCGGCATACACGACGGCGTGCGCCCCTTTGTGTCAGTCGAAGTCATTGAACGCTGCTATGAGACCGCTCGCGACGAATATGCCTGCATCCCCGTGTTGCCCGTCACCGATACCCTCCGCTACATCGACCAAAAGCCCGAGCCTGAGATCGAGGACCACGGCATCCGCACCTATGACGAGCTTGTCGCGTTTGCCGAAACCGTCAACAGCGGCAAAAACTTCGACAACGCCTATCTGGAAAACAATATCACGGTGCCCGACGGCGCGGTCTGGACAGCGGGTATCGGCACCAAGAGCAAGCCCTTCAACGGCACCTTTGACGGCAGGGGCTACGGCATCACCGGGCTGAGAGTGGACAGCGCCGCAAACGGCGGTCTGTTTGACACGATCGGCACAAGCGGCGTGGTCAGGGACCTGTCGGTGGTCGACTGCGATTTCAGATCCGTATCGGTAAACGCGGGCAGCGTTGCGGCTGTCAACAACGGCACGATCGACCACTGCACAAGCGGCATCAACCTCAGCGGCAAGATCAAGATCAACGGCATTATCATCAACGACGTCTCCGCCTATAATTCCTACATCAGAGGAACCAACGCCGGCGGTATCGCGGCGGTCAACAACGGCACGATCACCGGCTGCCGCAGCAGCGCGGTCGTCGAGGGCGTATCCGCGGGCGGCGTCACGGCGGTCAACAACGGAACTGTCTACGGCAGCGCCAACGGTCGCCGGCGGTATCGCGGGCACCAATTACGGCGTGATCGCCTCCTGCTACGATTCCGGCAAGCCCGTCAACAAGAACAAGTCCGCAAAGGGCATGATCGCGGGCAACAACCAATCGGATAATGTGAAGGACGTATTCTACACCGACGTGGACGGCAACACCCCCGTCGGCGGCATGTCAGGCAAAAAGCTTCCCGACGCTTCGGGTCTCGTTTCCACCGAAACGATGAAGAGCGACGCCTTTGTCGGCACCCTCAACGGCGTGACCGACGATTCCGTGACATGGCTGAGGGCGCAGTACGGCTCCACCTCCTTCAATCAGGGCTACCCGGTCATTTCGGGCAGATATCTGACACAGCGCACCCTGACGCTTCAGGACGGTATCACGGTCAGCAGCCTCATGCATGACGACCTGCAAATCACGCTCGAAGCGCTCGCCGCGGACAGCGAGGATTACAGGGCGCTTGCGGAAACGGGCAGCCTGCTCTCCGCCTACAGCTTTGTCACGACCGACAAAAACGGCAGCTTCGCGCCCTCCGAGCTGTGGAGCGCGGGCGGTTACAAGCTCAGCATCCCGACCGGAAATAAGTCCGTCGTGCTGATCGCGCAGAACACCGAGGGCGAGACGGTGACGATCGCGCCCGAAAGCATCAAAGACGGCAGCGCGGTCTTTACGGTCGCGGAGGTCAACTGCTTCGCGGTCGCCGAGCGCGCGACGGTGCTCATCGGCGATGTGAACCGCGACGGCAGGATCACCATCGATGACGCCACCCTGATCCAAAAATACGCGATCGAGCTGCCCGTCGACGTCTTTGACGTCAACGCAGCCGACGTGAACCGCGACGGCAGGATCTCCATTTTAGACACGACCTGTGTGCAGAAGTACCTTGCCGAGCACACCGAAGGCATCGGCGACGCGGGAAAATACCGAGTCCTCGCGTGATGAAGGAGGAAGGACTGTCTTGAATAAAACCCCTCACCGGAAGAAAACACTTCTCATCGTTGCCGCGGCGCTCCTGCTGACCGCTGCGGCGGTCGCGGGCGTCCTCCTGTTCAGCGGCGTTTTTCAGCCGAAGCAAACGAATGCCCAAGGCGTCGTCGGCGTCGTCACGGACAACTGGGATCCGGGCATCGACGAAAAGGACAAGCCTAAGCAGAGCGGCACACAGATTCCGGGCTATTCCTCCGCGCAGATGAAGGCGGGGGACAAGACCCTGAAAATCAACATCGGCAACCCGAAGGAAAACAAGGTGGGCATGTTTGCCTCGGTCAAGCTTTCCGACGGCACCGTGCTCTATGAATCCCCGCTGTTAAAGCCCGGGCAGGGCGTCACGGAGGTGCCGCTGAACAAGACCCTCGAAAAGGGCACCTACGACGCCTACGTCGAGTATCAGTGCGTGCTGCTCGACGAAAAAAATACGCCGCTCAACGCGGCGCAGTCAGGCTTCAAGCTCATGGTAGAATGAGTTGAACATATTTAAACTTGAAAGGATGAATTCCCATGAAAGCAAGAAAAATCTTATCTCTCGCACTGGCAGCTATGATGGCTGCGGCGGCTGTTGTCTCCGTTTCGGCTGCTGAGCTGACCGAAAGCAACTCCAACGGTCAAACAGAAGTCAAGGCGCACATCGACGGCGGTGTTCCCGGAGACGTCAGCTACATCATCACCATCCCCGACACGGTCGATTTTGAGACGCTCGCGGTCCCCGAAAACAATACGGATGATCACAACAAGGATGTCACCTATACCGTCACGATGACCAAGCTGGTGGGCCTTGATCCCGCCGAAAAGGTCGTCAATGTGTATGTCAAGGATCAGAACGCCGTGGTGGGCAGCGTCGAGCAGTTCTATATCGCGAACAAGTCAAACGCCGACGTGAAATTCGCCTATGACGTCTACACCGCGACCGGCGCGAATGTCAATATGTCAACCAACGTCAATTTCAATACCATGGAGACGAACGGTTTCTTCCTCACCGGTTTTTCCGAGCAGGGACAAAGCCTGACCGGCACGCTCCGTTTTGATCTCAATCAGCTCTACGGCGAGAGCCTTGCCCGGATCGCAGGCGATTACAGCGGCTATATGGTATTCTTCAGCGCGATCGAGGACGTACAGTAACCGCTGAGCAGGCGACAGTATGAAAAATTGCATATCCAAGGGCTTGTGTTTCTTTTTCATCACGATCAGCCTGTTCGTCTTACCGCTTTCCTCCGTGGCTTCCGCGCAGAGCGGACACGGCGGCAGCACCGAGGTCATCGCCCGTATCGAGCCGGAGTCAACGGCTCCGACCCAGGAAACACAGCCCTACCCGATTCAGC
>CACZWQ010000131.1 GCA_902784855.1 uncultured Ruminococcus sp. | reverse complement strand
TACCCGAGTATCTCGCGCTGCAAAAGGCGGAGCAAATTCATCAAAAGCACCCCGACGACATCGTCATCGGCTGCGACACGGGCGTGTTCATCGACAACATGATGATCGGCAAGCCCAGCTCCGACCGCACGGCGTTTGAGATTTTGAAGATGCTCTCGGGCAGGACGCACAAGGTCATCACGGGCTGCGCGGTGTTCAGGGGCGACGAGAAATACTCTTTCTCACAGACCACCGAGGTGGAGTTCTATCCCCTGTCGGACGACGAGATCAACGAATATATCGCCACGGGCGAGCCGGGCGACAAGGCGGGCGCCTACGGCATCCAGGGCAAGGGCGCGCTGCTGGTCAAGGAGATCCGCGGCGACTACTACAATGTCGTCGGCCTCCCCGTCGCCCTGCTCAAGCGCAAGCTGGCACAGATCAACAGCTCTCCCGCGTGACGCGGGGGGCAATCCGCACGTGCAACGTCTGTAAAAAAGGTAAAAAAATAGCCCGCGTAATAAGGTGAGCTTGAAAGGTCACCGCCCAAACAACCCTCTCACGCGCGGATTGGGTCGAGCGTCACGCTCGCGCGCGGACCGGGTCGAGCGTCACGCTCGTACAATAACCATTACAATATTGTAACAAGTGGGCAAAACACCTAAAAATCGCTCACGGAAGTGCAAAAAACTTAAAACTTCTCCTTGATTTTTTTGGGTGATAATGGTATGATATCACTAAGGAGAGGAGTATGTCTCCCCCGCAGAATATCCGCTGCGTGAATCGGATAAATATATTTAGAAAAGGTGATTAACTTGAAAAAGACACATCTCCAGAGAGCAGCAGCGATTACTTTGGCTGCTCTGATGGCAGGAAGCGCTCTCGCAGGCTGTAACGGCGGCGAGGCATCACAGGCAGGCGGCGACTCGACCAAGAGCGAAGCTGCGGCAGGCACCGGCTCGGTTTACTGGCTGAACTTCAAGCCCGAGATCGACGAGACCCTGCAGAATCTCGCAAAGAAGTACAAGGAAGCCAAGGGCGTCGACGTTAAGGTCGTTACCGCTGCTTCCGGTACCTACATCACCACCCTCACCGCTGAGATGGACAAGTCCAATCCCCCGACACTGTTCGTCATCCGCAACCAGCAGGACGTGAAGGACTGGGGCGATTTCGCTCTTGACCTGACCGACACCGCGATCGCAAAAGAGCTGAACACCGACGCTTACAACCGCACCGACGCGGACGGCAAGCTCGTCTCCATCGGCTACTGCTACGAGTGCTACGGCATCATCGTCAACCCCGACCTGATCGAAAAAGCCGGCCACACCATGGATGAGATCAAGAACTTCGACGGCCTCAAGACCGTTGCCGAGGACATCCACGCAAAGGCAGCCGAGCTCGGCTTCGACGCTTTCTCCTCCTCCGACATGGACGACAGCTCCTCCTGGAGATTCACCGGTCATATGGCTAACCTCGAGTACTTCTACGAGGAAAAGGCTGCCGGCAAGACCTGGACCGAGTGCCCCGCTACCATCACCGGCGACTATCTGCCCAACTACAAGAACCTCTATGACCTGTGCATCAACAACTCCCTCACCGCTCCCACCGACCTGTCCGCAGGCGGCCACAACGCTGAGGAAGAGTTCAAGGAAGGCAAGGCTGCGTTCTTCGTAAACGGCTCTTGGGAGTATGCTGCTGTCTCCGAGACAGTTCCCAACGCTGTGATGATCCCCTACTACTGCGGTGTTGACGGCGAAGAGAAGGCCGGTCTCAACTGCGGTACCGAGAACTGCTGGGCTGTCAACTCCAAGGTTTCCAAGGAAGATCAGCAGGCTACCATCGACTTCATGGTATGGCTCGTGACCGACGCCGAGGCGTCCAAGACCATGGTTGAGCAGCTTGGCGTTATGCCCTATAAGAATGCTGCGGAATCCACCAACGGCTTCCTCAAGAACGCTGAGCAATACACCAACGACGGCTGCTATGTCATGGATTGGGCTACCAATTATCAGCCGAACGTTGACGAGTATCGTAAAGACCTCGTTTCCGCTCTGAACGCTTACAACGCCGATCAGACCGACGACAACTGGGCGAAGGTTAAGGAAGCTTTCGTTGACGGTTGGGCAAAACAGTACGAGGCAATCAAAGAGTAATCATTCTCAGGCAACCTATTTTGCAGGGCGGGCGCGTTCGTCCGCCCTGTTTTCTTTAATTGAGGTAAGGCTGACGCCTTGCCGAGATTTTTTGGGCAGGCTGACGGAATAATATTCAAGCAAGGCGTGCGCCGCGAATTGTGCGGTGTTGCCTTAGGTTTTTCCCGCACGGCACCTGCCGTGAACAGGAGGCTAATCAGTGAGTACGAATCAATCTTCTGCAACAGCAGCCAACTCCGCGCCGAAAAGCGCGAAAAAAAAGCCGAAGAACACCTTTAAGTCCGGTCACAGCTCCATGACCAAGCGCTCCATGCGCAAGTGGTCGTGGCTGTTCATCGGTCCCGTGTTCGTATCCTTTATCATCGGCTTTATCTGGCCTTTCGGTCAGGGTATCTATTTGTCCTTCTGCGGCAAATTCAGCGTCATCTCCGACGCGCACCTCAAGGGCTTTGACAACTATGTCAAGGCGTTCTCGGATGAATCCTTCTTCCACGCCTTTTGGTTCACCGCCCTGTTTGCGGTTGTCAGCGTGGTGCTGATCAACCTGCTGGCCTTTGCCATCGCCTATGCGCTGACCCAGGGCGCCAAGGGCTCCAACCTCTTCCGCACCGTGTTCTTCATGCCGAACCTCATCGGCGGCATCGTGCTGGGCTATCTTTGGTCGATGATCTTTGACGGCCTGCTCGATCTCTGGACGACGCAGAACCTGGTGGACAACGCCACCTACGGCTTCTGGGGTCTGATCATCCTGCTCCTGTGGCAGCAGGTCGGCTATATGATGATCATCTACATCGCCGGTCTGCAGGCGGTTCCCGACGACATGCTCGAGGCTGCCAAGATCGACGGCGCCACCAAATCGCAGACGCTCTTTAAGGTCATCATCCCGAACGTGATGCCCTCCATCACCATCTGCACCTTCCTGACGCTGACCAACAGCTTCAAGCTTTACGACCAGAACCTCGCGCTCACCGGCGGCAAGCCCGGACGCCTGACGGAAATGCTCGCGCTGAACATCTCCAACGGCTACTCCAACATGGCGACGCGCGGCATGGCGCAGGCTAAGGCGGTCGTGTTCTTCATCTTTGTCGCCGCACTGGGCATCGCCCAGCTTCTCGTCACCAGAAAGAAGGAGGTGCAGCAGTAATGGGTAAACAGACTACCTTAAAACAGGAAAAAACGCGTAAAACCGTCATGTCGGTGGTCCTCGCGTTCATCTGTGTCATCTATATGCTGCCGATCATCACCATTCTGGTGAACACCTTCAAGGACGCGGGCGCGGTCAAATCCAACCTCTTCGCGCTCCCGAACGGCGAAACCTTCGTCGGCTTTGAAAACTATGTCACGGGTATGACGGCGGGCTCGTTCCCGTTCTGGAAGGCGGTGCTGTTCAATATCATCATCACCGTTCTCTCCGCATTTTTGATTTTGCTGTTCTGCTCCATGGCGGCGTGGTATGTCGCGCGCGTCAACAGCCTGTTCTGCAAGATCTTCTATTTCCTCTGCGTGTTCTCCATGGTCGTCCCCTTCCAGATGGTGCAGTTCACCCTCTCCAAGACGGCGGACACCCTGAAGCTGAACACCCCGTGGACCATTCCGGTCATCTATCTCGGCTTCGGCGCGGGTCTGGCGATCTTCATGTTCGTCGGCTTCGCCAAGTCCATCCCGATCGAAATCGAAGAGGCGGCTTCCATCGACGGCTGCGGCCCGCTGAGAACCTACTTCCTCGTGGTTTTCCCGATGCTCAAGCCCACCCTCATCTCGGTCGGTATCTTGGAGATCATGTGGGTATGGAACGACTATCTCCTGCCCTCGCTGGTCCTCGATCTCGCGAAGTACCGCAACATCCCGATGCATATCCAGCTGACGACAACGGGCAGCTACGGTCAGATGAACCTCGGCGCCATGATGGCGATGATCTTCCTCTCGATCATTCCTGTCATCGTATTCTACCTCGTCTGCCAGAAATACATCATCAAGGGTGTAGCCGCAGGCGCAGTCAAGGGATAACCCGGTCGGCTGAGCCGACTTACAATCCGCGCGTGAAACGTTTGATTATTAGGTAAAATTAATGCCCGCGTTCAAACGCGGGCATTAATCTTATTCTTTTTCAGAAACGTCT
>CACZWQ010000130.1 GCA_902784855.1 uncultured Ruminococcus sp. | reverse complement strand
CAATCCGGTGCAGACCGAGAGGCTGTACGGAAAGGCGATGGAATTCGCCCGTCTAAAAGGAAACGAGACGGTGCTCGACGCCTACTGCGGCATCGGCACGATCGGCATAGTCGCGGCGAAGCGCGGCGCGGGCAGGGTGATCGGAGTGGAGCTCAACGGCGACGCGGTGCGCGACGCGATACAAAACGCCAAGCTCAACTCTCTGAAAAATATCCGCTTTTACAAGGGCGACGCGGGCGAGTTCATGACCGCCTGCGCCGAGGAGGACGAGCGTCCCGACGTGGTGTTCATGGATCCGCCGAGGGCGGGCAGCGACGAGGCGTTTCTGCGTGCGCTGATAAAAATGGCGCCGCAGCGCGTCGTCTATATCTCCTGCAATCCCGAGACCATGGCGCGCGACCTCGGTTTTCTGACGCGCAACAGCGGCTGCCGCGTAAAAAGGCTCTGCCCGGTCGATATGTTTCCTCACACCGCCCACATCGAGTGCGTCGCGGAAATCACGCGCGAAACAAAAACGAAAAGACCCGTTCGGTAAATTCAAAAGAAGGTGAAAACAATGATCATCGACACACACGCCCACATCGGCGCCCTTCCGCCGTTCTTTGACATGACGACGGAACAGGTGCTCCGCTCAATGGACAAATACGGCGTCGACTTCACGCTCGTCAGCAGCATCGAGGCGGCGGAATTCGACCATCAGAGCAACCCTGTGCCCGACTTTCTCCAAAAGCCGCAGAACCGCGTCCTGCGCGACACCCTCGACGCGGTAAGGCAGGCTCCCGACAGGCTCGGCGCTCTGCCGTGGCTAAAAATCGATCAGGAGCTACCCGACGCGGAATTTATCCGCACCGTCAGGGAATACCGCAGCCTGATCTACGGCTTCAAGCTCCACCCCTTCCACTCCCTGACCGCTCCCGACGACGAAAGGCTCGAGCCGGTCTACGCACTCGCCGAGGAGCTGGGGCTCCCGATTGTGTCGCATACAGGCGCAATCCGGTGCAGACCGAGAGGCTGTACGGAAAGGCGATGGAATTCGCCCGTCTAAAAGGAAACGAGACGGTGCTCGACGCCTACTGCGGCATCGGCACCGACAACAAGGCGGCGCTCGACCTGCTCGGCACGCTGCCCAACCTCTACGGCGACACCACGTGGGTGCCGGTCTCGACGACAGTCGAAGCCATTCGCCGCTATGGCAGCAAAAAAATGCTCTTCGGCACCGACAACCCCATCGACGGACCCGACACCCTGCTGCACAACAAGACCGGCGAACGCTCGCTCTATCAGCAGTATTTCCATGAGCTGAGGGAGCGGGGCTGTGAAAAAACACCCCCAAAAAACAGACAGGCACATAACCGAAAGCATAGACGGTTATGTGCCTGTTGTGGTATAATAATTTTGTGAAAAACAATACCGAAATCAATTATACACCAAAGCAAGGAAGATTTCCAGTATTTATTTCAGATTTGTTAGAAATATCTGATCCGGTAATAGCGTTTGACCATGTAATGGAGGCGATTGGAGTTCGTGCCGCGTCAACATCCGGTATATGTACCTGATGGATTACGAAACGCCGTCTTACCACACGTTCGGCAACTTTATCAACGAATATCTTGAAGACAGCATGGATAAAAAACACATACACCACGCTTTCAATTTTGAAAAAGCTGACTTGAGAAAACAATACAAACAGCTGAAATAAACATATCAATACGATGGATATTATAAGAAATATGAGGTAATAAGATGCTTTCTTTTTCCGAGATTATCAGATTATCTCTTGTTGATTTTTGTTCTGATATGCTCCAAGCGGTTGAGCGCTTCATTAAGCGTTTCGGTTTTCTTGGCGAAATGGAGGCGGATCAGGTGGTTGACGTCCTCGCGGAAGAAACTGGAACCCGGAACAGCGCCGACGCCGACGTCTCTCGCCAGCACCTCACAAAATTCGAGGTCGCTTTTGTAACCAAATTCAGAAACATCGAGCAGGATGTAATAAGCACCTTGCGGCACGGTGTGGGCGATCCCTATATCATCAAGCCCTTTCAGGAACAAATCACGCTTTTCGGTGTATTTGTCTCTGAGCTGTCTGTAATAATCTTCGCCGAAGCGCAGCCCGGTCACCGCCGCCTCCTGCAAGGGAGCTGCTGCACCGACAGTCAAAAAGTCGTGAACCTTTTTTGCAACGTCGATAATTTGCGGCGGAGCGATGATATATCCCAAACGCCATCCTGTGATAGAATAGGTTTTTGAAAGCGAGGAACAGGAGATCGTCCTCTCCCACATATTGGGCAATGAAGCGAAATAGGTGTGTTTGTGCGGAGCATAGACAATGTGCTCATAAACCTCGTCGGTGATTACAAAAGCATCGTATTTTTCGGCAAGGTCGGCAATGATTTTCAGCTCGTCGTAAGTGAACACCTTGCCGCAGGGATTTGACGGATTGCAGAGAATCAACGCCTTGGGCTTCTGCCTGAACGCCGCCTCCAGTTCGTCGGGATCGAAATTAAATTCTGGCGGATAGAGCGGAACGTAAATCGGCTCCGCTCCAGAGAGGATCGTATCTGCGCCGTAGTTTTCATAAAACGGTGAAAACACGATCACCTTGTCACCCGGATTGGCGACTGTCATCATCGCCGCCATCATAGCCTCGGTGCTGCCGCAGGTGACGACGATTTCTGCATTCGGGTCAATTTTTCTGCCCATCAGCCGCGATTGCTTTTCAGCCAACGCCTCACGGAAATTCTGCGCGCCCCATGTGATGGAATACTGGTGAAAATCCTCGTTTGACACCTCGGCGAGCCTGTTCAGCAGCTCACGCGGCGGTTCAAAATCGGGAAAGCCCTGCGAGAGATTCACCGCGCCGTATTGATTGGAAATGCGCGTCATACGCCGAATCACCGAATCGGTGAAGGTTTCTGTTCGTTTTGAAAGTTCGGGCATAGCTGTGCCTCCGTAGAAGATTTAGATTCAATTATACACCGATCAAATACTATAATCAAGTGTACGTTCGTCGATGACACGTCTGGATTTGTGCTCCGAGCGAGTATCAAGACCACCGTCGGGATGCACGACGACTCTCGCCGGCTTCACGCCGATACGCGCCTTCAAAGCCGCGGTCACCTCTGCCGCTACCTCGTCATCAGACTTGGGATTATCGGCATTCTTTTCGATTTCGACGGCGTATTTATTGGTGAAATCCCTCTCAAAGATCCTGATTAGGTATTCGCCGGTAATGCCGTCCTGCTCGCGGATGACAGCCTCGATGTCGCTCGGGAACACGTTTACTGCGGAAACGATGAACATGTCGTCTTTTCTGCCCAGAATATGGATCCTGCCGTGCGTTCTGCCGCAGGAGCATTTTGTGTTGTCGATTCGACCGATATCGCCTGTGCGGAAACGGATGAGCGGACGCGCGTGCTTTCTGAGCGTTGTGAATACCAGCTCACCGACCTGACCCGGCTCCAAAATCTCACCGGTGTGGATGTCAATGGTTTCAACCAGAATATGGTTCTCGGCGATGTGAAGTCCGTCCTTAGCCTCGCACATTGCGGCGCAGGCTCCGAAAATGTCAGACAAGCCGTAGAAATCGTAAACCTCCGCTCCCCAAATATCTTCGATAGCCTTTCTGGTGGCGTCGATCGAGCCGCCAAGCTCGCCGGCAACGATGATTTTTTTGATGTTCAAATCCTTTTTGGGATCAATGCCGCTCTTGAGAGCTTTTTCGCCGAGCTGCCACGCGTAAGACGGAGAAGTCCAGATCACGGTTGGCTGATAGGTTTTCAGGACGAACCGTTCGCTGGGCAGCGTGCCGCCCCAAATGCAAAGTGCTCCGAGATTCTGCGCGCCGATAACGTCGGGACCGCCGACGTACAGCGAGAAGTTGAGCGCATGAACATAGCGGTCGTTTGGACGCATACCGATCTGCCAGAACCAGCGGCTTTCGGTGTCCTGAAATTCGTCAAAGTCCTTCTTGGTAAACGGGCTCATGGTGGGAACTCCGGTTGAACCGGACGAGGTGGAAATGAACACCACGTCCTCCTCGGGGACAGCCGCAAGCTCACCCAAAAAGGAGCCCACGCCCTGCGTGTCGCGCTGGGTTTTCTTGTTGATAAAGGGAAATTTTTGAATATCCTTGAGGGTCTTTATGTCCTCGGGCTTTACGCCTGCCTCATCAAAGCTGCGCTTGTAATACGGCGCGTTTTCGTAGGCAAATTTTACGATCTCCTGCAAATCCGCAAGCTGTCTTTTTTCAAGCTCCTCGCGGGGCAGGGTCTCAAGCTCTTCGTCCCAGATTCATCGCGGGATCTTGTGATGATCTCTATGTCTTCGTCGGTCAGGTGCTTAAAGCGGCTCTGACGTTTGAGATAAGCCGAAACGTCCGAAAACTCCTTGGGACGTCGGTTCAGCGTAAATTCGCCGTTCTCGTATTCGGCAAGGTACCACAGGCCGCAGTCAACTACCTCTTTTGCAATTTCAACGGTTTCGTCTGTTTTGACGCCCCAGCCGGTGGGACAGGGCGCAAGAACGTGAATGTACTTTGTGCCCCTGATATTCTTTGCCTTTTCCACCTTTCGCATAAAATCGTTGAGATATCCTACGCTTGCGGTGGCGGCGTAGGGTATTCCGTGGGCGGCAACGATCTCAAAAAGATTCTTCTTGGGTCTGAGGTTGCCGCGGATGTTTTTGCCTGCGGGCGTGGTGGTCGTTCTTGCGCCGAATGGCGTC
>CACZWQ010000129.1 GCA_902784855.1 uncultured Ruminococcus sp. | reverse complement strand
AACAGCAACGGAGACGGCATGAGCGATGCGCTGGAAGCGACCGAGGTCGTCGGCACGGCATGCGGACTGAGCCGGAAGGAAGTGCTGCGGCTGCGGCTGTTGGCAGAGGAATTATTCGGTATGTTCCGCGGTATCACGGGAGGGTTTGAAGCATGCTACAGCGTGGAAGAGCGCGACAAGTGTTTTGTGCTCCGACTCACCGGTCAGCCCGTCCTCAATCAGGCGACCCGAAAAAAATTTCTTGCGGTCTCTTCAAAGAGGCAGGATCGTACCCCCAAGAGCTTTATGGAAAAGCTTCGCAACATGATCACGTCCAAGCTTTTCGCCGAGCAGGAGGAGACTTCGCTGTTTTCGCTCGGCATGATGAGCCGTTCCGTTTCGAATGACAGCTCGTATTACTGGACGCTGCAAAGCTATAAGGAAGGCGTCGAGGATGAGCTTGCGCAAAACGGCGCAGCGAAGGACGCTTGGGATGAGATGGAGAGATCCATCGTGGCGAACATCGCCGATGATATTCGCGTCAACATCAGGTCAGCCTCAGTTGAAATCAACATCATCAAGGCGTTTGCCTGAATCGAGAGGAGAACGAAAATGAGAATCGATCAAACATTAAACGGACATCAATTGACCATCGCGCTGACCGGAAGGCTGGATACCGTCACAGCACCCGATTTTGAACAGGCGCTGACCAAATCACTCGACGGCGTCACCGCGCTCATCCTCGATTTTTCCGACTTGGAGTATATCTCGTCCGCAGGTCTGCGCACGGTTTTGATCGCGCACAAGCGGATGGCAGGGCAGGGAACGATGACCATCCTCGGCGCCAACGAGCTTGTCATGGAGGTTTTTGAGGCGACAGGCCTTGCAGATGTTTTGGACTTTGCCTGAGCATTGCAGGTATCCGTGTTTGTCAGCCGATCCTCGGTCTTATCGGGGACCGGCTCTTTTTATTTGTTGCGGAAAAAGAGTCGGAAGCCGGCGATCGCAGGATTCTGTTCTCCGCGAGACGCAAAAATCATAAAGAAAAAAGAGTTTTTCGCGAAAATTTAGTGCTAAAGGAAAAAATGAAAGCAAAAGCGGTTTTCAACTTGACTATAACATCTTGTTACGATATAATATTGAAGAAAAACATCAAGAATTGTCGAATGATACGGAACAGGCACTTATTTTCTCACCGTTCCTCTTTTTGATACAGGAGAGTTTCGATATGCGATCCAAACATATTGTTCTTTCTGCACTGACACTGACCGCAGTGCTCGTCAGCTCCGTGCTGCTGTCCGCTTGTACCGACGGCACGCCCGTGAAAACCGATATCCCGAAGATCGGCAGGTCGGTACCGCAAAACAGCCCCGTCGAGATCGTCAACGACACCCCTGAGCAGCAGCCTGTCGAGGCAGGCGGCGATCATCAGGACGGTCTGGTGACAAGCGACCGCAAGGCTTACTACTACCAAGACGGCGTGCTTCAAAAGGGCATCGTCGGCAACGGAGCCGACGGCTTTTACTACGCCGACGCCGACGGCGTGATCGATCTCGGCTGTGTCGACGGCGTCATCGTCGACGGCGAGAACTGGATCGTCAGCGAGGGCAAGGCGACCAAGGCGGAAACCGCCGCCGATCAGGCGCTGTTCCAGGCGGCGAAATTCGTCGGAAAGGTCACCACCCCCGACATGACGCACGAGCAGAAGCTGCGCGCCTGCTTTGACCACATCAAGACAGACTTTCTCGAGGGTGTGTTGGAGGATCCCGATTACTTCACTACCGAGTGGCCCGTCACCTATGCCAACGACTTCTTCACCACGGGTCGCGGCGATTGCTTCAGCTTCGGCGCTTCGTACGCGTTTATGGCAAAGGCGATCGGCTATGCGGAGGTCTATGCGCTCAACAGCGGCGGCCACGGCTGGGCGGAGGTCGACGGCAAATACTACGATCCCGAATGGGACAAGCACCATGTCGAATTCGATCACTACGCCATGAACCCCACCGATCAGCTTGATATCGAATACCTCGAGGGTATCGGCGCGGGCTATGACTGGATGCGCGTCAAGCTTTGATTCAGCTGCAAAAATCAATTCAAATATATCAACAAAAAAACACAGGAGGATTCATATGAAAAGACCTATTATCTTCATCGTTTCCGCTCTTCTGGCGGTCACTTCCGTAGCGGCGCTTGCAGGCTGCGGCTCCAAGGATAACAAAAGCTCCGTCACCGAGAGCACGGTCCAGTCCGCTGCCGACACGACACAGGGCGGCGAGGATTCGGCTGTTTCCGAAGGCGCTCTCACCGACGCGGACGCCGTATTCACCTACAACGGCGTTTCCGTTGAACTGAACAGCGACGCCGATGCCGCCGTCAGCGAGCTGGG
>CACZWQ010000128.1 GCA_902784855.1 uncultured Ruminococcus sp. | reverse complement strand
TTGTCCGGGTTTTCCGTTTCTCCGAACAGCGACATCTGCACGGAGGTGGTTTTATCCTTGGTGAGATTGGACAGCGTGATGCTGATCAGGCGCAGCGGACGGTGGTTTTGCCACATTTCGCCGAGCAGCTTCTTTGCCGTTTCATAGACGGCTTTCGTGGTGTCGATGGGGGAAGGGAGCTGACATTGGTGCGACTTGTTTTTGAAATCAAGAAAGCGGATGGATACGGAAACGCTGTAAGCCCTCGCGTGATCGCCGCGCATATGGCGCGATACGCTGTCGGCAAGAGCGAGCAGGATCGCGTGCGCCTGTTCGTCGGTCCTGACGTCATCCTCCAAGGTGACAGCGTTGCTGTAGCTTTTGGGCTCCTCGCGCTCGGCGCGGACAGGGCTGTTGTCAATGCCGTTCGCGTAGTTATGGCACTGCACGCTCATCTTATCGCCGAGCAGGCTGCGAAGCGCGCAGGCGTCAAATGCCGCCAGTTCTCCGATGCGCCAGTTCTCCGATGGTGCGGATACCGAGCTTTGTCAGTTTGTTTGCCGTCGCGCCGCCGATGAAGAGCAAATCGCCCACGGGCAGCGGCCACATTTTCGCCGGTATCTCATCGGGAAAGAGCGTGTGTACCTTGTCGGGCTTTTCAAAGTCACTCGCCATTTTCGCGCACAGCTTGTTTTCGCCGATACCGACGTTGACGGTGAAGCCCAGCTCGTCGCGTATCTTATCCTTGATCTCATGGGCGAGGGCGATCGGGTCGGGATAGATGTGCTCCGTTCCCGTGAAATCCAGAAAGCATTCGTCAATCGAAAACTCCTCGACCACCGGCGCGTAGGCGCGGCAGATATTTTTGAATGCTTTGGAGCAGGCGGAGTAGAGCCTGAAATCCGGCGGCGCGATCACGAGCGTCGGACACTTGCGCAGTGCCATGCCGATCGGCTCTCCGGTTTTGATATGGTATTGTTTCGCGGGGATCGATTTTGCCAACACAACACCGCGCCGGCTTTCGGGACTGCCGCCGATGACAGACGGGATCAGCCGCAGGTCATCCCCGCCGTTTTTGACGCGGCGGGTGGATTCCCAAGAGAGAAACGCGCTGTTGACGTCGATGTGAAATATTAACCGTTTCATAAGATCATTATACCTTCCGTCATTTGAGTTTAGTATTAATTAGGGATTAGTATGAGATTAGTATTACGGAAAAATCTCAAATCATAAGTGATAAAAGCAACAGCGTCGCAGGCTGAATGATGTCAGCTTGCGGCGCTGCTGCGTATGACGGGCAGTGGTAAGGCGTTGCTTATAATGCGACGTCGTTTTTCTTTAATAATTCTCTCGCGCTTTCAACCGAGTCGATGCCCGTTGCGTTTTTGATGGGAGCAAATTCTTTGTCTCTGATGACCTCATAGGGCAGACAGCTCGAAAGCTGATGGATCATATCGAGAACCAACTGCTCAAATTTAAAACCGTTCGGTTCGGACGGCTTGATCAAAGCGCCGTTTTCGTCGATATACGGGATTTTTTTCTTGACCACGTGCAGCGGCATTTTGTCGTCCGTTACCTTTGAAAGCTCGCTTGTGCGGAAAAGATAGTTCAGGATGACGCCGTAGTTGTAAGCGGGATCGCCGTTTTCGTCCTTCGCGTTCATCATCTCCTCCGACAGCTCGTAGTATTCTACGATGGAAGGTCTGCCGTCTTCCAGACACATGACGCCAACCTTTTCATCGGGCGCTGCCTTGCGCACGACCTTTGAGCCGACAGCGACATCCGCGAGGATCGTCGCGCCGATGAAGCAGGGGTCGCAGATGCGCTGGAGAACATTGTCTACCGCGAAAATGTTGATCCATTCGATCCCTTCATCGACCAGGATCTTGTCCAGACCGGCGCGCACCATGGAAGAATACCATCCGGCGTTGCCGTTCGGCGAGGTCGAGATATGATCCTTGGCGTCCATATAGAGCTTGCCGTTATAATCGCACGCCGGCGCCATATCCTGCTTAAAGAATACGACTCTGTCTTGTTTATATCCGAAATAATCGTGTTCTTGAAAGAATTTGACGGTCGCGTCGTTGTTCTTTTCACTGGTCATGATAAACAGCCTGATCCATGTGTCTGTCTGCTTGACGACGTCAAGCAGGTTGGATATGATCCGCTCAAAGATATACACGGGCTTCGTGATACCGATGTCATACATCCCCTTCGGGTTATCGGAGCCGAGCCTTGTGCCCATGCCGCCGGCAAGCAGCAGAGCGGCTGTTTTGCCTGCTTGGATGGCTGCCGTGCCGACATGCGCCAACTCCTGACGGCGCGCGTTGATTTCATCGAGCTGCATGGCTGCGAGAGGGGAGAACACACCGCGTTCATCGCTCGCGCCGCAATCGATCCTCTTCAGAACAGAAAAGTCGGTTTCTTCGATTTGCTTGAGCAGATTATCTTGCTGCGCTTTTGATAATTCGTCATAATACCGCAGAACGTGTTCCTGACCGATGGCTGCCATTTTTGTTTTCGCTTCTGTGTAATTCATGATGATCTCCTTTATTTTTTCGAATTTGATCTGCAAGGTCATTGTAACATATATTTTGCCGATTGTCACTAGGACTTGCTCAAAAAGCGTGGATTTGACCGTCTTTTTTTGTTGTGGCCCGATGATGGAGTGTTTTTCTTTGAACGCAGCAAACAGGGACAGTCCGCTTTGAACTGTCCCGGATACGGTTTGGTGATTTGCTTCTTGATGATGCTCGATAGCAAGCGGGTCCTCTCGATCACCGAATCGGTTCGTGCTGCATCAGGAAATCTTTGATATCAAAATCTTTTTCATAGACAAAATCGACCATGACCTGATACTTGCCGTTGCCCAGACGCTTCATGCTGCAGTCGTCAACCAGACTCAGGAGCACGGCACTTGCCATTCTGCGCTGTTCATCCAGTTCGGGAT
>CACZWQ010000127.1:2493-6834 GCA_902784855.1 uncultured Ruminococcus sp. | reverse complement strand
GCCAGCCTACACCGTCGCCTTCCTGAGCATCGGTGATGATCTGCTGATAAAAAAGGATGACCTCGGCGCCCTCGCGGAACACCGCGAGAAATGCGGTGAAGCCCAGCGCGAGCATGCTGCCGCGCGAAACGGAGCTCTCTACCTTTTTATCGAGGTACTTCTGCCAAACCTCTGTTTCGGATTTATGGAGCATCCAGTTGCTGACGTAGAACAGCACCGCAACGGCGATCAGCGCCGTGATGCCCTCGACCAATTCCTGATTCGCGCCGCCGCTTGTGGCGTTGGCTGCCTTGATCGCGTTGAGCAGCATCGCCGCGCCGAAGCTGAGCGCGATCGCAAAGATCGAGCCGATGTACACCGCGCGAACCTGCTTTTTGTTGCCGGATTTGATCAAATAGGCGATAATGCCGCCGATGACGAGGATCGCTTCGATCCCCTCGCGCAGCAGGATCACAAACGCCTGTACAAAAACCGCGCCCGCGCTGCCCGCGCCGCTCACTTCGTTTGTCACCTTGTCCTCAGCAAGAACGGTACCTGTGAGCTTGGTGTAATTCTCGGCGAAAGCCTTATCCTCAACATACTTTTGAACGAACGCCTCGCTCACGTCGCTGAGCTTCGGCGCGTCCTCATAAAGCGCCTTCATGAGATCATCGGCTGCCTTGTCGTAATCGTCGACGGAATTCGACTTTGCCGCCTGCCGCAGATCGCGGTAGTAAAACTCCACCTCGTTTTTGCGCGAGCCGGAGATGCGCGCCATGGTCTGGCGCTCAAAGCCGCAGACCTCATAATAGCCGTAGTAGGCGTCCTGCGCGCATTTGTACGCCGCGTCCGTGTTGCCGTCCGAAAGATTCTGCCGACCTGCCGCGACGACCTTCTCGATGGCGTAAGCCACCTCGTTCATGTTGGTCGTCTTGCTGTCGGGAAAGAATTCCGGTTTCGCTTCCTTCCACGTCGCGTAATGCGGGGTCTCCTCAGACGCTAACGCCTGCAGCGGGAAAACCGATGCAAATACGGCGAACACGACCAAGAAAGACGCGAGCCATCTTTTTTGTGAACCTGTCAAAAGTCTCACACTGATTACCTCCAGGTAAGTTAGGTTACGCTAACTGAATCTCTTAAAATAAAGCCGAGCCCCATCGGCTTGTGGTATTTCTTTGCGCTGTTCGGTTAAGCTGCTTTACAGGCGGTTGCCTTGCGCTAACTTAGACGCAAAAAAAGAAGAGGAAAATTCCGTAAGATACTATATCACACAAATTTCGCTTTGTCAAGCGGTTTTTTGCGATATTTAGAATCATTTTTCCACGGAGAAAAGCGCGTCTCGCTTCTCTCCGCGGAAATAAGGAAAGGAAATCTCAGGCGTTTTTCAAGGCTCCGCCGTCCATTTTCATCACAATATTTGCATAGTTTTTTGCTTCCGGCTCATGCGTTACCATCAACACGGCGGTTCCTTTATCCGCAACCTCGCGCAAAAGTTCAAGAACCGATCGGGTGTTTTCATCATCCAGATCACCGGTAGGTTCATCGCACAATAGAATCTCAGGGCTGTTGATCAGCGAACGAGCTATTGCCATTCTGCGCTGCTCGCCGCCCGAAAGCTCCTGCGGCATCGCATCGCTCAGCAGACCGATGCCTACGGTATCCAACAGCTCTTTTGCGTAGTTATCCTTTTCCGCGCTGATTTTTCCGTAGATCATGGCAGGAACAAGGATGTTTTCCAGAACCGTCAGACTGCCGAGCGCAGTGCTGCCCTGCGGTATCATGCCGATGGTTTTGTTTCGGAAAGCAGATAACTCCTTGTCGGACATTGCATATAAATCCGTATCTCCAAGCAAGACCCTTCCCCCGCTCGGCTGCAGCAAACCTCCGATCATGTTTAGAAAGGTTGTTTTTCCGCTTCCCGATCTGCCGTAGATCACCGCCAGCTTGCCTGATTCCAGCGTAAAGTCGGTGGGCTGAACCGCGTAGAACCAATTGGCGCCGCCGACCCTGCGGTTGAATTTCTTGCTGATTTGATGTGCTGTCAGGTCCATCAGTTGTCACCTCTGAGTATCAGTCCCGCGTCCATTCTGCTGATTCGATACGCCGAGACCGCCGCTGTCAGCGCACCTGCCGCCACAGTAGCGGTCAATGTTGCCAAAGCTGTTATCAGAATCATCGGAAAATCGGGAAGTAAAAACGGCAAGCCGATGCTCTCCTCGATCAAGCCGTGAACCTCCCGCGAACGTCAGCAACGCGTTCTCCTTGAAGATAAAGCCCGCAAGTCTCGCCCTTGAAACGCCGATCACGCGCAGCACGGCAAATTCCCGCCTGCGCTCGTTCATCATCATCGTAAAGGCGATCGCCATGATCACGAAGGAAAGCACCCATACCGCCGCCGTCAATACGCCGATCATGCCGGAAACGCCCGACAGGCTGTCGGATACATCGGAGATCATGTTCTGTGTGCGGATCGCCTTGACCTGACGCACATGCAGGTTGATATCGCCGACGACACTGTCGATGTCATAGCCGTCCATGACCTTGATCAACACCGAGGATACCACCTTTTCGGGGTCGACGGTCCTCTCCTGATTGGGATTCTTTTCATTGTGCGCGAGGATCAGCTGCTTCATCGTGTCCGTATTGACATAGAGCGCGTTGTCCAGCTCCGTTCCGGTTTTGTCGAGCGACGCCTGCACATGCAGCGTCTTGCCGTAGATTTCGATCGTCATATCGGAATTCGGGGTCACGTCGCTGCCGACGACCGCGTCGTACAGCGACAGCTCGTTTTCATAGCTCTTTTCGATCCACGGTTGGATGGTGAAATCGGTCTCGGGGTCAAAGCCGATGAGCTGCAGCCGCGCGGAACAGCAGGACGCCTTGGCGGAGGCGAGATAGAACTGCGCCGTGATCTTGTCTATTCCCTCGATCTCCTCCTTAATCTCTTCATAGTATTTCGCGTCCATGTAAAACTGCCCGGGCTTGCCTTGAATGATGACGGAATCATAGCTGACCTTCGAGGTGGCGGAATACGGGACCACCACGATGTCGGCGCCGAGACGCATGGAAAGACTATCCAAGCCGTTTGACAGGCTCATCACCATCAGCGTGCCGCCGAAGGCGGAAAAGGCGAGAAAAGCGGCGATGATCATCAAAGCAACGGAGCGCGCGGGTCTCTTTATGATATTGCGGATGGGCAGTCCGCCGATCGATTTCATGATGATTTATCTTTCCTTTTCAAATGGATGATAGCTGCAATAAGCGAGCCGGCAGCAATCAGCGACGCGAGCAGAACAAGAAACGGCTGCATCACCAAGCGGCAGTGCATCTGCGGCATCGTGCAGAGCCGTATCAACGTCCCCGGCACCAGCGCTGTCAAAACCGCAACAAGTGCCGCGCTGATACAGATACCTCCCCCGATCTTTCGGTCGGGTATCAAGAGCGCAGCCAAAAACAGCACGGTCAGCAGCGCGCCCAATCCCGTGACCGTCACCTGCGCCCAATGACAAGGCATGATATGAGACGCGTCCGTCACGGGGCACGCGGAAAACACGGTGAATGAACCGAAGAAAAGCAATAAACTCAATAGTACCGAAACCAATTCCGGTATCTTCCTTTTGATCTTCAAAATGATTCCTCCCTCATTATCATCGGTAAGTCTTAGCTAACCGAAATGTAAAAAACTAGTCATCCTTTTTTCCGAAAGGCGTCTTGCGAATCAATGCCAGATACTGCCGCAGCTTTGAGAGTGCGTTCAGTGACTCGTCACTGATCCCGTGCTCGATCCGGCACGCGTCCTCAGCCGCAACCGCGCGGTCAACGCCGAGATCTGTAAGCAAGCTGTAGATGATATCGCTGCGTTCCATGACATAGCGCGCTGTTTCCTCGCCCTTTTCGGTCAACTCCACCGTTCTGTCCGGCTGAATGGTCAGATACCCCGCAGTCTCCATTTCCCTGAGCGCGACCGATACCGTGGGCTTTGTGACGCCTAACTCGCGGGCGATATACGCGCCGCGCACGACGTCCTTTTCGCGAAGCTGATAAATCAACCGCATATAGTCCTCTACTCTTTGATTTCTTTCCATGACACATCTCCTGTATATAGTTAGTCTTAGCTAACCTCGGTGCAAACTGCAAAGTCAGGCGATTAGCCTGACCTCACAGCTATTATAACGAGTGTGGCTGATTTTGTCAAGACAGAATGTTTTCTGCTTCGAGGGTCATCTTTTATTCAGCGCATTTCAATGCTTCTACCATATCGATCTTCTTGTTTTTCCGCGCTACCATCAGCCCGACCAAGAGAGATACGCCGAAGGTCAGGAGAATCGAGACGCAGAAGGTCAGGGGTCCGAGCATCAGCTT
>CACZWQ010000127.1:0-2477 GCA_902784855.1 uncultured Ruminococcus sp. | reverse complement strand
AAGCGCTGTCAGCAGCCATTGGAGCACGCCGACGCCTGCCGGCACACCGACGATCACGCCGATGAAGGTCAGCCAGATGTTCTGCGAGATCAGCAGCTTTCCGATCGCGCGGTTGCGAAAGCCCAGCACCTTTAGGGTGGCAAGCTCGCGCGAGCGCTCCACATAGCTCATGATACCGAGGTTGTAGAGCACCACGATGCCGAGCACCGCCGCGGCGACCACCAAGATGATCACCATGCTGTCCATGATCTGCACAAAGCTGTTGAAGGTATCCATCAGCTGCGCCTTATCCTGCTTGCCGGAGATCAAATCGTTCTCGGGGATATTCGCGCTCGTTTGATCGGTATAGATCGATGACATGCTGTACTCGATCCCGAGCTTGTCGGCGAGCGCGTCCGTCATCGTCACGCTTTCGGTCATGACCGAGCGGTTATAGCCGAGCACCCTTGCCGTATAGGTCTCCTTGGAGCCGTAGGGCGAAAAGGTGATCTCGTCACCGATGTCCGCCTTGTCACGCAGCCGCAGGCAGAGATAAACCCCCTCGTCGCTGAGCGCGATCCGGTTGTTGTCCTCGTCAATGACGTTGAACAGCCCGCCCGGATTGCGGACGATATCGAGTGTGATGGTGTCGCCGCCGAGACTGATTCCCGTCAGGCTCTCCCAATCGCCGTTAAGTGTTTCACAAAGCGCCTTTGATTTTTTAAGATCGGCATTGTCGATCAGGTTGACCTTTGTGGTGTAGTTGGAGATATCATTTTCCAGTAAATCCAAGAAGCCCGCCATCGTATCGCGCATGCCCAAGCCGCCGACCATCAGCACCATACAGCCGACAATGCCGAACAGGGTCATGGCGGAGCGGCTCTTGTGACGGCTGAGGTCGCGGAGGTTCCACTTGGTGCCGAAGTGCAGGCAATCCCAAAAGCGGAAGCGTTCGAGGAAGCTCTTGCGCATTTTCTTCGGCGTATAGGGGCGCAGCGCGTCGGCGGCATTACCCTTTAGCTGCCTGCGCACGGACAGATAGCTGATCAGCGTCAGCAAGCCGATCGTCGCCGCCATGACGGGATAACAGAATGCGGGGATCGCCGCGCCCCAGTCGGGCATATCAAAATAGGTGCCCATCATGCCCCCTTCGCTCATGATCGCCTTGCACACCGCATAGCCGAGCGCGACACCCAGCGCGGTTCCCGCCAAGCCGATGAACAAGCCGTAGGAGGTATAATGGCGCAGGATACGGCGGTTCTTGAAGCCGAGGGCTTTCAGGGTGCCGATCTGCGTTTTTTCCTTGGTCGCGATGCGGTGCATCGTCGTGACCATCGTCAGAATCGCGATCGCGAGGAAGAGCACGGGCAAAACGGAGCCCATGGTTTTTCCCTCCTCGGCTTCACCGCGGGATTCCTTATAGACAACGTGATCGTCCTTGGAGGTCACCATGATCGTCCTGCCGAGGGCATCTTTCACCCTCTCCTCCAAGGCTTCCTTCGGCAACTCACAGAGCAGGTTCACCTGCGCGAACACCTTGTCCTGCGCTTCGTTTATCATATCGTCGGTGACGAAAAGCTTGGTCAGGCTCTCGTCGATGAATTCCTCGGGGACATTGGATTTTTTCAGCTCGTCGGCAAAATCGCTTTTGATCTTCTCCTCCAATACCGAACGCAGTTTTTTCGGTGAGATATAGGCGTAACCGTAGGTGCTGTAGTCAGGCATCATCTGGTTTTTGTCGGCGACGCAGATCATGTGCTCGCCCGCCTTGATCAGCCCGACGATCTCGCCCGTGATCTCAATCCCCTGAAAGGTGAGCGCCAGCGTATCGCCGAGGTGATACTCATTCGCGGCGGCGAATTTGTCGCTCAACCAAAAGCCGTCGCCCTCCGCGTCATATGCCGCGCCGTCCGTCACGATGAAGGTAGAGACCGTGTAGTTCTCGCTCACGTCCAGCGCGAGGCTTTTGTTTTTCCTGTCCTTCAAGTCCAGATTGACAGACAGGTATCGCGTCGCTGCGTCAACGCCGTCGATTGCTTCTATCTTTTCTAAATCCTTGTGCGTAAAGCCCTTTTCGGAGTAAAGGCGGTAGTCGGCGTATTTGGTATCGTCAAAAAACTTTCCCGTATCGACCTCGATGGATTTCCACTCCATATTGAAGCCGAGGAACATGCCCATGCCGAGGGTGATCATCAGGATCATCGAGATGAACTGCGCCTTGTAGCTCCACGCCGTCCGAAACAATTTGCGTATCAGCATTACCACTCCACCTCGTCCGCGCTCATGGGATTTTCCTGCTCGGCGATCGAGCGTATTTTGCCGTTCTTGACGCGGATGACGACATCCGCCATCTTCGCGATACTCTGGTTATGCGTCACGATCACGATGGTCTTGCCGTAGCTTTTCGCCATCTTGAGCAGCAGCTTGAGTACCATCACGCCTGTTTCGGAATCGAGCGCGCCGGTCGGCTCGTCGCAGAGCAGGATCTCCGGATTCTT
>CACZWQ010000126.1 GCA_902784855.1 uncultured Ruminococcus sp. | reverse complement strand
GCTATAATATAACTGCAATATCAGGATCGGGGGGCGGTGCCATGCCGAAAAGAAAGATCAGCGCGGTGGATGAAAGCTTGGGTCATAATCTGACCTATTATCGCAGGTTGGTGGGGCTGACGCAGCAGCAGGTCGCCGAAAAGCTTAATCTTAATCGAACAACCTACACAAAATACGAAACAGGCGCGTCGGAGCCGGGCATTGAAATGCTCAAGCATCTGGCGGATGTGCTGCATGTCGAGGTGGGTATGCTGCTGTCGGAGGACGTCGCGACGGACGCCGCCGACAGAAAAGAGCTGCTCCGGGGCGACGAGGACTGGATCGCCTTTCGCAGACGCTATGAAGCGCTGAGCGAAGGGGATCGCGAAAAGGTGCGCGCCCTGCTCAATGAGCTGTACAGCAAGCGCTCTGCCCGGATGAAGCGGGAAAATTAATTGCGCAAACCCCTTTACAAAAGAGTCGGGATGTGCTATAATCTTAAAGTTGACCTAAGCCACGGATTGAGGAGCAAGCCGCGGTGCGGAGTTTCACAGCCTTTTTCTGAGACTTAGGCGAATTTATATGAAAGGTGAAATCAGCATGTTAAAAGAAGAAAAGCAGGCTATCATGGCGGAATATGCCCTCCATGAAGGCGACACAGGCTCGCCCGAGGTTCAGATCGCGCTCCTTACCAAGCGTATCAACGACCTCACCGAGCACCTCAAGATCCATAAGAAGGATCACCACAGCAGACGCGGCCTTTTGATGATGGTCGGTCAGAGAAGAAGCCTTCTCGGCTACCTGAAAAAGGTCGATATCGAAAGATACCGCTCCATTATCGGCAGACTCGGTATCCGTAAGTAATCATCAAACCATTCGGGGCAAGCGGGCGCTCGTCTGCTTGCCCTCAATTCAAATACGGGATTCTCTACTGTATTTTAGCGGTAAAACGACCCACGAACTACGGCTGTAGCAGCAATCCGCGAGTGAAGCGTTCGCATGAACGGTAACCGTCAGCTCCCGCGTTATGACACGGGCAATAATGGCAACGCCAATTCACTACGGCTGTAGCAGCAATCCACGCGTGAAGCGTTCGTATAAAAGGCGACCGTCAGCTCCCGCGCTATAACGCGGGAATAAACGCTAACCGTCTAGACATGCGTCGGGTGCGCGGATTGGGTGACCTTCCTCACAAACGTTTGAAGCGCGGAGAAAGCGCCTCCGGCGCCCCACGGTTCGTGGGTGGTTTTATTGCTAAAACAGTGTAAAATCCCGTATCAACACCTTATTACTTATTATCAGAAAGGATTTTACCATGAACAGATTAATGACCTTTGACAAGTACAGAGTGTTCGAGACCGAGTTCGCGGGCAGACCGCTCAAGGTCGAGACCGGCAAGATGACCCAGCTTGCCAACGGCGCCTGCCTCGTCACCTACGGCGAGACCACCGTCCACTGCGCGGTGACCGCCTCGGCAAAGCCCAGAGAGGGCGTCGATTTCTTCCCGCTCTCCGTCGACTATGAGGAGAAGATGTACTCCGTCGGCAGGATCCCCGGCTCCTACCTCAAGCGCGAGGGCAGACCCACCGAGCACGCCATCCTGACCAGCCGCGTGATCGACCGCCCCATCCGCCCGCTCTTTGACAAGAGCATGCGCAACGACGTCTCCATCGTCTGCACCGTCATGAGCGTTGACCCCGACTGCCAGCCCGAGGTGATCGCCATGATCGGCGCGTCCATCGCCATCTCCATCTCCGATATCCCGTGGAACGGCCCGATCTCCGGCTGCTCCGTCGGCATGGTGGACGGCGAGTTCGTCATCAACCCCACCGAGGAACAGCGCAAGGTCAGCAAGATGGCGACCACCGTCGCCTCTACCTCTGAGCGCATCGCCATGATCGAGGCGGGCGCCGACTGCGTGTCCGACGAGGATATGTACAACGCGATCATGTTCGGCCACGAAGCCAACCAGAAAATCATTTCCTTTATCAATCAGATCAAGGACGAGATCGGCAAGCCCAAGTTTGAGTTTGCCTCCCTCGAGCCCGATCACGAGATGTTCGAGGCAATCAAGGCGTTCGCCGAGGAGGACATCAAGGTCGCCCTCGACACCGACGACAAGACCGTCCGCGACGAGCGTCTCAAGCCCATCTACGACGCCGTCCACGAGAAATTCGACGAGCTCTACCCCGAGCAGGAGGCGATGATCGACGAATGTCTCTATAAGACCCAGAAATTCATCGTGCGCCGCTGGCTGCTCGACGAGCAGAAGCGCGTCGACGGCAGAGGCATGGACGATATCCGTCCGCTCGCCAGCGAGGTCGCCGTGCTGCCCAGAGTCCACGGCTCGGGCATGTTCACCAGAGGTCAGACCCAGGTGCTGACCGTCGCGACCCTCGGCTCCATCGGCGACAAGCAGCTGCTCGACGGCATCGACGGCGAGACCGAGAAGCGCTATATCCATCACTATAACTTCCCCAGCTATTCCGTCGGCGAGACCAAGCCCAGCCGCGGCCCCGGCAGACGTGAGATCGGTCACGGCGCGCTCGCCGAAAGAGCGCTGCTGCCCGTGATCCCCTCCGTGGAGGATTTCCCGTATGCGCTGCGCCTTGTCTCCGAGGTGCTCTCCTCCAACGGCTCCACCTCTCAGGGCTCCATCTGCGGCTCCACACTGGCGCTCATGGACGCGGGCGTGCCGATCAAGGCGCCCGTCGCGGGTATCTCCTGCGGCCTGATCACCGAGGGTGAGCGCTGGATGACGATGGTCGATATCCAGGGCTTAGAGGACTTCTTCGGCGACATGGACTTCAAGGTCGCCGGCACCCACGAGGGCATTACCGCGATCCAGATGGACCTCAAGATCAGCGGCCTGACGCCCGAGATGGTCAAGGAAGCGCTGGAAAAGACCCATAAGGCGCGCCTGTTCATCCTCGACGAGGTCATGCTCAAGGCGATCGCCGAGCCGCGTCCGGAGCTGTCTCCGTATGCGCCGAAGATGTACACCACCACCATCCCCGCCGACAAGATCAGCGAGGTCATCGGCAAGAGCGGCAAGGTCATCAAGGAGATCCAGGCGGAGTGCGAGGTCAAGATCGACATCGAAGAGGACGGCGAGATCGGACAGGTCTTTGTCGCGGGTCTGGACGCCGAGAAGTGCCAGCGCGCCATCGACATCGTGCAGACCATCGCCACCGACCCCGAGCCCGGCGCGATATATCTGGGCAAGGTCACCCGCATCATGGACTTCGGCGCGTTCGTCGAGATCGCTCCCGGCAAGGAGGGCTTGGTGCATGTGTCGCAGCTTGACGTGAAGCGCACCGAGAACGTCACCGACGTCGTGAATGTCGGCGATATCATCCGCGTCATGGTCACCGAGATCGACGACAAGGGCAGACTGAACCTCAGCCGCCGTCAGGTGCTGATCAATGTGGACGGCCTGACCCCCGAGGACGACGGCGACGAGAAGCCCCAGCGCTCCCGCAGACCCCGCGGCGGCAACGACCGCAGAAGAGGCGGCGGAAGAAGATAATCTTTCGGTTTTAAAATAGAATAACAGATAAAAAGTACCTCCTATGGTTTTTGGTAACCATAGGAGGTTTTCGCGTGTCATTATCTGTCAGGATGACAGGTTGGGAAACGTTCTGCCGAGAATGAATTGACCTTTGGTCATGAATTGGCTTCGCCATGAATTGCCTTTGGCGTGAATTGGCGTTGCCATTAGTGCCCGCGCTATAACGCGGGCATAGACGGTCACCGTTCAAGCGAACGCTTCACGCGTGGAGAAAGCGCCCTTGGCGCTAGAGGCGGATGCGGGTGGAGCG
>CACZWQ010000125.1 GCA_902784855.1 uncultured Ruminococcus sp. | reverse complement strand
GAGGACTATTTGCAGGATTTTGATAATGTTGAGTTCCTGACGGCGGAATGGAGCTGGGAGCAGACTCAGGCAGTGTATGAAATCAGAGACAACGATTTGCTCTCGGTTTACCGAAAGCTCCTGCAAAAGCATTTCCCCGGAAAGAAGGATTGCGCTGTGCGTATGAGGGCGATCAGCTCAGACGTCGCCGAGGCGGCGGTGCGCTTTAACACCTTCCTCCTCATCGGCAGCCTTTCGCTTCCGCTGGGCGGCAGCATTTCCGTCAAGCATATGGGCAAGGTGACGATCGAAACCGTTCAGGAGAAAATGAAAGGCGTATTTTCGTCCTTCGAAGCCTCCTGCCGTTCGCTGGCAGGTCTTGCGGACATTCCCATCAGACACAAGAAGAACGCGATGATCAAGATTTTTACGGATTTACACATTCCGCAGCGGTACGCGGCGGAAAGCTGTGAGCGGTACGACAATACGCTGACAAACGCGCTGGACGTTTATTCGTCGCTGGCGGAGGTCTTGATCGTGATGAAAGGAAAAGTGGCAGCTTCCGCGCTGCTTTCCTACGAAGAAGCGCTCGCGCGCGTCATAACCTATCCGCGCAACCGCTGGAGTTCGTTTGATATTCCCGGCGTCGTCGCGTGGGGCGCGGCTTCCAAGGCGCTCTCAAAGATCGCGTAGGAGGTGCGTTATGGCTATTGATAAGAATTATGCGCCGAAGCTTTATTGCTCGACCGCGAATATGACAGAGGAAGAATGGGAAAACGAGAGAAGAAAGGCGCTAGGCGGCTCCGATATGGCAGTTGTTCTGGGAATGTCGCCGTTTGAGGGAACAAGGCTTTCGGTTTACAACGAGAAAATCGGGAAAAAAGCCGTTGAGCCGATGAGCGACAAAACCCGCGTCATTTTTGATTCGGGGCATTTTTTGGAGAACATGGTCGCCGACCTTTTTTCTTACCGAACGGGATATGAGACGTATGAGGTCAAGGCGATGTTTGAGCATCCGCGTCATCCGTATCTGCGCGGCAATATTGACCGCTTTTACCGCAGACATGGAGAACAGGCGCCGCTCGGCTTTCTGGAGTGCAAGACGACCTCTGAATTTAACGGCGGATGGGAGGATAACAATATTCCTATCCACTATAAGATTCAGTTGTCCGCCTATATGTGCATTCTGAATATGGATATCTGCCAAATCGCCTGTTTGAAGCTGTCCGAGAGTCTGCGCTGGGTCGCCGGTATCCTCTATCAGATGAAGCGCGTGTTCGGCAAGCTGCCTGCGAATGTGCTGGGCGACGTCAGAGATCAGCTTAACGCTGTCAGTGATTCTGCCGCAAAGCCGTTTGTTCCTATGGTGCTTTCAGCGCTCAGCGGAGAGTTTTTGGTTCCCGAACGGTTGAGAGCTGAATGCTCCGACGCTGTCGGTTCCAATCTCTTTATGCGCACATACGAACGCGACGAGGTGCTGGAGGAGTACATCTTAGAGGAAGCGGAGAAATTCTGGAAGAACCATGTGGAAAAGCATATCCCGCCTTCTCTTGAAAATGAGAAAAGCGCAAACGCGCTGGCGACGCTGAACAGGTTCACGCAGGGCTTCCACGCCGCAACGCCTGTCATGATGCCGCATGAGGAACTGCTTGCCGATTGCTACCGTCAGATGATGGAGCTGAGCGAACGCAAAAGTGCGCTGTCCAAGCGCAGCAAGGAGCTTGACGCACAGATCAAAAAGCTCAGCGTTCCCTTTGTCGAAGCGCTGAACGGCGCTGACAGAGGTCAGTTTTTCTATGACGGCAGCAGCTATGAGGTGGCTTATTCCGGCGGTGAACGTATCGGTATTCCAAAGAAAAAATACGCTGTCCTTCGCAACGCCTATCCCGACGCCTACGACGCAGTGGTGGAGAAATCTGTCACAAGTCCGACGTTGAAGGTAAAAAAGCATTAAGGGGGCGGTGTGATGAAGGTTCAGGTAGAAAGAGTGCTGTACGACAGCCCCGACACAGGCTTTCACATCTGCAAGGCGGCTGTGCTGGAGGCGACGCAGGAGGATATGATCCCAAAACCGCTGCTCGGTTCGCTGGAAACGCTGACGATCAAGGGTTATTTCCCTGTCAACAAGATCGTGAATCTGCTCGTGAAAGGCTCATGGGAGAAATCGAAATACGGCTACGCGCTGGTCGTAAATGAATTCAAGGAGATCATTCCACCGACAAAGGACGGTATTATCGCTTATCTGTCCGCGACCGTGTACGGCATTAAGGAGTCGATGGCGAAGAAAATCGTCGGTCAGTTCGGGCTTCAAACGCTGGAGGTGTTTGAAAACAGTCCCGAACAGCTCCTGACCGTCAAGGGCATCGGCAGACAGCGCTTGCAGAAAATCATCGACAGCTATAAGGATTCCCGTTCTATACAGGAAATCGTGTCGTATCTCGCGCCGCTGGGCGTGACCGCTAACAAATGCGCCAAAATCGCTAAGGCGTTTGGGGGAGAGGCAATGAATGTTTTGCTTAACGAGCCGTTCCGACTTTGTGAAATCGAGGGCTTCGGCTTTCTGATCGTCGATCAGATCGCGCGCAAGACGACCTTTTCGCTCACATCCGTTATGTGCTGCAGGCGGCGGCAACGGAAGGACATCTTTGCTATCGGCAGCTTGAGTGCATTTGCTATGCGTATTTGCTTTTGAACGACGTGGATTACAAGTGTGCTTCTATTGTAAAAGCGGTAAACGAGTTTATCGATACGAATAACCCGTTATGCCTGAGACAGTATGTGCCGGATGCCAAGGTGCCGATGACGCTGGTGATAGAGCATTTCAAGACAATGGCGCTCGGTTATGAATTGAAGGGGGATAACGGGTTTGTATATCTGCCCTTTGAGTATGAACAGGAGGTCGATATCGCGGA
Organism: uncultured Ruminococcus sp.; assembly: GCA_902784855.1. Taxonomy (GTDB): domain Bacteria; phylum Bacillota; class Clostridia; order Oscillospirales; family Acutalibacteraceae; genus Ruminococcoides. Next base: position 1,325 of record CACZWQ010000125.1, on the reverse strand, counting down.
TATCATTGCCAAGCGGTTGACGCAAAACCGTCAGCAAACGATTTCCGATGAAGAAATCGCAAAAGCAATCATGGAAAAGGAGCAGGATTTGAAAATTCAGTTGGCGGAAAAGCAAAAGGAAGCCGTTGCGCTGGGCGTTAAGGAAAACACCTGTATCATCACAGGCGGACCGGGCGTCGGTAAAACAACGGTTCTCAAGGTCGTTCTTTCCGTGTGCCTACAATTCGGCAAGCTCAAATCCTCCGATGTAACCCTGCTTGCTCCCACGGGACGTGCGGCGCAGCGGATGGCGGAGAGCGTCGGCGGCGATTATACCGCGTCAACCATTCATTCCGCTTTGAAAATCGGCGGAGATGATATGCGGACGTTTGAACCGCTCGATTCCAAGATCGTCGTCGTTGACGAGGCGTCGATGGTTGACAGTCACATTTGTTGGCTGCTGCTGAACGCTGTTCCGGATGACGCCAAGCTGATTTTGATCGGCGACCCCGAACAACTGCCGTCTGTCGGCGCGGGAAACGTCCTGTTTGAGTTTCTGAATTGTCAGAGGATCCCGACGGTGCGCCTCGATGTGATTTACCGTCAGGCGGGGACAAATTCGATTGTCACCAACGCGGGCTTGATTCAGCAGGGTGTGACGAAGCTGACCTATGACGACGACTTCCGGTTCTTTGACGTTCACGCCACTGAGGATTTTCCCGCGAGCGATAAGGAGCGCGGCAAGAAAATCCAGAGTGAAGCGCGTGATATCGTCATCGAGCAGTTTGTGTCAGCCGTCAAGTCGGAGGGCTTGGACGAGGTTCAGGTGCTTTGTCCGTTCCGCAAGAAGGGCGTTATCGCAGGCGCGACCGAGCTGAACAAGGAGATTCAGCAGCGTCTCAATCCGCCGTCCTACGGCAAGCCCGAAATCAAGCGCGGTGACAGGATTTTCCGCTTGGGCGACAAGGTGATCCAGACGAAGAACAACAGGGACATCGGGATTTTCAACGGCGACGTCGGCTATATCAAGCGCATTGATACCGCGGAGGATGAAATCATCATCAGCTTCAACGGCAGCGACGTCACGATCGACTCTACCCAGCTCGCAGATTTGGATTTGGCTTACGCCATCAGCATCCATAAGGCGCAGGGAAGTGAGTACAATCAAATCATTATCCCGATCATCACGGCGTTTTCCATCATGCTCAAGCGCAATCTGATTTACACCGGCATCACCAGAGCAAAGAAAAAGGTAGTTCTTGTCGGTCACAAACGCGCGCTGGCACAGGCGATCCGGACGAACGTCATCGCCAAACGCAACACGCAGCTTGGCAGAAGAATTATCG
>CACZWQ010000124.1 GCA_902784855.1 uncultured Ruminococcus sp. | reverse complement strand
GCGCGGATTGCTGCTACAGCCGTAGACCGCTACATACGTTTAATATAATAGGTAAGATTTTAAGCCCGCGTTATGATGCGCGGGCTTTCAGTTTGTTGAAAAAGCGATTATTGATAGAAAACAAATTTGAATTTTGCGTCTAAACAAAAAGCACTGTCATTCTGAGCGGTTTGCGAAGCAAAATTCGCGTCAGCGAATAGTCGAAGAATCTCCCAAAGAGGAAACTAAGCGTCTTAATCAAGGGGATCCTTCGACTGAATGCTGGCGCATTCTGCCCTTCGGGCACCGCTCAGGATGACATGCGCCCAAGGGTGCGCGGACTGACCCCCGCGGCACGCGGGCGGGTTAGTTTCTTCCGAGGTATAGCAGGCACATCAGTGCGACGCCCAGAAAACCGCCGATGAACATGCCGATGATCAATCCCAAAATCATAATTTTTCCTCCCGTCCATATTGCGACATTGTTTCCGCGCCCTTTGTGCCATAATGGTCAAGGGTGATGCATTTGCGAATCGTGTATATCGATGTTCTTTTTGTCGTCAACTGCCTGATCGACCTGATCCTGCTGCTCGGCGTCGGCAAGCTGCTGCACCTGCGCGCAAAGCCGCTGCGGCTGCTGACGGCGGCGCTGTCGGGCGGCGCGCTGAGCCTGAGCGCCCTGCTGCCGCCGCTGCCGCCGTGGGTGAATCTGCCGCTGGATGTGCTGGGCGCGGCGCTGCTGGTGCTGATTGCCTTCGGCAAGGCGCCGCCGAAAAGCTTTGCCGTGCGCACCGCGGCGCTGTTTTCGGTCTCGTTCTCCTTCTGCGGGGTGATGCTCTTTGTCTGCACCGTCCTGCGTCCCAAGGGGCTCGCCGTCTACAACGACGTCGTCTATGTTAATATTCCCCCGTTCGTGCTGATTATACTGACGCTGCTGTGCTATTACCTGCTCCTGCTGCTCAGGCGCTTGTCGAGGGGCGCTGCGGGCAGGCAGCTCTGCACGGTGACGCTGCGCTGCGGCAGCCGCGAGACCGTGTTCCGCGCTCTCACGGACACGGGCTGTCAGGTCAGAGAGCCGTTTTCGGGAGAATATGTACTGATCGTCGAGCGCAGCTGTCTCGGTGAGCTGGAGCTGCTTTCATTCCCGAAAAGAATCATACCGTTCGACAGCCTCGGCGGTACGGGCATTTTGGAGGGCATGCGGGCGGAAGAAATCCTGATAGACGGGAGGGAGATCTCGAATCAACTGTACATCGGCGTCTGCGAGGGCTTGCTCCGCGGAGAGGTCAAGGCGATCGTCCCCTATGAAATCATCCGACATCTGAATGTGAGGTAATGCTATGACGAAGATTTTGTTGCGATTGAAGCTGTTTTTGACGGCTGACAACGATGTTTTCTACATCAACGGAAGCGATACGCTCCCGCCGCCGCTCAGCAGAGAGGAGGAAAATGCCGTGATGGAGCGGATACGCTCGGGCGACAGCCGCGCCCGCGAGCCGCTGATCGTCCATAACCTGCGGCTGGTGGTCTATATCGCGAAGAAATTCGAGTCGCCCGGCGCGGGCACCGAGGACCTGATCTCCATCGGCACCATCGGGCTGATCAAGGCGGTCAACACCTTCTCGCCCGAGAAGAACATCAAGCTCGCGACCTACGCCTCGCGGTGTATCGAGAACGAGATCCTCATGTACCTTCGCAAGTCCTCTCAGTTCAAAAACGAGGTCTCCATCGACGAGCCGCTGAACACCGACCGCGACGGCAACGAGCTGCTGCTCTGCGATATCCTCGGCAGCGACGCGGAGGACATCAACCGGAATCTCGAGCAGGAGATGGAGCGCCGCATGGTGCTGCGCGAGGTGGCGCGACTGGGCGGCAGAGAGGAACAGATCATGGAGCTGCGGTTCGGTCTCAACGGCAACAGGGAGCACACACAAAAGCAGGTGGCGCAGCTGCTGGGTATCTCGCAGTCCTATATCTCGCGGCTGGAAAAGAAGATCATCCGTCAGCTCAAGCGCAGCCTTGAGCTGATGAACAGTCCGTGACAGAGTCTGCGCGGGACGCTTCGCCGATGCGAAAGCGTCCCGCTTTTTTTGATCGCGCCGAATCAGTCAACGCCTTCCTCGGTCGGCTCGTTGCCGATGATGCCGTCACCGTCGGAGACCTCGCCGTTTTCCGCCATGCGGTCAAATTCGCTGACCGCTTTCGATACCGCGTCGGTCACCCCTTCGCCGATCTCGTCGGCCATCGAGCCGACGGACGACTTGACCTCGGACGCGACGCTCTCGCGGTGCGATACGTCCTGCTTGCTGCCGCCGCAGCCCGCAAGGGACAGCGCCATCAGCAGCGCCGCGCCGAAGGCTGCCATGATTTTTTTCATCATCATACTTCTTTCTGAATTATAATAAAAAAACAGCGCCGTTTGTCACGACGCTATCAGTATGTACCGTTTATTTGGTTTTATTCATTTTTTGACACGAGCTGCACATGCGGGTACGGGATGGTGATGCCGTTTTCGTCAAAGGCGTTCTTCACATCCTCATACATGCCGAAGAGCACGGGATAATAGTCCTCCTGCTTCACCCAGACGAATACCGTGATTTCGACGCCGCTGTCGAGGTGGTCGGAGATGTAGACCTTCGGCTGCGGGTCGGGGATGATCAGCGGATTTTCGGCGATCACCCCGTAGATCACGCTCTTGACCTTGGTGAGACTGTCGTCATAGCTGACGGCGTATTTCAGCGTCACGCGGCGCGTGCCCGCCGTTGAGCAGTTGACCACGCTGCCGGTC
>CACZWQ010000123.1 GCA_902784855.1 uncultured Ruminococcus sp. | reverse complement strand
CGCCGCTCGTTTGGATCGACGCGCCCGCTAAATCGGTTGAGATAAAGCCCTGCGTAGTCCACGAGGACAGATAGCGCGTGTTTTCGCTGACGATACTGGTATAGCACCACACGCCTCCGCCGCCTCTGGTGTTGCCCTCGATCGTCGTGAACTCGTCGCCGTTCACAGCGATCACCACGCCGATATGCGAATTTCGAGGGCAATCGCTGCTGCGGCAAATCACAAAATCTCCCGGCCGGGGCGTATAGCTGCCGTCGTTTTCGTGATAGGTATTCTTCGCGGCGGCGCTGCGCTGGAACTCCCCGACGCCAGGACTGTAGCCGTAATCGGACGGCTCCTTCCCCACCTGCTTGATCGACCAGCCGACGAAGATCGCGCACCAGTCCACCAGATCGCCGCCGTTCATCACGTCGCAGTATTTCTGACCGCCGTTGTTGATTTCGCCCTTCAACAGCTCGATATAGGTTCCGCTGCCGACCTGAGAACCGCCTCCGCCGCCCCCGCTGCTGCTTGTGGAAGCGGCGGATCCGACGGCACCGAAGATGATGCAAATCAAAATCACGACGATCAAAAGAATACAGACAACGGGAACCGACATCGCGCCGAAAATACCGGTGATGATCCCCCACAGCTTTTTGAGCCCTTTTTTCGCTGCTTCCTCCGACTTCTCGGCTGACTTCTTGCTCTTTTTCTGCGCGAGCTTGGAGCTTGACTTCTTCGCAGCCGAGGCTTCGGCGGATTTTTTATCCTTCAGCGATTTCTTTTGCTGATTCTTTGGCTTGGCTTTACCGCTCGGCGGCTTCTTCTGCTGACCACTGTTTTGGTTTAACGTCTTATCGCTCTCTTTTCCGTGACGGGCAGGCTCGGCGTCCTCCGCTTCATCGGCATTGCTATGGTGATTATCGCGGAATCTTTTCTGCGCCTTGTAAATATCCTTTGCCGCCGAAGCGGAATCGGAGATATTTTGCTCTATCCCGCCTTCCAGCTCCTGTAAATCGCTCTGTTCATTGGCGTCGTATTCTGCCATACATCACACACCACCCTTGAACATACGCAGTTCTTCCTCGGTCACCTCCACCTGAAGCGTCACGTTCTTGTCGCCGTTGATCGCCAGAATACACTGTCCGCGCTCCAGTCGCGGGATCATGGCGATCTCCGCTTCGGTGAACTGTTCTGAGAAGATTTCACGAATCACTCTGAGGCTGTTGGAATCCTGCATCAGAATGAACTTGTACTGACACAGCTCGAACAGCCGCTTGATTTTGTCCGCAGCGTCGCTGTTTACGCCGTTGGGCACATAGTCGCGGATAGACTGCGAGGCAAGACCGATACCGGCAAAAAACTTTCGTCCCTCTCTCGCGTAACGGAGCACCTGCTCCACCGCGTAGGGCTTGAGCGCGTTGATGGTTTTATGGGATTCGTCTATCAGCAGCAGAAAATGTCTGACGTCAGAAAACGCGATCTGCTTTTCCTCATACAGCCGTTTCATGCGCGTGCCTGTCTTGACGGCGTTCGCCCAGCACAGCGACAGGGCGTTGAAGAGCTGCGCGTCAAATATCTCGCTGCGCTTGCCGGATAGCTCCGCGATGTTGTAGATGACCACCTGCGTGTCGATCAGATTATCAATGGAGGTATGCCCGTTGAAGATATTGCCGAAGTTGCGCACCAGACTGCCGACGACCTGCTTGATATTGCGCAGATAATTGACGGTATCGAGGTTGGTTTCCTCCTGCTCCGCCCTGTCGATAAAGGGCAGCAGCTCCTCCAATATCGGATAAGACTTAGCCGGCAGCTCCGTGATTTTCAAGCCGGACTTCATAAACTGCTCGGGCGTCATGCCGTAGCTTTCGTACAGCTGACGCAGCATATCCTCAAAAATCAACTGCTCCACGTGCGTGGATTCGGGCGCGATGAACTTATAGATCGTCACCAGATTGGAGATGTGAGAGGAATAGGAGTCCATATCGTCCTCGGCGACCTTATTGATTTGAAACAGGTTCAAAATACCGCCGTTGCCGTCCAGATAGATGACCTTGCCGCCGACAGCGAGCGCCGTATCGGTAAACTCGCCCGTCACATCGATGACTCTGACGTAATCTCCGCGTCCGGCGCGGTCTCTGAGCAGCTTTTTCAATAGAGTGGATTTGCCCTTGCCCATCACGCCCGCGGCGATAAAGTTGTAGGAGGTACGGATATCGTCGGACTGGAACAAATCGAACAACACTCTGCCGTCCTCTCCGTTCGACAAGGTGTAGCCGAGATTGGAGCCGTACTTATCGTTAAGCGAGGTGTAATGGAAAGGATCGCCGCCGCCCAGCGTCGTGGCGGGCACAGGCTTGCCGTTGCGTTTGCTCAGCACGTCCTTGCGCTGGATCGACGCGGGCTGCAGCTTGGCGCACCACTCATACTCCATTTCGTTGAGATTGATCGCAGCAAGCCAGTCCTTTGACTCGCAGACCTCCTTTTTGATATAGTTCGCGCGCTCCATCAAATCGGCATAGGACGCGCCGGCGACATAGATCCGTGTGGTGATACGCTTGATGACCTCGCCGAGCTGCTGCACCTTATACGCGATCTCGCTGAGCTCTATGCGCTTTTCGTCGGCGTCCATCGCATCCAGCGTGTTCTTCGCGGTGCCAATCCTGCCCTTGTATTCCGCGATACCGTTCTTCAAAAGCGGGATTGTTCGTCACCGCCGCCAGCCAATGCCTGTCCACGATTTTCGGGTACTGGTAGACATACAGACAGGTTTCGTATCCGTTGCCCGTTTTGACATAATCGGTATGGTTCAGCTCAAAGCCGCCCATCGGCTGTATCGCGTTGAGCAGATAAGGGTTATATCCGTACTGTTCGACCAGCTCGTTTTTGTTCTCCGCTTCTATGTATTCCGCCGCGTTTTCGTCGTAAAACACGGAAGCGGATAGATTATTGAGCGAAAACAATATCTGAATCTTCTTGGATAAGGACACGGACATACAAAGCTCCCTGCCGAGCGCCGAAGCAATGCTTGACCTGTTCTTCTGCAAATCCTCAAAGCTCCTGCCCCAGAACATCAGATAATGCTCGCGGCAAATGCTTGTTTTTTCAAACGCTACCAGCTCGGCGAGTTTTTCCTCTAAAATCGGTTTGAGCAACGGATGACTGCAGTGCATCAGCTTCTGCTCAAAGTAAGCCTGCTGTGTCTTGGTATTCGTCGGGAAGTTGATGGAGATGATCTTGATATCCTCCGAATATCGTTTGAACAGGCTCGTGAGCAGCCACATATCGCGGTTGACGTCCTCCTCGGAGGCATTCTCCAAATCCTTTGTGCGGATCGCGAGCATATCCATAAAGCCGCCGTCGCGCAGCTGAAACGCGTCTCTGACGGTATCGATGATGGGGATTTTCAGCGAAGCGTACCTTTTTGTCTGCGCCGCCGCCTTTTTATCGCGCTTTTTGCGGGTGTTTATCCTGCGGCGTTCGTCCTTAGATAATCGTTTATTACTCACTGTCTGCCCCCTGTTCCAATAGATATCTGCCGTTATACATCAGCGGATTGCAGGCGATCACGTCATTTGCCTGCATCTCGCACGCAACGGCGTGGTAAGGATTCCTTGCGCGGTAGCGATTGCGGATATACANNTAGATAATGAAGGGGATCTTCAAGGTGATTAGCACCATATTGGAAATCAGAAAGCCGAGCATCAAAAAGCCCATGATGACAAAGACGCTGATGATGTCAATGAACTTGAACATCTTCGTTTCGACCTTGATTTCCTCAATCATCTGAAATTCATTCATATTTCACCAATCCTTTGCTCCGCAGCGATGACCGGCACCGCTGCGGAAATACTGTTATCTTTTCTTTTTGGCTTTCTCGCCCTGCTTGACAGTCCTGTTGAGCGTTCTGCGTTCCTTTTTCCTGGAACCGACCTTGTAACCGGAATCGTGAAGCGTTTCCATCATGCGTTCGCCGAAGTAACCGACCGTCATGGTCGCCGCCGCTTTTGCGCCCGGACCGAGCTGTTCTCTGCCCAGCGCCGCTGCGCGCGTATTGACCTCCGCGCGTTCACGCTGTACGTTGTTGGCGATCCTTCCTCTCTGAACCCCTTCGCGCAGGGTTCCCTGCGACAGCATTTGGCTGACCGCATCGTCGATGCTGCCTGTATAGCCGACAGAAGAAGAACTGCTCAGTATTTCGGTTGCCGAATTGGTTAAATACTGCCTCTCGATTTCCTCACGCGGCAGAGGAGCTCCGCTCTTGTCAACGTAGGTACTCAATTCCGCGGCGGTCGCTCTGCTCAGAGCCGACTGCGCGTTTTGTCTGACAACCGTTTGCATATCGTCAACCAGAACGCGGTTCGCGGTTTCCTTTGCCAAATTGTTCGCCGTCGCGTCGTCAAAGCCGAGCGCCTTGTAGTGTTCCGAGGCGGAAGCGCGGTAGGCTTCGCTCATATTCTTATACTCTGTCGGGTTCGTTTCGTAACGCTGCTTCGCCTGAGCGGAAATGCTGTTGTCGAATTTCTCCTTCTTCTCGCTGTAACCGCCGGAGGAAACATCACGATGAGCCAAGGATTCCGCCTGTGAGCTTGAGAAGCCGTGGTTCTCATACGCTTTTTTGAGCGCGTCCTTATCCGACATGGTTATGCCGTTCGCCCTTTCTCTCGCCTGCTCCGCCAACGCCGCGTTCTGAATATTGCCGCGGTAACGGTTGGCGATCAGCTCATTTTCGCGCACCGCGCTCTTTTTATCGCCGTCCTTCACCTTGGCTGCAATATCGTTGCTCTGCGCCGTGAACTGACCGGTTGCCGCTTGCTTTCCGCGATTTGCGCCGCGCGTGAGCGATTTGCGCCGCGCGTAAGCTTTTCATCACTGCGCACCTTATTTTTCTTGGAGATAGCCGAGAACTGTCCGTCGATACCTGCCGTTTCGGAACGGGATTTATCAAAAGCGGACGATCTCTTTGTTACCCTGCGCTGGTTGCCGTTCTTATTGGCTTCGCGCTGCGCCGCCGCACCTCTCAGCTTTGTCGCGCCGTAATAGCTGCCTGCCAGCGCACCGACCGCCAAGCCCTTCGCGGCAGCGGACGCGGCTCTTTTGGCGGTATTGCGAGCCGGCCTTGTCGCTGTTCCAACGTCGCGCCACGCGCCGCTGACGCCGCCCTCAATGCCGAGGACTCTCTCCAGTACCGCGGGACCTTTGATCGCCGCCATCGCCACAAACAACTGCACGAGCGCCCTCATCCAGTTGTTGCTGTTGCTTCCGTCGTTCGGAATAAAGGTGATATGATTGACCGCTTCCGCGATAATGAAGTAGAACTCTACCATCACAACGGCAAAGAACAGCGACAGCACCAAGCCGAACAGCGACTTCAAAATTTCTTTTGTGCGCTGTCCGCTTGACAGATCCGCCGCTCCGAAAAACAGCACCAAAAACTGATTGACCGTTATCTCATAGATAATGCGGGCTATCTTGTAGGAGGTCAGAAACAGAACGATCGCCGCGGCAATCAGCTCGATAAACAGCGCGCCCCATTCCACGCGGTAACGGAACGGATACGGATTGATGAAATCAAAAAACTGATCGGTCTTACCGTCATTGGAATACGTCACGCCGACCACCTT
>CACZWQ010000122.1 GCA_902784855.1 uncultured Ruminococcus sp. | reverse complement strand
CTTGTGCGCGTGATAACCTCTGGTGACGTTTTCCTTTGTGTCATAAAGGTAATAGACGCGCTTGATCCTGAACGGGATATCCTTGAATTCCTCCAGCGCCACCAGCTGACCGCGGTCGTCGCCGTGAGGCTGAAAAACATATTTGATCACCTGCATTGATGTTCACCTGCTTATCAAATCGTAATAAACTCTTTTGACCTCGGGGTTTTCCTTAAAAAACCCGTCGTAGCGGTCGGAGAATGTGTAAAACGTCTTCACCGCCATAAATCTGTAAAAGGAGGGACGGAAGAATTTTCTCTTGTCCAGCAGTCTTTGAGGATACTGCCTGCGCATTTCCTCATCATCCTGCTCGCGGATACCGGCGGTCCTCTGCGAGGACAGCATCTGCTCCGCGTCTATACGGTAAAAAATATACGGGACCGGCTCAAAACGTACCGGGGTCCTTCTTTCATAGATCAGCTTCATCCACAGCGGGGTGTCCTCGATGTAACGGAAGCGGTGCAAAAGCTCCCTGGCCTCGCTGTCACGCCAGTACCTTGACGGAGTGAACACGCCGGGCGCCAGCAGATAGTTGCGGAAGAGGATCAGCTCTCCGATATTATTGTTTTTGTTATACGCCATCGTCAGGCGGTATGAACGTCTGAAGCTCTCTATCAGCTTTTTTCCCATCGAGCCGAAGTTGCCGAACGGGAGCACGGGAGTGATGACGATATCGTCGCCGAGCGAATCATACAGCGCGTAAATATCGCAGAGATTGTATTTGTCGTCGCCCGCGAGGATCTTGAAGTTCTCGGTGCGGCAGCTGTCGATCGCCCTGTAAATATTGCGGACCGTGCCCATATTCGCGGTTTCCGGCAAAACCTCCGCTCTGCGGAAAAGACCGCGGTTGCGCCCGATCCATTCGCGGGCGACGGCGGCAGTGCCGTCGGCGGAGCCGTCGTCGGCAACGATCAGGTCGTTCTCCGTATTCCCGCCGAAGCGCTCGACCAGCTGTCTGATGCTCTCAAGATGCTCGACGATCTCCTTTTGCTGATTGTAGCTGATACAAATAAACGAAAACTCTTTCATTCCATTACTCCTCTCCGCTCAGCCGTCACTCCTTGCGCCATACCATCTTGTTGACCACACCGGTATAGCTCTGTATGATCTTGACGACCTTATCGCTGACATTCTCGTCAGTATAGTCCGGGACAGGGATTCCGTTGTCGCCGTTGCGCACCATCTCGACCGCGGTATCGACCGCCTGCAGCAAGCCGACGGTATCGATGCCCGAGAGGATGAAGCACGCCTTGTCGAGCGCCTCGGGACGCTCGGTGCTCGTTCTGATGCAGACAGCGGGGAACGGCTTTCCGACAGAGGTGAAGAAGCTGCTCTCCTCAGGGAGCGTTCCGCTGTCGGAAACGACCGCGAAGGCGTTCATCTGCAGGCAGTTGTAATCGTGGAAGCCGAGAGGCTCGTGTCGGATAACGCGCCTGTCGAGGACAAAGCCGCTCTGCTCCAATCGCTTTTTCGAGCGGGGATGACAGGAGTAGAGGATCGGCATATCGTATTTTTCCGCCATTTTGTTTATCGCCGTGAACAGCGAGACAAAGTTCTTTTCCGTGTCGATATTCTCCTCGCGGTGAGCGGAGAGAAGGATATATCTGCCTTTCTCCAAGCCGAGCCTTTTGTGGATATCCGACGCTTCGATCTTGTCCAGATTGGCGCGCAATACCTCCGCCATCGGGCTTCCCGTCACATAGGTCCTCTCCTTCGGCAGACCGCAGTCTGCGAGATATCTTCTCGCGTGCTCGGAATAGGCGAGGTTGACGTCGGAGATGATGTCTACGATGCGGCGGTTGGTCTCCTCGGGAAGACACTCGTCCTTGCAGCGGTTGCCCGCCTCCATGTGGAAGATCGGGATGTGCAGGCGCTTTGCGCCGATGACCGAAAGGCAGCTGTTGGTATCGCCCAGCACCAGCACCGCGTCCGGCTTCAGGCGCTCCATCAGATCATAGCTTTTGGCGATGATATTGCCCATCGTCTGTCCGAGGCTGTCGCCGACCGCCTCCATATATATTTCAGGCATATCCAGCTCAAGATCGCGAAAGAATACGCCGTTGAGGTTGTAATCATAGTTCTGACCCGTATGCGCCAGAAGGGTGTCAAAGTATTTTCTGCATTTCTTGATGACCGCCGCCAGACGGATTATCTCCGGTCTGGTTCCAACGATGATCAGCAGCTTGAGCTTTCCGTTTTCTTTCCATTGTTCCATAGCTCTTCCTCACTCCACAGGTTCAAAAAAGGTATCGGGGCGGTTGGGGTCAAACACCTCGTTCGCCCACATCACCGTGACCAGGTTTTCCGTCTCGGAAAGGTTGATGATGTTGTGCGTATAGCCCGGCAGCATATGCACCGCGCGGATCCTGTCGCCGCTCACCTCATATTCGATCACCTCGTCAGTGCCGATCCTGCGCTCTTGGATCAGGCCGTGACCGGAAACAACGATGAAGAATTCCCATTTGGTGTTGTGCCAATGCTGTCCCTTGGTGATACCGGGCTTGCTGATATTGACTGAAAACTGTCCGTGATCCGCGGTTTTCAGAAGCTCGGTGAAGCTGCCGCGGTCGTCGCTGTTCATTTTCAGGTCAAAGGCGACCTTATCGGCGGGCAGGTAAGACAGATACATCGAATACAGCTTTTTCTCAAAGCTCCCCTGCGGAATTGAGGGCATCATGAGCGTCTGCGGCTGATCGCGGAAGGTGCGCAGCAGCTCCACGATCCTGCCCAGCGTCGCCTTGTGGGTGACAGGCGCATAGCAAAAGCGTCCGTTCTCAAGCGGCTGCGGCGTCAGCCCGTCCCACTGAGAATCTGCGGCGGGATACTCGCAGCGATGGGGGTGTCCCTCGAG
>CACZWQ010000121.1 GCA_902784855.1 uncultured Ruminococcus sp. | reverse complement strand
ATCGACAACAGGGATTATTCCGAGGACTGTCTGACGCTGAATCTGTGGGTGCCCGAGGGACAAACGGGAATGCCTGTCATTCTGTATTTTTACGGCGGCGGCTTTGTATCGGGAGGTTCCTCCTGTGAGATCTATGACGGTATGGCATGCGCCGAAAACGGCGTGATCTATATTTCCTTCAATCACCGGGAGGGCGTTTTTGGATGGTGCGCGAATGATGATCTGCGCCGTGAGTCCGACAAAGGGATCGCAGGCAATTACATGCTCTCCGACGCGATCGCCGCGCTGAAATGGATCAGGGACAATATCGAGCGCTTCGGCGGCGATCCGAAGAACGTGACGATCTGGGGTCAAAGCGCCGGCGCGTCAGAGGTCAACCTGCTTTCGGTCAGCCCGGTGGCGAAGGACCTTTTTGCCAGAACACTGTCGATGGGATACAATTCATACTATATGAAGGAGTGGCGGACGCTTGACGAGATCTGCGCCGTCGGCAATCAACTGGAGCAGGATTTCGGCGGCAGCCTTCAGAAGATGCGCGAGGTTGCTCCGCAGGAATATCTGCCGCATTTTACGGACAGCATCCCGGCGATCGACGGCTATTATGTCGACGGTCAGTTCTGCGATTGCGTCAAAAAGGGATACGGCGCGGATAAGCCCTTTATGATGGGCGTTGTCGCCGAGGACGGACAGATCATGAAGATCTGCCGCATGATATTTGCCTGCGCCGATATCGACGCGTTCCGCGCGTTGCTCAAAAAGCTGTATCCCGATTCCGCTGAGGCGATCGAGAAAAAGTATGTCGCGGATGAAAAGGATTTCAAGACGGCGATCCGCCCCTTGGCGCGCGATATCCTGCTTAAAGGAATGCTGGATTTCGCCGCGGCGCGTTTTTCAGCCGCTCCCGACAGCGATACTTACATCTATATGTTCAGACATGTCATGCCCGGACCGCTATCCGAACGCTTCGGCGCGTTCCATTCTTTTGAGGTCCCGTATTTTACCAACCATCTTTCCGATCTGCGCAAGGATTACTGGACGGATACCGACCGCGAGATAGGCGCCAAGATGAACGCCGAGCTTGTACATTACGCGAAAACAGGCAAGCCGCTCAGCGGAGAATTCAAACCGTCAGACGGCGGCAATATTTATTTGATTGATTCAGACAGGCAGTTCAACGAGATCATCACCCCTGACAGGCTCGACGAGCTGACCCGTCTGTTCGGACAGAGTTAAACGATGAAAATGACTTTACGTTTTTTAAAAACAAAGGATAAGCTCTCGCTGCTGATCTGCCTGATTTGCGTCACGGCGCAGTCGTGGCTTGACCTGAAGATCCCGGAGTATATTTCCACCATAACCCTGCGTGTTCAGACCAGCGGGGTAAAGCCGGAGGATCTGGTCGAGCCCGGTCTGATTATGCTTGCGTGCGCGTTCGGCAGCCTGCTGTTCTCAATCCTTTCGAGTTTCTTTATTTCCGGCGCGTCCTCCAACCTGACGACGCGCATGCGAAGCGCCGTGTATACCAAGACGATGTCCTTTTCGCTCGGTGAAATGAGTCGGTTTCAGACGGCAAGCTTGATCACGCGCTGCACGAAGAACATCAATTATATCTATCAGTTTTGGTCGAACGGCGCGCTGTTTCTGATGAAGGCAGTCGTCCTCGCCACACTTGCAATCATCAAGATGGCGGGCGCCGATATCGCGTGGCTTTCCTCTACCGGCGCGGCGGTGATCTTGACGCTGATCCTCATGGGCGTCATTTTTGCGGTGACCATCCCGAAAATGCTCAAATTGCAGACCTTTACCGATGACGAGAACCGCTTTATCGGCGAGCACCTGAACGGTATCCGGGTGGTGCACGCCTTTAACGCGCAGCGATACGAAGAAAACCGATTTGATAAGACCAACAGCAAGCTGACGGATATCAGTATTTTTGTCGAGCGCGGCATGTCGTTCCTGCTGCCGGGCATGATCACCATCATCTACGGACTGACCATCGCCATCTACTGGATCGGCGCCGGCATTATCGCCGGCGATCCGGTATCCGAGCGTGCCGCCGACTATGCGAATATGATCGCGTTTTCATCCTACGCCATGCTGTGCGTACAGGCGTTTATCATGCTGGTCAAGGGCCTTGTACTGGTGCCGGGACTTGTGACGTCGGTCAAGCGTATCAGAGAAGTGCTGGATACCGATATCATGATCAAGGACGGCGCCGGCGCCGAGAATGACGCAGAACAACCGGCTGCCGTCGAGTTCCGCCATGTCAGCTTCCGGTATCCCGGCGCGGCTGCCGATACGATCTCGGATATCAGCTTTACGGCAAAGCCCGGCGAGACGGTTGCGTTTATTGGTGCGACGGGCTGCGGAAAAACCACCCTGCTGAACCTTGTGCCGCGTTTGTACGACGCGACAGCGGGTGAGATCCTGATCAACGGTATCAACATCAAGCAGTATAAGCTCAACGATTTGCGTTTCTGTTCATGATCTTTTGGTACAGCAGCTTGATCTTCCTGACGGCAAACTTGAAGGGGTTGACCGTGATCTCCCGGTCATAGTAATTATATGTCATCAAAAAACCGGAGAGAATAATAAAGACCGATACGCCCGCCGCGCCCAGGATCGAAAGCTCGCGCATCGCGTGTGAGAAAAAGATACATAAAAAAGCGATCAGGCGCAGAAATTGGAGTCCGTTGATTCTTTTCATATCATGCCTTCCTTTTCGCTGCTCTCCGATCCGGCAGGATAAGCGATTTGATCCAGCTTCGCGTATTCTTCTGCCGTATAGAGATTTAATTCTTTGACGAGCTTTGCAGCACTGGGATACAAACCCGAGCAGGTGACAGCCATTCTTGTAACACACAAGCACGCCGATCATACGGGAGAACTGAAATCCTTCCCCAACGC
>CACZWQ010000120.1 GCA_902784855.1 uncultured Ruminococcus sp. | reverse complement strand
AGACGCTTGTCGTAAAGACAAAGCGCCGTGCTCCTAAACAGGAAAACGGCGAGAAGAATATGTTTTGCGATTTTCTTTATTGTGCCGATTGCGGCAGTAAGCTATGGTATCACACGAATACCACTAACAAGGAAATCCATTATTTCAGCTGCTCCAACTATAAGAAAGATACCCGTGGCAACTGCGAATCCCGCCATTATATCCGTGCCGACGCTATCGAACAGGTCGTAATGCTGGAACTTCGGCGTTTAGCAAAGTATCTGGAATCTAATGAGGAAGAATTTGCAAAGCTTCTCGCCGAGAAAACCAACGCCGATATGTTGGCGGAGCAGAAAACCTTAGAAACAGAGCTGAACCGGGCAACCGCTCGAAACGAAATGCTCACTTCGCTTTTCGCAAAAACCTACGAGGACAATGTATCGGGCAAGTTGAGCGATGAGATGTATATGGAGCTGTCACACAAATACGAGGTTGAACGCCTTGAACTTAAAACAAAGATTTTCGAGAACAAGGAACGTCTTGCCAAAATCAGCGAGATGGAGCAGAACAAGGATGATTTCCTAAAAGCTGTCCGTAAATTTATGGAGATGGATTCACTGACAGCACCAATGCTCAGAGAGCTTATCGACCACATTGATGTGTACGAAAAGGAAGGCGGCAAAAAGAACTACACGCAACGCATCGTCATCTATTATCGCTTTGTCGGCTACTTAGAACTGCCGTCATCAGAGGACGAAAACTACAAAGCCAACACCCGAAAAGGCGTCGACGTGGAGTATATCCCCACAGCAAAGTCCGCATAAGCAAAAAGTGAGCAGGCGCAAAACCTGCTCACTACATACAAATCGGATGAAATTGAATAAAAGAATGAGTGCCCATAACTTAAAGAACACTCATACTGGTGCAGGTAACAGGACTTGAACCTGCATGAAATTGCTTTCACATGGACCTGAACCATGCGCGTCTGCCAATTCCGCCATACCTGCTTATGCTGTTTTGCGAGCTTTTGTTCACTCACAAAATGTATTATACCAAAACTCTCTGCAAATGTCAATCATTATTTTGAAAAAATTTTCGTTACCTCACTTTTTCCTTTCTCTCATGCTCTAAAGCGCCCGCAATGCAGCAGGCAGGGGCTGTCCGGATGCCCCTGCCTGCTGTTGAGAAAGAAGAATATCGACATGAAAATCAGTTTGCTTGGTTTTGCTCACCGGGCTTGGCGGGCGGGTTGCCTTCGGGAGGATTTCCCTTTCCGTCGGGAGGGGTTCCCATGCCGCCCGGAGGTGTTCCCATACCGCCGGAGGAGCCGGAGGAAACGGTCACTTCGATCGCGGTGCCGGAGGATGCGGTGCCGGCGGTGTACGCTTCGCCGTTGATATAGAGCGTGTGGCCGTTGAGGTCGATCGCGCCCGTTCCGCAGGTGAGACTTGTGATATAGCTGTCTCCCGTCAGCGTCCAGACAGAGCCGTCCTCGATCTCCACATAGACTTCTCCCGCCTGACCGTCGCTGTTGATCGCACCCGTATAGGAGGAATTGCTCTTGAGATAGAGATTGAGATGCGAGATATCGTCGACGATCATATCTCCGTCGATGGTCTGGTTCGCCGCGTTGAGCGTCACCTGTCCGCCGTTGCTGCCCTCGTTGCCCCAGCCTGCCGCTGCTGCTCTCAGAAAGACGCCGTCGCCGTTGTTGGTGATGGACGCACCGCTGAGGGTGATCTCGGTGGCGGTGTTATTGACAAAGAACACGTCGCCGTTCTGATTGGTCAGCTTGCCGCCGTTCATCGTGAAGGAGGAGAGTCCCTCCGCCGCGTCGCCCGACATTGACTGATAGATCATGACCGCCTGATAGTAGTTCGATTTGTCGCTGTTCTTGGTGTTGTTGTCGGCAGTGAGGTCGACATTGTTGAGCGTCACGGAGTTCTTGCCCTCGACCACGACGCCCTGAGAGGCGGTGGAGGTCATTGTCGCGTTGTTGACCGTGATGTCGGCGGTGGAGTAGATGACGGGCGAGCCCTTGCCGCTCGTGCTGTAGTCGCCGCCCGTGACGGTGACGGTGCCGCCGCCGCGGTCGGAGCGGATCGCTGCCGAGGAGTTGCCCGAGGTCTTGATGGTGAGGTTCTCAGCGTTCATCGTGCCGCCGCCCGTCGTCATCAAGCCGCCCGAGCAGTTGCCGCTCGTCTCAATATAGGAATCCGTGATGTGGACCGTCGTGCCCTCGCCATAGCTGAATACCGCGTTTGCATGGGTGCCGTCGGTCTTGATGACCATCTGAGACAGCGTGAGCGTGCCCTGATTGGTCGCGAAGATCGCGGCGTTCTCGCCGTAGAAGTCGGCTTCGTCGCCGTCAGCCTCGCCTGTCTTGGTCACGAGGGTGTTGCCGATGATCTTGGTCTCGCCGTCGGCGGTGATCGCATGCTCGCCGTCGGCAGTGTTTTCGATCGTCTCCTTGATGGGGATGTCGCTCTCTGCGAGCGGCTTGGATGCGGCGGCTGCCGCCGACGTTTCGGTTTCATCATTTGTCGCTGCCGATACCGCAGAGGTCACTGCCGTCTTTGCGGAGGAGGATGTTTCGCTGCCGCAGGACGTCAGCGAGATGGTGGTGGCTGCTGCGGCGAGTACCGCGATCAGCGCGAAAGCCTTTTTTCCGATCTTGGTTTTCATAGGATTGCCTCCTTTGTTTTTGTTTGACTGTATGATAGCAAAGGAAGTTGAAAAAATCCTGAAAGCTCGCTCACTTTTTTTATCCGTTTCCACGGCAGGCAGCGAATGAATCGCTTGCTGTCCCGTGCAAGACCGACAGAACGCGGAATGAATTTTTGATTTGTATGATAGTATCGAAAGCGGCGAAAAAGCGGCGCGGTGAAAAAGATTTCCGGAAAACATTGACTTTTCAAAGAAAATCAAGTAGAATCTATACAAGGGGAATGAGGTTCTCCCTTGGATTTTTATCCTAAACCGCTTATGAAAGCTGATGACTTCTGCGATTTCAAACGCAGGAATTGTCGGCTTTTTCTGCGTGATAAGGAGGATTTGTATGTTGATCGGTATCTCACTCATCCTGATCTCGGGGCTGCTGCTTGGATGGCTGTGTAAAAAAGCCAGGTTTCCCGCGCTGTTCGGCATGATCATAGCAGGAATTTTGTTGGGACCGCACGTTTTGAATCTGCTTGACGAAAGCTTGCTCGGTATTTCCGCCGAGCTGAGGCGGATCGCGCTTATCATCATTTTGATCAGAGCCGGTCTGAAATTAAACCTTTCCGACCTGAAAAGGGTAGGGCGTCCCGCGATCCTGATGTGTTTTGTTCCCGCCTGCTTTGAAATACTGGGCATGCTGTTGCTTGCCCCGAAGCTGTTGGGCTTGTCGCTTTTGGACGCGGCGATCCTCGGCGCCGTGATCGCGGCGGTTTCACCTGCTGTTGTCGTTCCACGCATGATCCGATTGATCGATGAAAACAGGGGAACCTCCAAGGGCATCCCGCAGATGATCCTCGCGGGCGCTTCCGTTGATGACGTCTTTGTCATCGTGCTGTTCACCACCTTTACCGGACTTGCAAAGGGTGAGAGCGTTTCATGGTTGAGCTTTGCGAATATCCCGGTATCGATCATCATCGGAACAGCTGCGGGCTTCGGTATCGGATTATTGCTGAGTATCTTTTTTGATAAAGCCAAGCTATCGCTGCCGGTTTGTACGATTCTTGTGCTTGCCGTCAGCTTGTTGTTGGATTGGCTGGAAGGCGCCTCCGCCTTCATTCCGTTTGCCGGCTTGATCGCCGTCATGGCTCTCGGAACGGCAGTAAAAAGGAAAAAGCCCGATATCGCCG
>CACZWQ010000119.1 GCA_902784855.1 uncultured Ruminococcus sp. | reverse complement strand
AAGAAGCGAACAAGCTCTTTGTCCCCGGCAAGATGGAAGTGACCTTCGCGCTGACTCCCGGCAAGGATGCCGACACCTATATCCTGTCCTACACCGTCAAGGAGCCCGCGACCGAGCCGCTTCTCGGCGACGTCAACCTCGACGGCAGCGTAACGATCGACGACGCGACCATGCTCCAGCGGTATCTGACAGAGATGGTCGACCTGACCGATGAGCAACTCCGTAATGCGGATGTCAATAAGGATAACCGCGTGGACATCAGAGACGTCACCGAGATCCAGCGCTACCTTGCGAACATCATCACTGCATTTTAACGGAAGCGTTTGTGTTTATCCGAATGTTGAATCAATAAAACAGCGCCGCGCGGTTTTGCCGCGCGGCGCTTTGCCGTGTATAAAGCTTTGATCAGTTTTTTGCCTCGGCTCGGTTGATAGCGTTCAATACGCCCAGCACCGACGCGATATTGACGTTGGAGTCGATGCCGACGCCGAAGATGTCTCTGCCGTCGGGGGTTTGCAGCTCGATGTAGGAGACCGCCTTGGCATCGGAGCCCTCGGAGATCGCATGCTGGCTGTAGCCCTTGAAACGGTATCTGTCCAGACCGACCTTTTTCAGCGCGATAAAGAACGCGTCGATGGGGCCGTTGCCCGTGCCGTAGAGACCGACCTCGTTGTTGCCGTCGATGACCATCTTGCCGCGGAAGTGGACGTAATCTCTGTCGCCGTCGCATTCCTCGTAGATCTTTCTGCTCTTGAGGCGGTACTTCATCGGATGGTTGAGGTAGTTGTCCTCAAAGACCTCGAACAGCTCCTTGGGAATCAGCTCGCGCTCCAGCTCCTCGCACTTCGCCTGTACGAGCTTGGAGAATTCGGGGTGCATGCGCTTGGGCAGGTCATAGCCGAAGTTATTGCTCATGACAAAGGCGGCGCCGCCCTTGCCGGACTGGGAGTTGATGCGGATGATCGGTTCATACTCTCTGCCGACCCCTTGTTGATGGCGTCCTGATGGGAGCCGGAGAAGGCGGTGAATACCAGCTCGCCGATATAGGGCTGGCGGGGGTCGATCTTCATGTTGGTGCAGCGCTCGTAGATGTCGCGCAGGTGGGGAAGGTTGCTGAAATCGAGCTGCGGGTCAACGCCCTGCGTGAACATGTTCAGTCCCATGGTGACGATGTCCATATTGCCCGTGCGCTCACCGTTGCCGAAGAGGGTGCCCTCTACGCGCTCGGCGCCCGCCAGCAGCGCCAGCTCGCCCGCCGCGACGCCGCAGCCGCGGTCATTGTGGGGATGGACGCTGATGATCGCCGCCTCGCGGTTTTTGAGGTGACGGATGAAATATTCGATCTGATCGGCATAGGTGTTGGGCGTGCACATCTCGACGGTGTTGGGCAGGTTGAGGATGACGGGGTTCTCCTTGGTGGAGCCAAGCTCCTCCATGACGCGGTCGCAGATTCTGACGGCGTTCTCGGGCTCGGTGCCGCTGAAGCTCTCGGGGGAGTATTCAAAGCGGATGTTGGCGTCGCCCGTGTATTCGTCGGTCAGCTTTTTGATCAGCCGTGCGCCCTCGACGGCGATGTCGATGACGCCGTCCATGTCGGTTTTAAAGACGACCTTGCGCTGGAGGGTCGAGGTGGAGTTGTAAAAGTGGACGATGACGTTTTTTGCGCCTTGGATCGCCTCAAAGGTCTTGCGGATGAGGTGCTCGCGCGCCTGCACCAGCACTTGGATGGTGACGTCGTCGGGGATGTGGTTCTTCTCGATCAGCTCGCGGCAGATCTCATACTCGGTCTCGGACGCGCTGGGGAAGCCGATCTCGATCTCCTTAAAGCCCATGTCGACGAGGGCGTGGAAGAATTCGAGCTTCTCCGCGAGGTTCATCGGGTCGATCAG
The DNA here is from genome assembly GCA_902784855.1 of uncultured Ruminococcus sp. Classification (GTDB taxonomy): domain Bacteria; phylum Bacillota; class Clostridia; order Oscillospirales; family Acutalibacteraceae; genus Ruminococcoides. The sequence continues at coordinate 3,164 of CACZWQ010000119.1, read as the reverse complement.
CGCCTGATTGCCGTCGCGCAGGTCGACGCTGCACCAGATCGGCGCCTTGGTGATGGTGTTGTTCGGCCATCTGCGGTCGGGCAGATAGATCTGCTTGAAGGGGATGTGTGGTACCACCCTTGATTTAAGCGCACGTCACCGCACGCTCCTCACAGACTTCCAACAAAGTCCTGACTGATAACGCTGTCCTGCGTTCCGCGCTACATGAGACCACTCACGCGAAAAACTCGGGGATGAGCTATCCATATAAATCTCCGCACCGTCTTACACCGACCGACGGCTCTCTGCGCCGAAGGATTTTATATCTTATTCCCGTCACTGTCTTTAAGGGGTTTTAATTGTATCTTCTATTATAGCGAAAACCCGTCCATTTGTCAACCCCTACGGCTACAGCCGTAGGAGGAGATACATATAGGCGGCGATGGGGGACATGGGAGGGAGGACATGGATACCGAGCGCGTCATATGCCAGCTTGCTCTCGTAAGCGAAGCCCTCTGTGCAGCCCGTCAGATAAACGGGCACCTGTTTTTCGCGGGCGGTCCGGCAGAAGGCCTGCAGCTCCTCGGTCGCCGTAGGCAGCGTGCCCGCGTGCCAGCTCTCCAGCAGCACCGCCTTGCAGTCGTCGGGCAGGGCGGGATAGTACATCCCGACATAGGGGCGCAGAAACAGCACCCGCCCGTTCAGCTCGCAGTCGGACAGGTCCTCCCGCACCCGCTCCGGATAGTCGGGATCGCGGACAAAGCCGCCCGCGCGCACCCATCCGTAGGGCTTGCCGAACAGGCTGTCGACCGCGTCGTCATAGGGGCGGTGGGGCAGGACGTCTCTGCCGCGGTGGATCGCCGTACAGGGTGCGCCCGTATTGCGGTAGGGGACAAAGACGCCGCTCTCTCCCGCTTCGATCAGCTTTACCGCCGCGAGAAAGTTTTCCAAGCCGTTGGAGCGGCTGTCGTGCAGCGGGTAATTCGCCGAGACGAGCGCGATCGGGACAGGCTGAGCGCCGAAAACAAAGTCGAGATAGGCGGCGGTATAAGCCAGTGTATCGGTGCCGTGGGTGACGATCACGCCCGAAAGGGGCTCAGAGAGGTGTGCGTCTAGGCAGCGGCGCAGGGCGGTGAGGTGGGCGGCAGTGAGGTTTTCGCTGAGAACGAGATAAGGCTGAGTCGTGATGAACTCAGCCTTGACGCCTGCCTGCCGGGCGCGCTCGAGCAGGAGACTGCCGCTGCCGCTGTCGGGCGACAGTACGCCGCCCTTGTCAAAGCAGCTGATCGTGCCGCCCGTAAAAACGGTCAGGATCTTCATTTATTCCACTCCGATGTCATTCATGACCATACCGGTGATCATCTTGGGATAGAAGTAGGTGGATTTCTGGGGCATTTTCTCGCCCGCTGCGGCAACATCGCGGATCTCGGTGACGCGGGTGGGGTTGAGGATGAACGAGCACTGGAAGTCGCCCTTATCGACCGAGACGATCGCCTCCTCAAAGAACTTGGTATAGGTCAGGTTGATCTGATTCGCCATGTTCTCCTTGTCGATACCCATGGTCCGCTCGAGAATCAGGCTGTGCAGGACGCTGACGTCGAGCTGCTGGGAGGCGGGGCTGAGGTCGGGCAGCACCTCGCTCATGACGGCGATATCGCGCAGGGTCAGCAGGTACCACTCGCCCTTGCCGACATAGAAGGCGAACGCCTTTTTGCCCTCCTGATATTTTTTGTTCAGCAGGGTGACCATGGTGCCGACGCTGCTGTGCTTTTCGATCTCGAAGTATTCGGCGCAGCCTTCGAGGACGGCGTTTGGATCAAAGTCCTCAAGGTCGCGCACCATGCGGTGGGTCGGGAAAACGACCAAGCCGGGGTGCTCCATGTCGACGAGGTACATCATCTGATAATCCTGCGCGTCGCCGGGCTTGGAAATGCCGTTTTCGCGGCAGTAGTTGCGGTAGTTGACGGCGGTCTCATAGCGGTGGTGACCGTCGGCGATATAGAGCTTGCGGTCGGCAAAGTCGGCGCAGAGCTTTTGGATGACGCGCTCGTCGGTGACGATCCAAAGGCGGTGGGTGATGCGGTCGTCGTCGGTGAACTGATAGTCGGCGTCGCGCTTCGACTGCGCGTCGAGGGTGTTGAGGGTGGTGTGCTCGCTGTCCATGTAGAGGGCGTAGATCTGGCTGAAATTGCAGTTGGTCGCCTTCATTAGGTTAAAGCGGTCGGCTTTCGCCTTGGAGAGGGTGAATTCATGGGGGAGGATGACGCCCTTGGAGAATTCCTCGACCTTGACGCGGGCGATCATGCCCTTGACGCATTTGCGCTTGTTGTAGGCGTTGAATTCCATTTCGTAGATATAGACGGCGGGTTTGTCCTCGTGGATCAGAACCCCCTTGCGGCGCCAGAGATCGAGGATCTCGCCCGCGCGGGCATAGACGTCGTCGCCCTCCTTGGGAAGCTCCAAGCGGATGACATTGTACTCGTTCTGTTTGATAAACGCCTTGCGTTCATCCTCGCTGATGATGTCATAGGGCGGGCAGCAGAGGGTGTTCAGGTCGCCCGCTTTCTCGGTATCGAACCGCATGCCGCGGAATGCTTTGATTTCTGCCATATTGCATTACCTCACTTTTAAAATTTCATTCTTTAACAGTATAGCAAACATTTTCGAAAAGTGCAACCAAAGTTTTGCAATAATTCCAAAACAATCTTGCCCCGCGTGTCGCGGGAACCAATCCGCGCCTGCAAGGTTTGTAAAATAGGATAGAATTTAAACCCGCGTTATAGCGCGGGATAAGAACTAACCGACTCCGCAACACTTCACGCGCAGACTGGGTCGAGCGTCACGCTCGCGCGCTATAACGCGGGCTTGAAAGGTCACCGTCCAAACAACCCTCTCACGCGCGCGCCCAAGGGCGCTTTACCCGCGAATCAAACGTTTGCTAAATAGGTTAGGTTATTATCCCGCGCTATAACGCGGGCTTGAAAGGTCACCGTCCAAACAACCCTCTCACGCGCGGACTGACCCCCGCGGCACGCGGGGGGTTGACAAGTGGGAGGGTTTTCGCTATAATAGAGAGAGTTAAGCAAACGCGCCATTAGCTCAGTTGGTCAGAGCTACCGGCTCATAACCGGTTGGTCCGGGGTTCGAGTCCCTGATGGCGCACCATCCTATGCGAATAAAAAAGA
>CACZWQ010000118.1 GCA_902784855.1 uncultured Ruminococcus sp. | reverse complement strand
AGTTCGGTCCCTATCTGTCGTGGGCGCAGGATATTTGAGGAGCTCTGTCCTTAGTACGAGAGGACCGGGATGGACGTACCTCTGGTGCACCAGTTGTCATGCCAATGGCACAGCTGGGCAGCTATGTACGGAACGGATAAACGCTGAAAGCATCTAAGCGTGAAGCCGACTCCAAGATTAGATATCCCATCGTTTAACGAGTAAGACCCCTTGAAGACTACGAGGTTGATAGGCTGCGTGTGTAAGTGCCGTGAGGCATTCAGCTTGGCAGTACTAATCGGTCGAGGGCTTGACCATACAGTGGTATGATGCAAATAAATCCACAGATTTCTTTGGTCAGTCAGTATGAATATTTTCTCTTCTGCTTGCTTTATTCAGTTTTGAAGGTACTTGGGTTATGGGGAATAATGAGGCATCGCGATGGCGATGCTTTTTTTCTGTTCTGAGGAATTTGTCCGCCGTTTCGGGTTATCCTAATCCCGAAAGGAGGCGGTTGCATTGACCCTACCGCATATTCACCGCTTGCACGGAAAGCCACAACAGTACAGCGGGATCTTTGACCCCGACAGCGGGGACGTGGAGCTTGACGGCGAGATCGTTTCTTCCACCGAGATGACGGGCGCCGTTCCCGCCGCGCGAAAGGATCCCGACGATCCGGACGCCATCGAAGCATACGTCTTTTGAAAAATCCCTCCCGGGGCTTTATACAGCCTTGGGAGGGATCGTATTATTATTGAGGATCAAGTCGATCAGTGTCACCACGCCGTCATCGTTGTTGGACGGCAGGATGACGTCTGCTGCACGCTTGCAGCTTTCGCTCGCGTTGGCAACGGCGGCGCCCAGCCCGGCGCAGGCGATCATGTCCGCGTCGTTGTCGGCGTTGCCGCAGGCGGCGGTCTGAGACAGCGTAACGGAAAGGAGGTCGCACAGCCGACGCAGCGCGGCACTCTTGGTAGCGTTCTCGTCCATGAACTCCACGAAGTTCGCCGAGGATGAGGTGATATATACATTCTGCAAATGCTGTTCCAGCCTTTTACGGACGGATTCCCGCAGCGCCTTGTCGGGACAGACGTATTCCACACTGTCAAGGCGGCAGCGGTTCTCGTAGATATAGCGGCGCATGTCGTTCAAGCCGCCGCGCGAGCCCTGCACGTAGCTGACATAGGCGGGCGTGCAGCCGTATTTGATCGGGTCGCAAAGATAGCGGTTATCGGTGTAGGTCTCACCGTCGAGAAAGGCTTCCCAGATCAGGTCGACATCTGCGGTGAGCGCCAGCAGCTGCAGCACGGCGCTCTCGCGCAACGGTGTTTCGTGAATCCGCCTGCCCGTGCGGTCGTGGATCGCCGCGCCGTTGGACGAGATCACATAGTTGACCCCGCGCAGGTGCAAAACATCGGAAGGCATGGAGCCATACGGTCTGCCGCTCGCGGCGACGATCTCGATGCCGTTTTCGGCGGCTGACTCGATCGCTTCTGCCACGGCGGGGGAAAGGGTGTTGTTTGAATGCAGGGCGGTGCCGTCCAGGTCGAGTGCAAGCAGTTTAATGTCCATTTTTCAATTCCTTTACGCCGGTTTTGCAGAAGCTGTTCATGCAGCAGGACGCGCATTTCGGACTGCGCGCCGTGCAGACAGCTCTGCCGTGGAGGACGAGGCGGTGACAGAAGTCGTTGCTCTCCTCGGGCGGCAGCAGCTTTTTCAGGGCGGTTTCGATCTTCTTTTGGTCGGTCAGAGTGTGCAAGCCCAAACGGGTGGTGATGCGGATGCAGTGTGTGTCGACCACGACGGCAGGCTTGCCGAAGATGTCGCCGCAGATCAGGTTCGCGGTCTTTCTGCCGACGCCCGGTAGTGTCGTCAGCTCCTCAATCGTGCCGGGCACCTCGCCGCCGAAGTCGTCGCGGAGCTTGCGGCACATCTCGACGATGTCCTTGGACTTTGTTTTGAACAGCCCGCAGCTTTGGATGTACGGCGCCACCTCGTCATAGCCGGCGTCGGCAAAGTCGTCGACTGTCGGGAACCGCTCGAACAGCGCGGGCGTGACGAGATTAACGCGCGCGTCCGTGCACTGTGCCGACAGCCGCGTCGCGATCAGCAATTGCAGCGGCGTCTCGTAGGTCAGCGAGCACTTCGCGTCGGGGTATTCTTCTTTTAATGCCTTGACCGCAGCGCAGGCGATCTCTTTTTTCGTCATCCGAACCACCTCAAAAACAGTGTATCATATTTTGCGGATTATTGCAAATCCCGGACGGACATGTTATACTAAAACTATCCTGAGAAAGCGGTGATGAGATGAAATACCAAAACTACATTTTTGATTTATACGGCACGCTGATCGACATCAACACCAACGAGTGGAGCGCGCAGCTCTGGAAGAAGATGGCGATCCTCTACGGCTATTACGGCGCGCACTATACCTATAAGGAGCTGGGTCAGGCTTACGGCAGGCTCGTGGAGCGCGAAAAAAAAGCCGCCCATCGGCGGCATCCGGAATATTCGGTCATCGATATCAAGATTGAAAAGGTCTTTCGCAGGCTGTTTACCGAGAAGGGCGTGAAGCCGAAGAAGGCGCTCGTGCAGGAGGTGTGCGAGGTGTTTCGCTGCTTCTCGACGAAGTATATCAAGCTGTACGACGGCGTGACAGAGCTGCTGGACACCATCAAGGCGAACGGCGGCAAAATCTATCTGCTGTCGAACGCGCAGCGGACGTTTACCGAAAATGAGCTGAACATGCTGGGGCTGACGCCGTATTTTGACGGCATCTGCATCAGCTCCGACGAGGAGTGCTCCAAGCCCGACGCGCATTATTTTCAGATACTCTTTGACCGCTATGGCTTGAAAAAGGAAGAGTCGGTGATGGTCGGCAACGATTATCTGTCGGATATCGGCGGCGCGGCGGATTTCGGCATCGATAGCCTGTATATCCACCAGAGCATTTCGCCGAAGATCGAGGGCGAGCTGCGCAGCACCTATTCCGTCATGGACGGAAATGTATACAAAATCATAGATTATCTCATCTAACCCGCGCCCGCCCGCGTGCCGCGGGAGTCAATCCGCGCGTGCAACGTTTGATAATAAGTTCAAAAATATATGCCCGAACAAACCC
>CACZWQ010000117.1 GCA_902784855.1 uncultured Ruminococcus sp. | reverse complement strand
CGCCGACCGCGGCGGCGGAACGCACCGCCGACTGGGAGGATCGGCGGTTTTTCTTCATGAAGCCGAACAGGAAAAACGGGATGCTGCCCGCTTGCAGCATCACGTCAGACTGTAGAAATGCCGATAGGTGAAATGCTCCATCACAACAATTGAAAAAGACACCAAAAAGGCTCCCTCTCAGAGGGAGCCGGCGCGCAGCGACTGAGGGAGTGTGGTTTCCTCTTATATCGTAATGATATGAGAAAAAGCAGCGCAAAACTCCCTCCGCCTTCGGCACCTCCCTCGAAGAGGGAGGCTTTGTATAAAATTTGACCATCATTGAATTGGAAAACTTGTTTTTTCGACAAACTGACGGGATGCTGCCCGCTTGCAGCATCCCGTGCTTTTTACTTTGTTGTTGTATTTTTCCCAATCATGCAACGATTCCAAAGGCGGGAACGGTAACTGTTCATTCCCGCGTTATGACGCGCCGTTGATGATGGTTTAGCTTACATTAAACGTATTAATAGGCGCCCCGGGTGCAGCGACACGCTGCTAGTGGAAGGTTTCCGAAGCGATGATACTGCCGTCGGCGTTGACATAGCGAACGATCAGCTTGCAGGGCTTTCCCACATAGGCGGTCATCTCGTCGACGACCTTCTGATACTGTTCCTTGTTGTCGACGAAGGTCTCATCACAGAGCCTCTTGATCTCCTCGTCGCTGTAGCCCGCGTTCTGCTCACGCATGGTGTATTCAAACACCATCGTGTCGTCGCCCTCGGAGAGAATCCTGCCCGTGCAGTATTCGTCGCTCAGGCTCTCGCCGGAATCGTCGAGCTGCTGATAGATCTTGTCGATATAATCGTCGATCGAGCGGCCGGTCTGCGACGCGCCTTCGCTCTCCCCCTTTGACACCTCCGCGATACTGAGCTGATCGATACCGCCGAAGGTCGCGGACGCCTGCTTCTTGAACCACGAACAGGCGGTGCAGGAGACGCACACTGCCGCGCAGAGCAGCACAAGCAGTATCCTCTTCATGAAAACACCTCCGAAAATCAGCAGATCTCGCGGATCCAGCCCTCGGGCGCTTCCAGTCTGCCCATCTGGATACCGGTGAGGGTATCATAGAGCTTCTTGGTAACGGGACCCATATCCTCCATGCCGCTGGGGAAGCAGATCTCTTTGCCGTGGTCGACGATCTTGCCGACGGGCGAGATCACGGCTGCGGTGCCGCAGAGACCGCACTCGGCAAAGTCCTTGACCTCGTCGAAGTAGACCTCTCTCTGCTCGACCTCCAAGCCGAGATAATGCTCGGCGACATACATCAGCGAGCGGCGGGTGATGGAGGGAAGGATGCTGTTGGACTTGGGCGTGACGACCTTGCCGTCCTTGGTGATGAACAGGAAGTTCGCGCCGCCGGTCTCCTCGACCTTGGTGCGGGTCGCCGCGTCGAGGTACATATTCTCATCAAAGCCCTCTTCGTGCGCGGTGACGATGGCGTGCAGGCTCATGGCGTAGTTCAGACCCGCCTTGATGTGACCCGTGCCGCGCGGAGCAGCTCTGTCAAAATCGGATACCTTGATGGTGATGGGCTTGGCGCCGCCCTTGAAGTAGGGGCCGACGGGCGTCGCAAAGACGCGGAACTGATATTCGTCGGCGGGCTTGACGCCGATGACGGAGCCGGAGCCGAAGATGAAGGGACGCAGATAGAGGGTCGCGCCCGTGCCGTAGGGAGGCACATAGTCGGCATTCGCCCTGACGACCTTCTCGACCGCATCCAAGAATCTCTCCTGCGGGAATACGGGGATCTCCAGGCGCTTGGCGCTCTCCTCCAAGCGGGCTGCGTTGAGGTCGGGACGGAACACAACGATCTTTCCGTCAACGGTGGTATACGCCTTCAAGCCCTCGAACACGGTCTGCGCATACTGCAGCACGCCCGCGCATTCGCTCATGGTAATGGTGGAATCGGTGGTCATGGTGCCCTCGTCCCACTTGCCGTCCTTGAAGTTCGCGACATAGCGCTCACCCGTGGGGATGTAACCGAAGCCGAGATTTGACCAATCAATGTTTTGTTTTGCCATTTCTATTACTCCTTTTTATGGTTTAAAATCTACCATGCCCTATTTTAGCACTTTACTATATTACTATAATTCTATTTCGGAAATATAACAAGGAAAATCCGTTATATAATGAGATTGGGTGATGAAATATGACAGAAATCACAAAAATCGCGCTGACAGGAGGTCCCTGCGCCGGAAAGACCGCGGCGCTGCACTATCTGGCGAACGCGTTCAAAGAGCAGGGCGTGCAGGTGATCACGGTCCCGGAGCAGGCGACCCGCCTGATGGAAAGCGGCAAAACGCCCGCCTCCATGGGCAGCCTCGCCTTTCACAGCCTGCTGTTTCAAAACCAGCTCGACGAGGAGGAAAAAGCCGAAGCGGCGGCGCTTTGCTCCTCTGCAAAGAAGGTGCTCATCGTCTGCGACAGAGGACTGCTCGACAGCCGCGCCTATGTCACGGCGGAGGAGTTCGCCTCTTATGCCGCCCCTCACGGGCTGAACGAAGCGAAGATCCGCAACCGCTACGACGCGGTGTTCCACCTCGTGACCGCCGCAAAGGACGCCGAGGCGTATTATTCGCTCGACACGAACGCCGCGCGCAGCGAGGATTTGGAACAGGCGCGCGAATTGGATGAAAACATCCTCGCGCTCTGGGTCGGCACGCAGCATCTGCGCGTGATCGACAGCTGCGCATGCTTTGAGGAAAAGCTGCAGCGGCTGCACAGTGAGGTCATGGCGGTGCTGGGCGTGCCCGAGCCGCTGGAGATCGAGCGCAAATTCCTCATCGGCTTCCCCGACCTCACGCTGTTGGAGCGCATGAAGGCGTGCCGCCGCGTCCCGATCACGCAGGCGTACCTGAACACGCCCGAGGAGGGAAATTTCCGCGTGCGCAAGCGCGGCGAGGGCGAGGACGCGCTGTATATCAAGACCGTCAAGCACAAAATCAACGACATGAAGCGCATCGAGATCGAGGATATTATTTCCGAAGAAGAATATAACGCCTATCTGCGCCGCACCGACAGCGTCCAGGGCATCATTTCGAAGGACCGATACTGTCTGGTATGGCACAACGCGTATTTTGAGCTGGACGTCTACCCCTTCTGGGCGGACAAGGCGACGCTGGAGCTGGAGCTGCTCTATGAGGAACAGCCCTAT
>CACZWQ010000116.1 GCA_902784855.1 uncultured Ruminococcus sp. | reverse complement strand
TGACGTTGAGCAGCGGTCTGCCGACGCATACCGTATCGGAGTCGGTCAGCTCCTTGGCGTTGCAAGAAACGGTGATCTCGGTGGGACCGTAGGTATTGAAGATACGCGCCTTGGTGGTTTTTTTGAGGTTTTCAAGCAGCTTGGGAGAGTATTTCTCGCCGCCGCACATGATGATCTTGCAGTCTGCGAGAACCGCCTTGAACGCGTCGAGCATCATATACTGCTCGATTCTGGAGGGCGTGGCGTTGATCACGTCGCCGCCGGTGCGCCTGAACAGCGCGCAGAGCTTGAGCGGATCCTTCGTTTCGTCCTCGTCGGCGAGCACGAGCGTCAAGCCGTTGCAGAGCGAGGCGGCGGTCTCCTTGAGCGACATATCGAACGAAACGGTGGTCACCGAGACATAGACACTGCCCTCGTTTTTCAGCGCATAAATATGGGTGTTCTCGGGATAGGGCGTGAGGTAATTCGCGATGCCCGCGTGCCTGATGATGACGCCCTTCGGTCTGCCGGTCGAGCCGGAGGTATAGATGAGATAAGCGGTGTCGTCGGGCTGAACGTCGACCGCGGGGTCGGATGCGTTTTCGTTTCGGAGCAGCGACTCGATCTCAAGCTCGTTTTCAAAGCCGCGCGGTCTGTCGGTGACGATGTATTTTGCCCCGCTGTTTTCGAGGATGTATCGGATCCTGTCGTCGGGGTATTCGGGATCGCAGGGGATATACGCCGCGCCGGTTTTGAGAATGGAATAGATCGCGATGATCTGGCGGCTCGTGCGCGGGAGAAGGAAGGCGACCCGGTCTCCCCTGCCGACGCCCTTTTCGATCAGCGCATTGGCAACGCGGTTGCAGGCGCTGTTGAGCTCGCCGTAGGTGTAGGTCCTGTCGCAGGCGATCAGCGCGGTCTTGCCGGGATTCTCGGCAGCGCGCATTTCAAACAGCCTGTGATACAGCTTTGTTTCGATCTCGCGGCACGGAACGCGCGAGAAGGCTTCAAGCTTCTTTCTGTCGTCATCCGTGAGCATGCTGACTTGGCAGAGCTTTTGAGAAGGTTGTGCGACGATTGACGCGGCGCTCTGCGCGATGGAGGCTGAGATCAGTCCCGCGAGCTTTTCGCTGTACAGAGCGGAATTATACTGAACGTTGACCGCGATCCTGCCCTGTGCGCCGTCCTCGATATGGATGGAGAGGGGGAACTTCGGCAGAGGATTGGTGATGACGCTTTCGATGATCTCGGCGCCCTCGAGCACGGCGGTCTCATTGACGCCGAGCTGGCAGGCGTAGTTGATTTTGGAGGCAAAGCCGTATTTGTCAAACAGCTTGATGAACGGATAGGCGCTGTTTTTCTGCGCCGCGCGGATGGAAGCGGCGGTGTCAGTGACAAACTCGAGCGCGGTCCTCTCGCTGTCGATGCAGGCGTGCAGGGGCAGGCTCTTGACAAACATGCCGAGCGAATCCATGAAGCGGATATCCTCTCTGCCGCCGGAGATCATCGAGAGATAGACATGGCGGTCGGCGGTGCAGCGGCTGACCGCGTACTCCGTCGCGGCGAGGAAAAGCGCGGCGGCGGTCAGCGAATGCTCGCGGCAGAACGCGTCGATCGCGGCTCTGTCGAGACAGGTGACAGCCTCCCTCAGCTCGCCCTCCTCGGCGCTGCCGTTCAGATCGGCTGCGATATCCGAGGCGTTCTCGTAATCTGCGAACAGCTCGCGGTAATAGCCGAGCGCCTTTTCGCCCTGTTCGCTGTGTTCAAGCTCAGCCTCCTGTGCAATAAAGCCGTAGTAGGAGGTATCGGTCTCGGGACGAGAGCCGTCGGTGTAGATATCGGTGAGCCTTCTGATGAAAGCGGAAAGCGAGAGACCGTCAAAAATGATATGGTGGGCGTCAAAAAGCAGCACGACGTTTTTCTCGGTGCTGATGATCTCACAGCGGAACAGCGGCCCGCGCGCGAGATTGAAGGGCTTGACAAACTCCGCCTCCTCGCCTGAAACAGCGGAGGAGCTCATGGTGAGGACGGGGATATCATATTCGATACTGTCCGGCTGCTTTTGAACGATGTCCTTGCCGTCGAGCACCACCACCGAGGTGAGCACGGGGTTTGCATCAATCAGCAGCTTGAGCGATTTTTTCAGTCTGTCGACATCCGTGCGCTTCGAGAGCGTGTACTTCATCGGGATATTGTAGATCAGCGCGTCCGGGCGCTTCATGCTGTCATAGTATACGCCGAGCTGCTCGGCGCAGAGCGGGACCCGGTTGATCTCGGCTTGTGCGCTGTTCTCGGAGCCTGCCGCCCTTTTGCCGAGAAGCTGCTCGATCACGAGGTTCTCTACCGTGAGCAGAGAGCACTCCTCATCCATCAGCTCCGACGCTGTGACTTTCAGCCCGAAGCTCTCAAAGAGCTTCGCGGAAAACATGATCGTCGTCAGCGAGGTGAGTCCGAGCGACACCAAGCTGTCGGTCACGTTTTGGCTCTCAAAGCCCGTGATCTCGCTGACCATGGCGCAGAGACGTTCCTCCAGCTTATTGAGCGCTCTTGCGCCCTGCGTCTCGTCTTGGCTTTGAACAGACGGCTCGGGCAGCTTGCGCTTGTCGACCTTGCCGTTCGGATTGAGCGGGATCTTCTCGATCTGCATGGTGACGGAGGGCACCATATAACCCGGCAGCTCTTCCGTGATGAAGCGGTTGAGCGCCGCAACATCGATCGGGGAATCCGCTGTGACATAGGCGATCACCGCCTTGCCCCCGCTCGGGAGCTCTCTGGCGATCACAGCGGCGTCCTTCACCTGCTCAAATTCGCGGATTCGGCGCTCGATCTCGGTCAGCTCGATGCGGAAGCCGCGGATCTTCACCTGCTCGTCGCGTCTGCCGACGAACTGCACGTTGCCGTCGGGCAGGTAGCGGCACACATCTCCCGTGAGGTACATTCTCTCATACCCCTCGAAGGAGAAGAACGGATTGGGAATGAACTTTTCCTGCGTGAGGTCGGAACGATTGAGATAGCCGCGCGTGACGGGATAGCCCGAGATCGCAAGCTCGCCGACCGCGCCCGCGGGCAGCAGGCGGTTCTGCCTGTCCACGATATAGATATCGCAGTTGCCGAAGGATTTTCCGATCGGAACCGAGTCGTATTCCTTGTCGATCAGGTAATCGGTCACATAGATCGTACATTCCGTGGGACGGGACCGTAGGTGTTGACAAAATCAAAGCGGGGCGGCGCACAGGGCACCAGCTTTTCACCGCCGACCGTGAACGTTCTCATATAGGGGCTATCGGGATATGCCGTGATATACTGCCTGCCGAGCTGGGTGGTGCAGTCCATCATGGTGATCTTGTTGCCGATGACGAAGTCGTGAAGCCCCGGCAGGTCGAGTCTGGTTTCCTCGGGAACGATATAGACCGAAGCGCCGGCGGTCAGCGCGGGATATAGATCCTGCATCGAGGCGTCGAAGCCAAAGGCGCCGTAGGCGGAGAAGCGGTCGTTTTCGGTGACGGCGAACTTCTCACAGAAGGCAAGGCAGAAATTGACGAGGTTGCGGTGCTCCAGCATGCAGCCCTTGGGCTTGCCTGTGGAGCCGGAGGTGTAGATCAGCGCGAACAGCGAATCCGCCGAGGGCGGCGTAAGCTGCACTTCGGTGTTTTCGGGCAGCTCATATATTCGGTTTGCCGAGAGGATGACGCCGCCGTAGCCCTCGATGATCGGGGCGAGCTCGTCGTCGGCGATGACGACAGGCGCCTTGGAATCCTCCAGCATATACATCAGCCTGTCGGGCGGATAATTGCTGTCGAGCGGCTGACATCCGCCGCCCGCCTTGAGCACCGCAAGGGTGCAGATCGGAAACAGCTCGCTGCGCTTGACCATGATGCCGACGGGCACCTCGCGGGTCACGCCGTTTGCGGCGAGGAGCTTCGCGAGATTTTCGGAATAGCGATCGAGCTGCGCATAGGTAAGGCTCTTGTCCTTAAAGCTGACGGCGATATTGTCGGGGTGCAGCTCTGCCTGTCTGCGGAAAAGGTCGACCATGGTGAGCGAACGGTCAAAATCAAGGTGGTTGTCGTTTGCGGCGCGGTAAAACGCCTTTTCTCTCTCGGTGCAGAAAATCAGGTCGGACAGCCTTTCGCATTCCAGCAGCCCCTTGACGATATTGATGTAAAAATGGGCAAAGTTGTCGATCGTTTCCTCCAGGTAAAGATCGGCGCGGTACTCAAAGGAGAGCGTGTAATCGTCCTCTCGTTTGAGCACGTCGAGCGAGAGCTTAGACATGGCGTCGCCGGATTTATGGATCCGATACGGCACAAAGCTGCCGTTGAAATCAACGCCGTTGAGCATTTCGCCCTGATACACAAAGATGATATCGGAATTGACCTCGTAAGAACCTGCCAGCTGCACGATGGAAACGAGGTCGTGGCTCAGGCTGTCAAAAAGCAGCTCTTGAACACCCGAAAGGAATGCGTCGGTTTTGGCATTTTCATCTATATTGACACAAATCGGAAGCGTATGCACCAGCATGCCGTAGGTGTTGCGCAGCTCGGGGATATGTCTGCCGTTCTCAACGGTGCAGAAAAGCGACTGCTCCTGACCGCCCTGCTTGGCGA
>CACZWQ010000115.1 GCA_902784855.1 uncultured Ruminococcus sp. | reverse complement strand
CTGCACGACGGCAAGGCGAGCTTTGACCCCGATACCAGCACCCTGAAGCTTTGTAACGTCAGGATCACCGATCCCTATACAGACGGCGACGATAACTACGCGATCTATTCCGCGCTTGATTCCGACCTGACCGTCAAGGGCAACGGCACGATCGGCACGAGCACAACCAAAAACGGTATTGTCGTCGCTCAGGCGGGGCTGATTCTGGACGGTAATTTCGCGATAAACGGCAGCGAGTATGGTATATCAGCCTTGAAGGGCGTGACCTTCAACAGCGGCAGCATGGTTGTCAACGGCAAAGTTGTCGGAATCATCGGAGCGATCAATGTCAACGCGCAGACAGCCCGACTGGAGGTCACCGGATCGGATTATGCCGTCGGCAGCTTCATGGGCGTTGAGATCGATCCGCAGGTCGCCTATGTCCTCCCGACGAACGGAACGTTCCATAACGGTGTCATTTCCTACGAAAACGGCGATCCCGCGCCCCATGTGATTCTCAAAGGAAAACCTGCGGCGTATGACCTCCTGCTTGGCTCGACGCAGGTCACCTCGGAAAATATGGATGATATTCTCAGCGACGGCGGCAAGGCGCAGTTCGACCCCGCAACCAACACCCTGACGCTGAATAAGCCTGTTATTCCGGACGCTTACGTTTTTGAGGACGGCGAGAAAGAAAAGATCGTTTGGCGTTCGGAGGATGCGCTGACAGTCACCGGCAGCTATCATATGGACGCCGAGGATGTTTCCTGCGGACTTTCGGTTTTATCCGGTCTTATTCTTGACGGAAATTTCACCTTCAAGGGCACCTATTGCGGTATAAATCTCGGAACCAGCAGTGTTCTCAATATCATTAGCGGCTCCCTTTTGGCAGAGGGTACCAAATTCGGTGTCATCCGGCCGAACAGCATCCGTATCGGCAGCGGCGTTTACCGTGTGGAGTTCATCGGCGGCTCTAACGCGCTGTACGCCTCCGAAATGGATATTGATCCCGCGCTTGCCGTCATATCGCCCCCCGGCTGTTATCACAGCGGATCGATTTATGTACACGCGGATGGTTATACCGCTGTTCAAGATGTTGTCATACAGTCGAAGTCCATCATGATCGGCGACGCGAACGGCGACGGCAAGGTCAATGTCTGCGACGTCACCGCCATCCAGCGCCATGTCGCGGAGGTAGAGCTGCTCACGGGCGCCTGCCTTTTCAACGCCGACGTTAACGGCGACGGCGAGGTGACCATTGACGACGCGACGCACCTGCTCAGGTACCTCGCGGAGTTTGATGGCATCGTCTTAGGAAAACAGCCGACAGCATAACCCCATACAGCCCCGGCAAACGCGAATCGTTTTGCCGGGGCTTTTCGTCAGCTGTGAAGCCGATCACGGAAGCGATGAGAAAAGAACCTGACGCGCCGTGTTTCGCCCTGTGACGCGCTGCTCAAATCTCCATGCTTGTGCGCGGATATTGTATCAGAAAATTCACATCGTGTGATTCGCAGTATTTCGCGGTCTTAAAGAAGGCAACGCCGGTGTTTTCTATGATAGGAGGCATGCCCTTAATAGGTCGGTCAAGCGGAGAGAAGAAATTATCCCAATGAATGGGGATCACCAGCTTTGCGCCGGTTTTTTCTATCGTTTCCCTAAAGAATGCTTTCTCCGTATCAGGGTCCGCTTTTGCAAGCCCCGCAATGCCGAGGAACAAGACATCGGCACGGATATCATTAAGCTGCCCTTCTATGTAATTGAAGCTGGGGCGGATCAGAAGCTTCTTCTCTTGACACTCGATATAAAAATCGTAAGAGCCGCCTTCTTTATAGTCTCTTAATCTTACCGGCTGTATCAGGGGTTCTTTGATCGGTTCGCCAAGATCGTTATTGAGTACCGTCGG
This sequence comes from uncultured Ruminococcus sp., assembly GCA_902784855.1. GTDB lineage: Bacteria > Bacillota > Clostridia > Oscillospirales > Acutalibacteraceae > Ruminococcoides. Next base: position 2,147 of record CACZWQ010000115.1, on the reverse strand, counting down.
TTTGGAATGGATGGATTTCAGGATACGGATCTGATAGTCTCCGATATCAAAGCTATCGCCATGCTTGAACACCGTGATGTTTTCTGCCGAAACGCCTCCGCCCAATGCGACGTTTTTAGCGGACTCACTTCCGAAAATCTTTGCGCCGCATTGATCGGCGATGTAGGGCGCATCCATAACATGATCGTGATGCGTGTGAGAAATAAACACCGCGCGAAGTCTGTCGATATGGTGCAGACGGATGATCTCATCACACAAAGCCCTGTTGGTGCTCTCCTTCGCTCCTCTGATATAGCTGCTCAGTGACGGGCGTGTGATATGGGCATCAAACAGGATCTGATCCTTGCCGTCATCAAATAATAATGTTGTTGTTCCCAAATAAGTTACTTTCAACATGGCATGTTCACTCCTTCATCTCAGCAAATTCGATTGGTTGAAATGTGCCATACAAATCGGTATCATAAACGCAAAAACCGACTTAATAGTGCTTCCTGCGTTTATGATACCATAAACGACCGCGCTTTACAACAAGAAAACCTCTCTTGTCTTGACGGCGTTTTCCTATTTACAACGGGAAGGATTTGTTGTATGATGGGATTATCGGAAAACAGGATCACAACCATGACAGATCGGAGGACATATGGACAATTTCAGATTTTACATCCCGACAGAAGTGATTTTCGGCAGAGGAACCGAAGCGCAGGTCGGCGCAGTCGCCGGAAAATACGGCAGCCGCGCGCTCTTGGTATACGGCAAGGGCAGCGTCGTCAGGAGCGGCCTGCTGTCGCGCGTGGAGGCTTCCCTCACGCAGGCGGGCATACCGTACAAAGAATTCGGCGGCGCGCAGCCGAACCCGACCTTGGCGCACGCGGAGGAAGGCGTCAGGGAAGCGGTTTCCTTCGGCGCGGATATGATCATCGCCGTCGGCGGAGGAAGCGCGATCGACACGGCGAAGGGGATCGCCCACGGGGCGGCAAATCCCGACACGCCGCTGTGGGAGCTGTGGACCAAGAAGGTTCCGCTGACAAGATCGCTGCCTGTCGGCGCGGTGCTGACCATGCCTGCCGCGGGAAGCGAGATGAGCGATTCCGCAGTGCTGACCAACACCGCTCTCGGCAGAAAAGCCGGTATCAACACGGAATTCAACCGCTGCCGCTTTGCGGTCATGAATCCCGAATGGGGCGCGACGCTGCCGCGCTTCCAGCTTGCCGCGGGCGTGACCGATATCACCGTCCTCCGAGAGGATGAGCAGCGAGGGGTACTGCGCCCGCAGACTGTCGGCGATCGCCGCCAGCTGGGGAAAGTTCTGGATCTTCGCGTGCATGTCGTTGGCCGACAGGATGTGCAGTTCCTTCGGCTGGGCGGAGGCCGCCAGCGCGAGTGCGGCCGCGGCAAGGACTTCTCCGTCCACAAGCTCGGGCACCCGCTTTCCGCCCGCTTCGGCGTGACCCACGGCGCGTCACTTGCCGCCGTCTGGGGCGCGTGGGCAGAGGAGCTGTACCGCGACTGTCCCTCCCGCTTCGCAAGGTTTGCGAGACGCGTTTGGAGCGTTGCGGAGGTTGACGACCTCGCCGCGGCAAAAGCGGGTATCAATATAACCGTCGACTTCTTTTCCTCGATCGGGATGCCTGTCAACTTGCAGGAGCTGAACGTCGGTATCACCGAAGCGGATATGCCGCAGCTCTCGCTCGACGCGACCTTGAACGATACGTTGAAGCTCAGCCGTATCCGTCCGCTGACCGCCGCCGATGCGGAGCGTATTTATCGCAGGGCGTTAAGGAGCCGCTGAAGCAGGAGCGGCGATGGCTTTGGTCAAGGCGAATGTGTTTTTTGTTTCGTCATTTCTCCGTTTTCTTTGTTTGCAATAATAAATCCCACACACGAAGTCTCGGCAAAGTGTGTGGGATTCTTTGATTTTTCCTAAAACGAAAGGAAATGCCCCGCGAGCGTGACGCTCGACCCAATCCCCGCGAGCGTGACGCTCGACCCAATCCACGCGTGAAAAGTTTGCGGGAGCGGTAACGATTAATAACCCGCGTTATGACGCGCCGTTGATGATGGTTTAGCATACAGTAAACGTATTAATAGGCGCCATGGGTGCAGCGTCACGCTGCCGTCACGCTGCCTTTTCATCATAGGGTGTTCGC
>CACZWQ010000114.1 GCA_902784855.1 uncultured Ruminococcus sp. | reverse complement strand
ACGAGAGCAGCTTCAAATAGAGATTGAACGAGACATAGCTGAACACGACGGCGCAATAAAACACCGCGCCGTGCACCAAAAACCGTGCGAAGTTCTCCTTCACGGCGGAGAAGAAGTTCGAAAACACCGGGGTCTTCTCCTCCCCCGTCGCCATCTTCGCCGTGATCTTCACCACGCCCGCGTAAAACGGGAACACGGGGATGACGGCGAGAAGCCTGACTAAGCCCTGCAGCATGCCGTCAGGGGGCAGCAGCGAGCCGAGCAGCCAAAACAGCGCGAAAAACGCCGCCAGCGGGACGGCAAACAGCAGATTCGTCAGCATCAGCCGCGGCAGGTTGCGGAACAGGTTGGTGAACACCACCGCGATCGGCAGCGATTCTTTTGTAGATTGTGAAGCCATAGGTACCTCCTGTGCCGCAGCAAACCCCTACGGCTGGAAATGAAACGTGCCCGCGAAGAACGTCCACAGCACCGCGTCGAGCAGGGACGCGACAAAGGTGACGCTCAGGGCGGTGAGAAATTGCGCGGAAAAGCGCAGCAGCGATTCCCGCAGCGAGGAAGCGGGAACCGATTTGCTCAGCGAATAGGTAAAGGCGCGGCGGGAAAAGCGGAACGCATCACTTGAAAACCGCACCAGCGCCGCGCAGAAGAGAAAGGTCCCCGGCAGCAGCACCAAGAGATAAAATCCCGCGCCGCTGACGCCGTGGGACAGGCAGAGCCAGCCCGCCGTGACGCCCGTGCCGAAGCCCTTGAAGCAGACGAGCGCCAAGAGAAACGGCATGCCCCATGCGGCGATCCCCAGCAGATAGGCGCTGAGCAAAAAGATGAAATCCGACGCGAAGCAGGCGATGAAAATGCCGAAGCCGCCCTTGCCGAGCCGCGCGTCGAGATTGGTGGTAAAGAGAAAATCGAGTGCGTGCAGCGTCTGTTTGTCCGCCGCGCGCGCGTATGCCGCGCCGAGTATCAGACCCGCGAGCAGCAGCGCCGCAAGCAGCAGCGATACCCCGTGGCGAAACAGCAGGGCGCGGATATCGGGCAGCGTGAGCCGCCGCCTGCGCGGCAGCGCGAGTGAAAATACGATCCCTTTCAAATGCAACATTCCTTTCTGCGGTTGTCCGTAGTACAGGGTATGCCGCGGGATCGGGAAAAATGAGTCCGATCAGTTCGCAAGCTCCTCGGCGCGCCTGGTGCACGCCTTCATGCCCTCGGCGATCGCCTCCGTAAAGCCGAGCGCGCGCATCTGCTCGAGCGCCGCGATGGTGGTGCCGCCCTTGGAGCTGACCTTTTCGATCAGCATATCGGGAGAGTCGCCGCTGTCGCGCAGCATCGCAGCCGAGCCCTCCAAGGCGGCGCAGATCAGATTCATCGCCTGCGCTCTGTCGATGCCGCAGCTCTCGGCGTAATCCGCCATCGCCTTGGCAAAGAGGTAGATATACGCGGGAGACGAGCCGTTGACCGCGATGATCTCGTTCATGTGCGCCTCGGGGATGTATTCGCAGACGCCGCCGCCCGCAAACATCCGATAGACAAGCTCCCTGTCCTCGTCAGAAATGCCGTCCGACGGGCAGAGCGCCGTGGCGCCCTTTCTCAGCAGCAAAGGCGTGTTGGGCATGACCCTGACGACGGGGCAGTCGCAGCCGAGCGCGCGGCGCACATAGCCGATGGAGATGCCCGCCGCGATCGAAACAAAGGTCTTGTCGGTGTTCGCCTGTTCCCTGACGGCGTCGAGCACCTCGGCGTAGTTTTGCGGCTTGACCGCCAGCACGATGATGTCGCTTTGCCGCACCAGCTCCTGTGACGAGGGATAGACCCCGACCGAGAGCGCGCGCATCAGCTCGCATTTTTCTTCCAAGGTATCATACACGCCGAGGTTCTCGGCAGTGCCGTTTTGGGCGATCAGCCCCTTGATGATCGCGGTCGCCATATTGCCCGCGCCGATAAAACCGATCTTTTTCATGATAATCGTTCCTTTCCTTAGCCGACGCCGAACGAGCTGTTGCCGGAGCAGCGGAAGTAGATGTGATGCTTGTTGTCCGAGCCGTCGAGCACATAATCGCCGTAGAAGAACATCTCCACCTCGTCCACGCGCCGCCACAGCAAGCCGTAGTAGCAGCTGCCCGCCGCGTGGTGGAATTGCAGCAGCCGTTGGGTAAAGGTCTCCTTATCGGTGTTTTTGAGGTCTTTTTCCGCGCCGACGGGAGACGCGTAGCTTGCATAGACATAGCCCGTCGTGCCGTCGGTGAGCTTGATCTGATACCACTCGCCGCCGACTAATTTGCCGTCGGTGAAGGTGAAGCGCGTGTTGTACGCCATGGTCTTGACGACGGAATAGGAGGTTCCCGCGCCCGCGCGCAGGTTGACCTCGGAGGTGTTGATATAGCCTGCGCCGCCCGCCTTGACGGTGCCGCCCGCAGTGCTGCCGAGCAGCGCGCTTTTCAGGGTGGCGTCGTTGGTCAGCGCGTAGGCGCCGACGTTGTAAGCAAAGCAGACAAGCGCGTCAAATTGATTCTGATTGAAGCGCACGTTGTTCGAGGTGAGGAAATTGTTGGTCACCGAGGTGTAGGGACCGCTGTTGACGGTCCGGCAGAGATAGGCATACGCCTCGTTTTCGGTGAGGTCGTTGTAAAACTGCTCGTTGTCCCAGATGACCTTGCCGTGACCGATGGTCGGGTCGCCCGTGATGTAGTCGCCCGTGATGGTCGGCAAAAAGCCCTCGAACTCGGCGATCATCTTGATGACGCCGTCGCTGGCGCGCCGCTCGCCGAGCACCGTTGTCGTGGTGTCGGTGGCGTTGGTGATGAACACCCCTCCTTCGCCCCCCTCGGGTGTGGTGGCGTAATCGGAGGAGGCGGTCTTGGCATACGCCTTGACTGTCCAGATGCCGGGCAGGCTGAGCGCCCTGCTGCCCGACCAGATATAGTTCTTGCTGCCGTCGGCGGTCTTGGAGGTCGCGTCGACCGTGTAGGAGGTGCTGCCGTTGGTCACGACGAAGCGCACCGCCGTGCGCGACCTGTCGGTGATCGCCTTGAAGGTGACGGTCGCGCCCTTGGGGGCGGAGTTGGGGCTTGCAAAGGTGAAGCGGATATTGTCGGGCGGCGTGACGTGGAGCAGACAGGTCGACGCGCCGTAAGAGGTGTAGGCGCTGATGGTGACCCAGCCCGCCGCCTTGGTATTGACGACGCCGTTTTTGACGGTCGCGATATTCGTATTGGAGGAGCTCCAGCTGACGTTGCTGTCGGAGTCGAGCAGGATGGACTTGCCCGCGGCGATCGTCTCGCCCGAGGAGGAAATGCCGGGGGCGTAGCCCGAG
>CACZWQ010000113.1 GCA_902784855.1 uncultured Ruminococcus sp. | reverse complement strand
ACGGACAAGCTGTTTTCTGAGCTCGGCGGCGTTGTAGCCATGGTGATATAGAGAAACATCACTGTCAAGCAATTTTCGCAGCTCCTTCACCTTGCCTTGCAGACCGAGATGGAAGGCGGCAACGGACATCACGTCGCTGATCGGCTGACAGCAGGCGCTGCGGTATTCGATCGTGCCGCGGTAGGTCAGGTCCTCAAACTTAAAGGTGCGCAAATAGGCGATGTCGTCGGGCTGCGGCTGAAATTCCATCAAAATATGCTCGCCGTTTTCCGTGTATTCACCCGTCAGCCTGTCGCGCGTGAAATATTCCAGAATATTGACCGGCGGAAAGTTGAGGTATTTGCCGTTTCTCTCCACACAATAAATGCTCGTAGTGGAGATGTAATTTAAAATGTCCTCGGTCGTTTGGATGTCACAGTCGTACATGCCGACGTTGTGCGGATTGATTCCGTGAGTGCTGTTCTCCCAGAGCATATCGCGGCAGCAGAGCAAGTCCTCGTTCTCGCCGAGCAGCACGGAATTTGCGAACAGCAGCGCCTTGATCGGCTCTAACTTGTTGAAGGTGTCGATGATCTCGGGCAGCGAGTCATGATCCACATCGAGCTGTACCTGCGACGCGCTCGAGAACATTCCGAACTGCGGATAGCGGTGGAAGAACATGGGAATGTAAAAGTATTTGGAAAATGACGACAGGTGGTTGAACAGCATTTTGTACCTGCCGTTTTCGATCGGGATATTGTGATTCAGCTTTCGGTTGGGGTTGATCCCCATTCCCGTCAGCGTGTAGTGGTGCGGCTTGAAAAAATCCTGTACAAAGCCGTAATACAGCTTGAAGCGATCGTGGATTGCTTGCAGATCTGTTTCCTTGCCGAATGAAAACTCCATATTATTGTAGGAGCAGTCGTAGGAAAACACGTCGCCGAACGTGCTGTTGACGGCGGAATAGACGTGACCCTCCTCGTCGAAGCCCGTCGCAGTGAAGTCAAAGGCTTTCAGAAAAGCCGCGGTCAGCTGATGCACCACGGCAAAGTCCACCGCTTCATGGTTGAGGTTGACGATCGGCATCTCGATCTCCACGCCGATAAAGCTCTCTCTTTTTTGTTCGGTCGGTCGTATAAAGCGGTCGTACAGACGGTCCATTATTTCTTCTTTGGTCATGTTCTCACCTTAGATGCCCTTATAGGTTGGCGAAGATTTGATAGATCAGCTTCATCTCTTCCTCGCTTTGGATATATTCGTGCTGATGTTCGGTTCCTATTTTGATCAGCTTACCCTTACTGAACGCAAGAAGCTGACAGAAGGGTGCAAGCCGCCAGTTTTCACCGGTAAGAGGCTGTGTGGAAACGAGCGCTACGCCTTCCTTTTCAAGATAATGCATCGTACCCTTACAGTTGGTGTGCGCATACAGGTACTTGCCGTCGGTAAAGAGCAGGTTGAGCTTGTTGCCCCTTGACATATCGCAGATGATCTCGTCAAACAGCCGGAAGCGTTCTTCAAAATGCAGCCTTGCGCCGTTTTTGCACGTCGCCTCTTTTAGCTTATCCAAAAGATAGAGGAAAACGCGCTCGCTGTCGGTGTCGCCCTTTTGTGTTTTGAGGTAGGGATACAGCGCGGGATAATCGAAGATCGTGCCGTTGTGAATGAGCGTCCAGCGCCGTCCCGTGCAGTCTTTTCCCGTGAACGGATGGCAGTTTTTGTACTCCACGTTACCGATGGTGGCATAGCGAATGTGCGCGAGCAGGAGCTTTTCGGTGATCGGCTGAGATAACCTCTCGCGCAGATAGTTGCTTTCGGAGGCTTTGACGCTCTCCTTTTCCACAAGCGCGCTGTTTCGTGAAACGCAGGCTAAGCCCCAGCCGTGCGGATGAAAATCGCTGTGGGCGTAAAAGGCTTTCAGGTAGTTGTTAGCATAAAAATCATCTCGTGCGGAAACGCCGAATAACTCACACACTGCGCTCACCTCCTTGGTACCGCCTTGCAAGCGCAATACCTTTTTTCATGTAGCCATCGGTAAATTTGCGGCTGACGATCTCGGCGTAGCTATTGCCGTCGATCAGTTTATTGAGCTGATAGTTGATGACGGGCAAAAAATGCGGGAAATATTGCCGGGTAAAGCGTTTGATTTCCTCAAGCGTTTCTTTGGCTCTCCGCTTGATTTCCGCATTGCCGAAAACGGCGGCGGCTTTGACGTCCGCTATCGCCTGTAGCTGCTTTTCTTCGTCAAAATCAAAATCGGGCAGACTTGAAAGCCAGAGCAGAAGCAGGTGGATAAAGCGGATATCCTCTGAAAAAATGCCCGTGCGCGTCAACGGATTGACGTCGAGGACGCGCAGCTCCAAATGGTTCACGCCGTTATGTAAGAGCGTTTCCAAGCTGTTTACGCCGCGCGGCTTAACACGGACGGGATAATACAACTCGGAAGCGGCTTTCAGGTCGCCGTTTACGATATAGCGTGCGATACTGCGGATATATTTTTTCAGGCTTGAATAGTCGAGGATGGGCGTAAAGCGGTTCCAGTAGCCGTGCTCCGAACAGCGGATCGAGGAATAAACGTTGCTTTTGATGCCGAGAGAAGCGTCCGCGACAGGGCTTGCAGCGGTGAGATAAACCGCCAGCCACGCATACTGCGTCAGGCGTTTTGCGAGGCGCAGGTAAAAATCATTCTTAAATGCGGTGTATATCTCAGCGCCGCTCTCTTGAAAAGCGGCTTGCAGCAGGCTCTCGGTAAAGGAAATGTTAAGATGGATTCCTGAAAACAACATTTTTGTTTTTCCGTATTTTTCCGCGAGATAGTGACGGTATTCCGACTTACCGCGCTGTGCGCCGTGGAACCGGGCGACGGGTATTTCATCCTCCGAATCGAATTTCGGTGGATTGGAAAACGTCCAGAGCAATTCGTTGCTTTTGACAAGCTCATCATCTATCTCATTGAGAAGACGACCGAGCTGGCAGATCAGGTCGGCAGGATCATTGAAAACGTCGCCGATCATCTCCACCTGATTTTCACAGAAATCGCGGTCGATATGCGGATCACCGACAAAGGGGTGCTTTGTCTGCGCAAGTTTACCGTCAGAGGTGACGCGCAGGCTCTCGCGCTCGATGCCGAACTCAGCCGTCTGCGCAAGCCGGTTTATATATGAATTGTTGAAGCAGAGAAGCATTGCTTTTCCTCCAAACAAATACAATTTACTATTGACACAGTAGGTCAATTATATAATATCGAAATCTGATTGTCAATATACACATCAAATAAAAAAGGAAACCTCCCAAAACTGCGTTTTGACGCTGTATTGCCGGAAGGTTCCCTATTTATTATTCTTTAACTCGGTAAGGGCTTATACAGCGGCGAAGCCGCGCGTCAAGCTCCTCGTCGGTGAGCTGTGAGTGCGTAGTGGTGGCAGGATGGATCACGAGGGACTTCACGTCCGCGACATTGGCAAGCAGCGAGAATATCTTTAAGCCGTCGATAAAGCGGAACGCCTCCTCCTTGCCGCCCTTGATATCAAACGTAAAGATCGAACCGCCGCCGTTGGGGAAGTATTTTTTGTACAGCTTATGGTCGGGATGGTGTTTGAGCGAGGGGTGATAGACTGTCTCGACAAGCGGATGCTTTGTTAAATACTTGATGACCTTCTCGGTATTTTCTGCGTGACGCTCAAGACGGAGCGAAAGGGTCTCGGTGCCCTGTAAGAGCAGGAAAGCAGCGAAGGGAGAGATCGTCGCACCGGTATCTCTGAGCAGGATGGCGCGGATATAAACCGCAAACGCGGCTTTTCCTGCGGCGTCGGTGAACTTCACGCCGTGATAGCTGGGGTTCGGCTCGGAGATCCACGGATATCTGCCCGAGGCTGCCCAGTCGAAGGTGCCGCCGTCAACGATAACGCCGCCGAGGGTAGTGCCGTGACCGCCGATGAACTTGGTTGCGGAGTGT
>CACZWQ010000112.1 GCA_902784855.1 uncultured Ruminococcus sp. | reverse complement strand
GCAGAGTATTTGTTTCGGACAGAGTACATCAACAAAATCAAGCCACTGGCAGAGGAGTGGGAAGCGGGTATAATGTACCACGCAAAACTCGTTGACGAACATGAAAAAGGAAGTCCCGCATTTGGTGATGAAACCGCAACGGAATATTTCACAGACTATTTCAACCGCTTTTGGGGCAGAGAATAGGCGCAAAAAGGGACAGTGGACAATTTGTCCACCATCCCTGCAAAATTCTTTCTTCTGTTGGTTTTTGTAATCAGATTGTAATCTGATTCGACAAAATTCGATTGACAATAATCGGCAACTGCTATATAATCTAATTTGGTATGGTTTATAAAAGAAAAGACAGCCGTCGTCTTCCAAACCAAGCTGTCATTTCATCTTATCAAACTGTGCCATAAAACTGAATAGGATCACTGTATCTGGTACTCAACCGTCAAATAAGAGTTACGCGATGACCTCTGACTTTTATAAGCCAGCCCTGCGCCAACAGGGAAGCGACCAACACACAGTTGTTATTCTGAGGGAATAACCTTTTGTACGGAGTAAGAGCCTGATCCACTCTGCAAGATTGGAAATCTGTGTGAACTTCCGTTCTTGTTTAGTAACTACATCGGCAACTCACTCTCATGTTGGGAAACATCAAGAGGATAGTGCGTGTAACACCGTTTACATGACGTTGTTGAATGGGGTAAAGATACGAAAAACTATACAGTTATATGAAAACAAGCAGTCTGAGCAGTTTCCTGCCCAAACTGCTGTTTGGTGGGAGAAGGTGGATTCGAACCACCGAAGCATCCAAACTGCTGTTTGGTGGGAGAAGGTGGATTCGAACCACCGAAGCATGACGCAACAGATTTACAGTCTGCCCCCTTTGGCCACTCGGGAATTCTCCCAAATATATTAGGTCTACTCACTTGATTGTCAATAATAGATACTCGACGTAGACCTTTGTTGGAGCTGGTGGACGGACTTGAACCCCCGACCTGCTGATTACAAATCAGCTGCTCTACCAACTGAGCTACACCAGCGTGCTGTTTTTCAAGTGCCTATATAATATATCATAAACCAATGCCTTTGTCAACACTTTTTTGAGTTTTTCTTCATAAATATGAAAAAACCGTGCACACTACCTGCGGAATCAATCATGAAAGGAAACCGCCCATGCCCTCACATTCCGCAGCCGTGCAGCCGCGCGGCATTTCGTTCTATCGCAAGCTTTTCTTTCTCTATGCCCTCAATCTGTCCGACTGGCTGTGCACCGAGGCACTGCTCGCGACGGGCAGGTTCTTTGAAGCGAATCCCGTCATGAGCCCCGTGCTGCCGCATTTTCTGCCGACCCTGCTGCTCAAAGGACTGATGCCGCTAGGGCTGACGCTGCTGTGCGCATTGCTTTACCGCCTGGCGCGCGACGAGAGCGCCCGTCTGCCCCATGTGCTGATCGACATCGGCATCGTCGCCTACACGCTCGTCAACCTCTGGCATATCGTCAACTTTGTCTTGCTATTTTCCTCAAAATAGTTTAGAATAGGAGAGTTGAAAGAAATCTTTTGTCTGGAGGGAATTCCATGCCCGCATTATCTGTCAGAAATCTCGGCGTCACCTTCGTGGAGCGCGTGCTGTTCAGCGGCGTGTCCTTTGATGTGGAATCGCGTGACAAGGTGGGCTTTATCGGCGCGAACGGCGTCGGCAAGACCACGCTCTTCCGCGTGCTCAACGGCGAGCTTTCTCCCTCCGAGGGCACGGTCGCCTTTGAAAAGAACACCCGCGTCGGCTACATGGAGCAGCACGCCTGCCGCGACCCCAAGGTCGACATCTATCATGAGCTGCTCGGCGTATTCGACTATCTGTCGCAGATGGAAGCCGACCTCGCCGCGCTGAACCAAAAGATCGCACGTCAGCCCGCCGACATCGACGCGCTGATCGAGGAACAGATGCGCCTGATGGAGGAGCATGAGCGCCTCGGCGGACTGACCTACAAAAGTCGCACCCGCGCGGCGCTCCTCGGCTTGGGCTTCACCGAAAACGAATTTGCCATGCCCGTCGGCAATCTCAGCGGCGGCCAGCGCTCCAAGCTCTGTCTGGCGAAGCTGCTGCTCTCTCGCAGCAACCTGCTGCTCCTCGACGAGCCGACCAACCACCTCGATATCCGTTCCGTGCGCTGGCTGGAGGATTTTCTGCGCGACTTCAAGGGAGCCATGATCATCATCAGCCACGACCGCTACTTCCTCGACAACGTCACCAATAAGACCATCGAGCTGGAACACAGCAAGACCATGTGCTACAAGGGCTCGTATTCGACCTTTATCAAGAAGAAACAGGCGTATAACGAATCACTGAAAAACAAGTATGAGAACGATCTCAAAGAGATCCGCCGCATCGAAGGCATCGTGGAACAGCAGAAGCGCTGGGGACGCGAGCACAACTTCATCACCGCCGCCAGCAAGCAGAAGGAAGCCGACCGCATCAAGGCGCAGCTTGTGGCGCCCGAAGGTGCGCTCGAGACCATGCGCATGCGCTTTACCCTCAAATGCGAGAGCGGCAACGACGTCCTGACGGCGCGCGATCTCGCGAAATCCTTCGGCGAGAAGCATTTGTTCCGAAACGTCAGCCTACATATCCGCAAGGGTGAGCGCGTGTTCATCCTCGGCGAGAACGGCTGCGGCAAGACGACGCTGTTCCACATCCTCACCGCCAAGCTGCCGCAGGACAGAGGCGAGTTTGAATACGGCGCGAACGTCATGCCCGGCTACTTCGACCAAATGCAGCAGAACCTCCATCTCGACAAGACCGCCATCGACGAGGTGTGGGACACCTTTCCGGCTCTGACGCAGACGGAAGTGCGCTCGGCGCTGGCGTCCTTCCTGTTCAAGGGAGAAGAGGTCTTTAAGCCGCTGGCAAAGATGAGCGGCGGCGAACGCGCGCGCATCTCGCTGTTAAAGCTCATGCTCAAGGGCGCCAATTTTCTGCTGCTCGACGAGCCGACCAATCACCTCGACGCAGCCTCGCGCGAGGAGCTGGAAAAGACCCTGCTCGACTACAGCGGCACCCTGCTGATCATCAGCCACGACCGCTACTTCATCAACAAGCTCGCCGACCGCGTGCTCGTGCTGCGCCCCGACGGCTTGAAGGAATACCTCGGCAATTACGACTACTACCTCGAGCGCAGCAAGGACGAAGCCGAACAGGAAAAACAGACCGCTGTCAAAAAGGAAAAGCCGCAGAACGACTATTTCCTCAAAAAGCAACAGGCGAGTGAGGAGCGCAAGCGTCAGACAAAGCTGAAAAAGGCGGAGGACGAGATCGAGCGTCTGGACGCGGAGATCGCCGAAACACAGGCGCTTCTCGCCTCGGAGGAGGTCGCAAGCGACTATGAAAGGCTCCTTGCCATCAGCGAACAGCTCGAACAGCTGCAAAGGGAGCAGGAGGAACAATATGAGCTCTGGGAGAGTCTGCAAACATAATCGACAAGGGCTGCCGCAAAACAAGCGGCAGCCCTTGCTTTATCATACCGAAAGAAACGGTCGATCAATCAAAGAATTTTCTGTGGATCGCCTTGACAGCCTTGTCGGCGTCCTCGATATCGATCAGAACAGAGACCTTGATCTCGCTGGTCGCGATCATCTGGATGTTGATCTGCGCGTCGTAGAGCGCCTCGAACATCTTGGCGGCTACGCCCGCATGGCTCTCCATGCCCGCGCCGACGATGGAGATCTTGGCGACCTGATCGTCATAGAGCATTTCCTTTGCGCCGTGGCTGACCATGTAATCCTCGAGGGCGGCAACCGCCTCCTGACCTCTGGACTTGGCGACGGTGAAGCTGATATCCTTCTTGCCGTCGTGACCGATGGACTGGAGGATGATGTCGACGTTGATGTCCTTGGCGGAGAGCTTGGAGAACATCTTAAACGCGATACCCGGGATGTTGGGAACGCCGATGACCGAAATTCTTGCTACGTCTGTATCCTTGGCAACGCCGCTGATTAACATTTTTTCCATTTTTGTTGTCTCCTTTACGATTGTACCGGGCGCATTCGTCAGACTGGAAAGCACCTCAAGCTCGATGTTGTATTTCTTCGCCATTTCAACCGAACGGTTATTGAGCACCTGCGCGCCCAGGGTGGCAAGCTCGAGCATTTCGTCATAGGAAATCTCTTTCAGCTTGCGCGCATTCTCCACCTTGCGGGGGTCTGCGGTATAGACGCCCTCCACGTCGGTGTAGATCTGGCAAAGGTCGGCGTGCATGGCAGCCGCGATCGCGACCGCGCTGGTGTCGGAGCCGCCTCTGCCGAGGGTGGTGATGTCACCGCGGCGGTCAAGTCCCTGGAAGCCCGCGACGACCACGATGTTGCGCTTATCAAGCGCGTCGCGGATGCGCTCGGCGTTGACTCTCTTGATTCTCGCAGCGGTATGCGCGGTGGACGTTTCAAAGCCCGCCTGCCAGCCCAGCAGCGAGGTGGCGTGATAGCCGAGCTTTTCGATCGCCATCGCCAGCAGCGCGATAGAG
>CACZWQ010000111.1 GCA_902784855.1 uncultured Ruminococcus sp. | reverse complement strand
GCGTGCCCGCCGCAGGCGGGTAAAAACGTCACGGTGTGACGTTTTTAGCGAGAGCGCAGATGAAACCCATAGCTGTACACACGCCGCATCAAGCGCGGCAGAACACCTCTCCCTCACCCAACGCACCTCATTAGCTCCAACAATAACAGCACCCCAAAACGGGGTGCTGTTATTGTTTGTAACCCGTGCGGTTGAGGGGACTCGAAGGCGAGCGTGCCCGCCGCAGGCGGGTAAAAACGTCACGGTGTGACGTTTTTAGCGAGAGCGCAGATGAAACCCATAGCTGTACACACGCCGCATCAAGCGTGGCAGAACACCTCTCCCTCACCCAACGCACCTCATTAGCTCCACGCAAAAACCGCATGGATAAGCCGTTTTTCGGTGTCCTCCATGCGGTTTTTCGTTTTTCGGAAACGCTGTTTGTTGTTTATTTGTTGTTTATCCGCTTCAAAAGCGCCCCTTTTCCGCTGCAAGCCGCTGTCATGAAATCGAATCACTTCCATAAAAAAGCTGCGCCTGTCGGGTCAATCCGAACGGGTGCAGCTTGCTTTATGCCGTGTGTTTTGTTTGACGGGGGGCTTGCTTCCTCTCCCCGGAGAAAAGATTGTCGAGCGCGTCGGCGGCTGCCGCGTCTGCCGACTGTATCGCATGGGTGTATATCTTGGTCGTCGTGGACGGGTTTGCGTGTCCCAGCCGCGCCGAGATCGTCGTGATCGGAATGCCCGAGTTGATCAGCAGCGTGGCGTTGGTGTGGCGCAGGCTGTGTATCGAAATGTCGGGCAGGTCGCTGCGCTTGATAAAGCGGCTGAACCATCCCGTGATGGTGTCGGGGTGAATCGGCTTTCCGTCGTCGCGCGTAAAGACGCGGTCATGCTCTTCCCATCGGTCGCCCATCCGCTCTCTGCGCTCGTTCTGCCATGCGCGATAGTCGCGCAGCATTTGTATCGCCGCTGTCGGTGCCTTGATTTCGGCTTTGATCTCGTCCTGAATCGCCTTGATCTCGGCGTCCAGCTCGTCGGCTTTGGCTTGCAGCCTTTTCATCCTTCTGACCTTTGCGGTGATCTCGTTGTTGCTCATTGTGTACACTCCTTTTTTGATAATGTTGCGGGGCTGCCTGAATTCCGGTGCCTTATGCCCCTGCACCCTGTCGCATTTACAGGATAACCGGGTTTGTTCGTCGAGTATTCCGTCTCCTTCATTGTCTATATTATATCATATCGTACCCGATATATCAAGACGGAATACTGCACAAACTTGTACCCGATATATTGTGCAAAATATATATTGACCCCGATATATATTTATGGTATAATTAAGGTACAATGAAAGAGGTGTCGCTGTACAACGACACCCCAAAGGTGGTGAAAGAATGCCGGCAAGCAAAGCTCAGCAACGAGCGGTTGCAAAGTATATGAAAACCAATTATGACGAAATTAAAATACGCGTTGCCAAAGGCGAAAAGGATAAAATAAAAGCCCACGCCGAAGCCTGCGGCGAGAGTTTAAACGGCTTTATCAACAAAGCGATCGACGAGAAGATCGAGCGCGACACAGCGGAAAAGGAATCATGACCATGAGCGAATTAAATCTCGAGCTGCTGCGCAAACTATGTGACAGCGGCAATATCAAGTGGACAAAGCATGTGATCAAACGCCTGCAAGAGCGACAGATATACCGCGAGGACGTGTATCATGTGATGTATCACGGCAGAATCATCGAGCAATATCCGGACGCTTTTCCGAATCCGGCTTGCCTGATATCGGGAACGGACACAAACGAAAACCCGCTGCACGTTGTCGTTGGCTCTGACGGCGTAATCATCACCGTCATAACCGCGTACACACCTACACTTGATAAATTCGGTATCGACCTTGAAACACGGAAGGAGAACAAGCCATGACATGCTATCTTTGCAGAGGAAACTATAAAAAGTCTACTACTACGCATTTTGTCGATTTGAAGAAATGCATGGTGATCGTGAAACATGTCCCCTGCTGGGAGTGTGAGCGGTGCGGCGAGATCGTGTACGACGACGCGGTTGCCGCCCGGCTCGATGATATCATCAAACACGTAGCCGAGATGATGACCGAGATCGCCGTGGTGGAGTATTCCGATTCACAGGCGGCGTGATCGCAGCGCCTTTATCAATCGGCAAGATCGAGCCGTTGAGATAAGGAGGACAAGATGTATATTATTGACGGTATCGCCTACGCAGGCGAGCAACAGCCCGAGCTCAGTGTGTGCGGCGTGCGCCCGTTAAAGGACTATCGCCTGTGGGTGCGCTTCAACACCGGTGAAGCGAGGGTGTATGACTTCAAGCCGCTGTTGGATTGTGAGGGATTCGCGCCGTTGAAGAATATCGAGGTATTCAACAGCGTGTATCTCGACTACGGCATGACAGTCTGGAATGACGGCGACATCGACATAGCGCCCGAGGAGCTTTACAAAAACGGCGTCGCAGTTGACCGCGCCGATATCGCATAACGCGAGAATGCCCCGCATTTGCCTGAGATTGGCTTGTGCGGGGCTTTTACAGTTTAGACGATACTTTTGTTATTTGTACCCGTGCGGCAGCGTGCCGCGGCAGCGTGACGCTGCACCCAATCCGCGGCGCCCAAGGGCGCTTTTTCCGCGCAACAGACATTTGTGAAAACAGCAAGGTTTCAGACCCGCGTTATAACGCGGGCATTATTGGTGACCGTCCAAACAAACCCGGCACGCGCGGATTGGATGGAACGTCACGTTCCCGCTTTTTTTATTAATTAACTGTCTCAGTTGCATAGTGATATGCAACTTTCTCCGAAAAACCGCGGTTAAGTGAGAGGTACTCTCGATCATTAATTTCAACCGGGAGATGAGACAGCTTTGGCTCAGAAAAGGATGTTTTCAAACGCGGTGATCGACAACGACAGATTTCTCGACATGCCGCTGTCGGCGCAGGCGCTGTATTTTCATCTGGGGATGAAAGCGGACGACGACGGATTTGTCGGGAGTCCCAAAAAGACAGTGCGCGCCGTCAACTGCTCCGAGGACGATCTGAGGCTTTTGATTGCCAAGGGCTTCGTCCTCTGCTTTGACAGCGGAGTCGTGGTGATCACCCATTGGAACGCACATAACACCATCCAAAAAGACCGCTATACCAAGACCATGTATCAAGAGGAATTCGCGCTCCTGACGACGGAGAACAAGACCTACCGTCTGTCCGACGGAGACAAAATGGATACAGCTTGGATACAAACTGTTTCCGATACGGAAACACAGATAAGATTAGATAAGAATAGAGTAGATAAGAATAGAATAGATTCTTCGTCAGCTTCCGCTGACACGCGCGCGCAGATCGATGATCATTCTGTAATTGATTGTTTCAATTCTGTCTGTAAAAGCCTGCCAAAGGTGCAAAAGCTGACGGAAAAACGGCGCAGGGCGATCAAGAATGCGCGCAAGCTTTTAGGCGAAATGACCTTTGCCGAGCTCTTTGCCAAGGTGGAGCAATCCGACTTTCTGACCGGCAGAACGAACAAATGGAACGGCTGCGGCTTTGACTGGATATTGCAGCCCTCCAATTTAACGAAGATCGTCGAGGGGAACTACGATAATAAGCAGACAGCGGAGAGGTCTGTTGAAGAATCGGGCTGTCGCCCGTCGTATGACATCGAGGAATTGGAAAAAATCGACACCCTTGATTTCATGGGAACGTGACGCTGCTGTCATCCTGAGCGGTGCCCGAAGGGCAGAATGCGTCAGCATTCAGTCGAAGGATCCCCTTCGGCA
>CACZWQ010000110.1 GCA_902784855.1 uncultured Ruminococcus sp. | reverse complement strand
GACCGATTCGCTCAGCCAAACGGCGTCCGGACGCACCGACGCCACCTCGCGGCGCGCCTGCTCCCAGAACGCGATCGGGATCAGCGGCGCGACGTCGCAGCGGAAGCCGTCGACAAGCTCCGCCCACATTTTGAGGGTGTCGATCTGGTATCTCCATAATTCTTTATTGGAATAATCAAGGTCGATGATGTCGCTCCAGTCCCCCACCCGGTTGCCGAAGGAGCCGTCGGGCTTGTGATAGAACCACTCGGGGTGCTCGCGGCTGAGGACAGAGTCGGGCGAGGTGTGGTTGTACACCACGTCGATGATGCATTTCATGCCCCGAGAGTGGATCGCCGCGACGAGCGACTTGAAGTCGTCGAGGGTGCCGAACTCGGGATTGACGGCGCGGTAATCGCTGATGGCGTAGGGCGAGCCGAGGGTGCCCTTGCGCTGCGCCTTTCCGATGGGATGGATGGGCATGAGCCAGACGATGTCCGTGCCGAGGGCTTTGATGCGGTCGAGGTCGCGCTCGACCTGCGCGAAGGTGCCCGCCTCGCTGTAGTTGCGGACGAAAACCTGATACATCATCTGATTGCGCAGGGTCTTGGGGGTATTGTCTGCCATAAGGCGCCTCCTTATTTTCTGATGAACAGCACGCCCAGCGTGCCGGGTCCGCAGTGGCTGGTGACGGTGCAGCCCGCCGTGGTCTCGAGGATCTCCTCAAAGCCGGGCGCCAGCTCGTTGATCTTGCCGCGCACCTGCTGGACGGTGACGGGGCTGCATTTGGTGTGCGTGATGAAAATGCGGTGTTTATCGATGTCGTCCCTGCCGCGCAGCTTGTCGGCGACGTAGTTGAGGATGACCTTGTCGATATTGCCGCGGTACTTCTTGCCCGCCTTCATCTGACCGTCGGTGACCTCGATCAGCGGCTTGAGTTTGAGGAGATTGGCGCCCAGCGCGGCGACGGACGAGCACCTTCCGCCCTTATAGAGGTAGTCGATGCTGTCGACGACGAAGCTCGCCTCGACCTTGCCGACCATCGCGTCGCACAGCTGCTTGATCTCGGAAGCGGACTTGCCCTGCTGCGCCAGCTCCGCGCCGTGCAGCACCACCAAGCCCGAGCCGGTGGAGAGGTTGCGGGTATCGACCACATAGACGCCCTCCATATCCGCCGCGGCGGCGCAGGCGTTCTGGTAGGCGCTGGAAAAATCGCTGCTGATGTTGAAGTGCACGATCTCATAGCCCTGGGCGCGCCACTTGTGGAACTCGTCGATGAAGTCGCCGAGGTTGGGCGCCGAGGTCGAGGGCAGCTTGCCCGTGCGCTCGACGTATTCATAGATATCCTCGGGCGTGACCTCCAAGCCGTCCCTGCGCATCTGATCGCCGGTCAACACGTAGAGCGGCACGACGGCGATGTCATATTTCTCGATCAGGGCAGGAGAAAGGTCGCAGGTGCTGTCGGAAATGATCTTAACTTTCATGGGTTCGTCTCCTTTTCTTCGTGAATAAACAAATGCTTGCCATCATTGTAGCATTTTGAGACAAAATTTTCAATAGTTATGCGAAAAAATATGGACAAAAGACAAAGCGCGCCCAAATGGACGCGCTCTTTTCCGTGTTCGGTTTCCGCTCGGCTTACAGCTCGGCGATGACCTCGACCTCGACTAACACATTCTTCGGAAGGGTCTTGACCGCGACGCAGGAGCGCGCGGGCTTTGAGGTGAAGTATTTGCCGTAGACGGCGTTGAACGCCGCGAAGTCGCTCATGTCCGCCAGGAAGCAGACGGTCTTGACAGCCTTCTCCGGGGAGCTGCCCGCCGCTTCCAGCACGTTTTTGAGGTTCTCACAGACCTGCTCGGTCTGCGCTTCGATCCCCTGCGCTTCGACATTGCCCGTGGCGGGGTTGATGGCGATCTGACCCGAGGTGAACACCAAGCCGTTGACCTTCACCGCCTGGGAATAGGGACCGATCGCGTCGGGCGCGTTTTTCGTATAGACTTTTTCCATGGTTATGTCCTCCGTTTTCGTGTTTGATTCCGTCAGCCGAAAGGGGCTGCGCTTTTATACCAGCCGGAAGCCGGCGCCCGTGAGGGAGTCGGAGATCTGCTGCACATGCTCGAAGTTGCGCGTCTCGATCACGATGCGCAGGTATGCCGCCGTGACGTCGCTGCCCTCGCCCGCTCTCTCGTGGTGGACGGAGATGACGTTCGCGCCGAGGTCGGCGATGATCTTGGACACCGCCACCAGCTGACCGGGCTTGTCCTGAAGCTCGATGCACAGCGTCTGCTGTCTGCCCGAGCGCAGCAGGCCGCGCTTGATCACGCGGTTGAGAATGGTCACGTCGATGTTGCCGCCCGAGACGATGCACACGACCTTCTTGCCCCTGATCGGCAGCTTGTCGAACATCACAGCCGCCAGCGGCGCGGCGCCCGCGCCCTCGGAGACCATCTTCTGGGACTCGATCAGCGCGAGGATCGCCGAGGCGATCTCGTCGTCGGAGACGGTCACGATGTCGTCGACGTACTGCTGGATATAGCCGAAGGTATGCTGACCCGGCTCCTTGACCTGGATGCCGTCGGCGATGGTCGAAACCTTGTCAAGCCTCACGGGATGGCCCTGACGGATGGACTCGACCATCGAGGGAGCGCCCTCCGCCTGCACGCCGTATACCTTGATATTGGGGTTGAGGTTCTTGATGGCGCAGGCGACGCCCGAGAGCAGTCCGCCGCCGCCGATCGCCGCGACCACCGCGTCCACATCGGGCATCTCGTTGAGAATTTCCAGACCGATGGTGCCCTGTCCCGCGATGACGTTCTCGTCGTCAAAGGGGTGGATGAAGATGTAGTTCATCTCGTCGCGCAGCCTGAGCGCCTCGCGGTAGGCGTCGTCGTACACGCCCGGCACCATGCACACCTCGGCGCCGTAGCCCTTGGTCGCCTCGACCTTGGAGATCGGCGCGCCGTCGGGCAGACAGATCAGCGACTTGATGCCGTACTTTGTCGCGGCAAGCGCGACGCCCTGCGCGTGGTTGCCCGCCGAGCAGGCGATGACGCCGCGCGCCTTCTCCTCCTCGGAGAGCTGCGAGATCTTGTAGCCCGAGCCTCTGACCTTGAAGGAGCCGGTGATCTGCAGGTTCTCGGGCTTGAGATACACCTCGCACCGGTCGGTGATGCCCGGCGCTTTGACCAGATGCGTGGGACGGATAACGTCCTTGAGCACATAGGAAGCGTGATAGAATTTGTCGAGTGTCAACATGTATAACCCTTCTTTGATTGGAATAACGTTCCTATTTTAACCCAATTTTTTCAAGAAATCAAGTCCTTTCCGCCGCTGCGGGGGGATTCGACCGTCCAAACGGACGCTTTTTATGAGCAGCAACAAAAAACAGGTTGCTATTTTATAATTTTTGTGATATATTGATACCATACCGACTGAGAAAACGAAACGGGAGTGATCAGCGTGCAATTAAAGGAATCGGGCGAAATGTACCTGGAAACGATCTATGTGCTGCACCGGAAGCGCGGCTTTGTTCGTTCCATCGACGTCTGCGAGGAGATGGGCTATTCCAAGCCGAGCGTCAGCCGCGCCGTCAGTCTCCTGCGCGAGGGAGGCTATCTGACCGTCGGCAGGGACGGAGGACTGAATCTGACCGAGGAGGGCTTGGCGGTCGCCGAGCGCACCTATGAGCGGCATACGGTGCTCAGCGAGCTGTTCTGCAAGCTGGGCGTGGAAAAGGATACCGCCGTCGCCGACGCGTGCAAGATCGAGCACGTCATCAGCGCGGTGACCTTTGATGCACTGAAAGAACTGAACCGAAGGATGTGACGACATGATTGTACTGGCATCGAATTCTCCGCGCAGAAAGCAGCTGATGCGGCTGATCTGCACCAGCTTTGAGATC
>CACZWQ010000109.1 GCA_902784855.1 uncultured Ruminococcus sp. | reverse complement strand
GACTTCCTGCAGAAGCTCAACAACGTTGTCCATATGTTCTACCCCGAGGTCATGATGATCGCCGAGGAGAGCACCGCGTGGCCGAACGTCACCCGTTACCCGATCGAGGGCTTGGGACTCGGCTTCGACTACAAGTGGAACATGGGCTGGATGAACGACATGCTGTCCTACATCTCGCTCGATCCGCTGTGGAGAAATTATCACCACGACACCCTGACCTTCAGCATGGTCTACGCGTTCTCCGAGAACTTCATGCTGCCCATCTCTCACGACGAGGTGGTTTACGGCAAGGGCTCGCTCATCAATAAAATGCCCGGCGGCTACGATCAGAAATTCCAGGGCGTCCGCGGCTTCGTCTCCTATATGCTCGCCCACCCGGGCAAGAAGCTCATGTTCATGGGCAGTGAGATCGGACAGTTCGACGAGTGGAACGCCAACACCCAGCTCGAATGGAACCTGCTCGACTACGAGAAGCATCGTCAGCTGCAGCACTTCTTCGAGACCGCGAACAAGTTCTATCTGGAAACACCCGCCATGCACGAGAACGACTATGACTGGGACGGCTTCCGCTGGGTCGCGCTCGACGACTATAAGAACAGCGTCATCGCGTTCCGCAGAATCGCGCTCGACGGAAGCGAGATCTTGGTCGTCTGCAACTTCCAGCCCGTGACCCGTGAGAACTACCGCGTGGCAGTGCCCGTCTACGGCATCTATGAGGAGGTATTCAACTCCGAGTCTGCCGAGTTCGGCGGCACCGACATCAAGAACGAGGGCGACATCAAGGCGATCAACGAGAAAGAGCATGACCTTGACTACTGCATCGAGATCACCCTGCCGCCTCTGGGCGTCACCTACTACAAGCTCAAAGAGGAGCTTCCCGTTCCGAAGAAGCGCAGCAAGAAGAAGAAGAATGAGCCCGCTGAGGACGAGACCGTAGAAGCTGCCGCCGAGGAAACCACCGAGGAGGTCGCCGAGGAAGCTGCGGAAGCAGTCGAGGAAAAGCCCGCCGAGGAAAAACCCGCCGAGGAGAAACCCGCCGAGGAGAAGCCCGCCGAGGAGAAGCCCGCCGAGGAGAAGGTTGAAGCGCCTGCTCCGAAGAAGCGCGGCAGAAAGCCCGGCGTCAAGGCTGTGCCGAAGAAAAAAGCGCCCGCCAAAAAGAAAGCATAATAATCGATTTTGATTCGATAAAAGAAGCGCCCTGCGAGAGCAGGGCGCTTGTTGTATTGGTGATCTCAAGCGGAGGGTCAAACCAGTTCGGAGACGAATTCCGCGAGATAGCGCTGGATGGCGGTGACGTCCGAGACGGTGACGCTGCCATCGTGGTCAACGTCCGCGGTCGCCAGGACGCGGCTGTCGGTGATGTCGAGGATGGGGGAGCCGTCCTCCTTGGTGAAGTCGGCGAGGTGCTTTTGCAGGAGCGTCACATCCAAAATGGTGATGTCGCCGTCGCCGTCAATGTCGCCGAGCAGAATGCTGACGGGCTCTGTCACAGGCTCAGTCACAGGCTCGGTCGCGGGCGCTGTTGCGGGCTCCGTTGCAGGTTCAGTTGTCGGCTCTGTCGCAGGTTCCGTCGCGGGTTCCGTTGCAGGCTCGGTTGTCGGCTCTGTCGCAGGTTCCGTTGCGGGTTCCGTTGCGGGTTCGGTTGTCGGCTCTGCCGTGGGCTCGACAGGAGTGAGCCTTTCTCCGTCCCGGAACATGGTGACGGTGCCGTTCGGTGTGCTGACGACCAAGTCATTCACGAGGAAGGTCACGGTCGCGTCGACGCCGTAGGGGAGCGTCTTGTCATAGGGCGTCGTCGTCACATCGACGGACAGCAGCGTGTCGCCCTCTTTGACCGAAACAGGGGTTTCGGAAGAGAAGGTGCCGCTCAGCAGCGTGGGCAGCTTGCCCTTGGTGCAGGTCATCGCGTCGGTAAAGGCTGCAAAGCTCTGCAGCTCCAGCGTGTCGCTGTCGCCCAGCAGGGTGAAGCTGAGGGCGAGCACCTCCAGATCCTCGGGTGCGTGGAATTCCAAGGTGTCCCAGCCCATCTCAAAGCCCGAGGACTCGGGCGTATCTTCGCAGTAGTTGGATTCGCCGAACAGGCGATAGGTCATCCAATCCTCGTCTTCCTCCTCCGTTCCCGACGCCGCGGCGTTGGTGACGGTCAGTGCCAGCGCCGTAACGGTCAGCGAGAGCGCCAGCAGGACGGCGAGCAGTTTTTTGATTTTCATTTATGATACCTCCTAAGAAAGCTGAAAAATTGCGTCTTTATTATATTAACATGAAAGTCCCTCAAATGCAAGCCCTTAATTGAAAAGCGGTCAGACCCGATCGGGCGCTGACCGCTTTAAAACGGAAAACGTTACAGCTGCGTGTTGAAGAGATTTCTGAGCTGGTTGACCAAGCCCTCGGAGTCCGCCTTGATCATGGCGGCTTCGTTGATGTTGGAAAGGCGGGTCAATTCCTTTGCGGGACGGGATTCGCCCTCGATGTTGTAGCCGATGGTGTAGACGGGGATCTTGAGTCCGCCGACGATCGGGGCGATGCGGTCGAGGCTGTAGCCGCGGTTCTGGTCGCCGTCCGAGAGGACGAAGAGCATCATCTTCGCGCCTGGCACCTCTTCCTTCTTGTCGATCATCATCTTCATCGCGACGAGCACCGCGTCATAGGTGGCGGTGGCGTCCTCGACGGTCAGGGACTTGACCGCGCCCGAGAAGTATGCCTTCTGCTCGGCGTCAAACTTGTTGATGGGCAGGTCGATGTGCACCTTGGTCGCGTAGGAGACGAGTCCGATGTAGTTGTCGGAGCCGATGAAGGATTTGGTGGCGAGCAGCGACTCCTTGAGGCTTTGGATCGGCGTGCCGTCCATCGAGCCGGAGACGTCCGCGACGAACACCGCGATGATCGGCTGACCGCCGTCCTTGGCTTCCTTCCAGATGTTCTGCGCCGCCAGATAGCCCGCGCCGTCGAGACCGGTCTGCTGGCTCTGATACTCGTCGTGCTTGCCGAAGCCCTTCTCCTTGCCGAGCTGCTGGGCGCTGTCGCTCAGGCAGAACGCCTTGAACAGCTCCGCCGCCTGACGCTCCTCGGCGCTCACATAGTCAAAGGTGTAGAGCGGGTGGTCGTGGCGGATGCCGAAGGGGGTGTAGACGTAGTTTTTCAGCTCGGGCTTGTTGATATACGCCTGCTCCTCCATGACCATCGACTTGATGATGCCCTTGCTCGCCTGATTGACCAGCACGCCCGTGGTGTAGGCGACGGGCGGAGACTGCTTTTGATAGTCGAGCAGCTTCTGCTGCGCCTGCTCGGAGAGCGGGTTTTGGTTGTCAAAGGCGTAGAGGGTAGAGGCGATGGCGTTCAGACCCGTCGCGCTGGTGTAGGGGTTGGTGTAGGCAAAGGTCAAATCGCCCGCGAGGGACGCTTCGATGACCTTGTCGAGCGTGCAGGTTTGATATTTCTCCATGAAGGTGTCATAGGTCGCCTTTTCCATGAGGATGCCCGCGGTGTTGCCGAGGATGCGGTCGGCGAGCTTTTCGACCCCGATGCCCTTCGCCTTCAGCATTTCGCCCCACGCGAAGCTGGAGGGGATATAGAGCTGCGGGCGGTAGTCGCCCTCGGAGATATAGGTGAGCGTTTCGCCCGAGGCGATCTTGCGCACGGTGACCGAGACCGTTCTGCCGTCGACCGTTTGGCGCGCGTCGTTGAAGCGCCGTGCGATCACATTGATCCAGTCGTCGGGCGCGTCGCCGCTCAGCTCGCTGGGAGAGGCGATCTCTAAGTTGATGTCGCCGTCTCCCTGCACGGTGATGGGGAAGGTCTTGATGTCGGCGAGCGCCTTGTTGGTGGTGTCGTCGTCGTAGATATCGAGCCGAAGCTGCTTGGTGTCGGTTTTGATCTCCTTGTTGAAGGCGTTCAGCTCGGTGATC
>CACZWQ010000108.1 GCA_902784855.1 uncultured Ruminococcus sp. | reverse complement strand
TATTTTCTTTTAATTTGAGGATCCGCTTGACGGCGGCGTTGATCTTGTCCATGGAGATCGCGCCGTTTTCCGCCTGCTGCGCCAGCGTTGCGATATAGGTGTCAAGCTCGTTGAGTCCCGCATTAGTGGCGGTTTCGATCGGCATCAGCAGGATATCCACGCCGGCTTCGATCGCAAGCTTCGCCGCGTCGTACTTGTCAAAATGCTTGGCGATCGCGTCCATCTCCATCGAGTCGGTGATGACAACGCCGTTGTAGTGCATATCTCCGCGCAGGATATCGGTGACGATGGTCTTGGAGAGCGTCGCCGGAAGATTGATCTCCTTTCCGGTGGACTTGGAGATATAGGTATCGGTTTCGATCTGCGGAAACACGATATGCGCGGTCATGATCATCTGAGAGCCGGCGTTGATACAGGCTTGGAAGGGTATCAGCTCGTTCTGCTTCAATTCCTCATAGCTCTTGTTGATACAGGGTAAGCCGGTGTGGCTGTCGGTATCGGTATCGCCGTGACCGGGGAAATGCTTTAATGTGGAGATCACGCCCGCGTCGTTCAGCGCCTTGAC
The DNA here is from genome assembly GCA_902784855.1 of uncultured Ruminococcus sp. Lineage (GTDB taxonomy): Bacteria > Bacillota > Clostridia > Oscillospirales > Acutalibacteraceae > Ruminococcoides. Next base: position 3,554 of record CACZWQ010000108.1, on the reverse strand, counting down.
GAACACGCTGCCGTGCCGGGCGACGAGCTGCGGATCGTCGGAAAAGGAGCGGACGCCGATGACGGGATTGGCGGGGTTGCTGTTGACGTCAACATCCGGCGCGAAATCTGCGTTGACACCCACATCCTTCAATTCTTTGCCGATGAGGGAAGCGGCTTCCTCTGTCAGCTCCGTATCATTTGCGGCGCCGAGCGCCATATTGCCGGGCATCATCGTGCCCTGATTCAAACGGGTGACGTTGCCGCCCTCCTGATCGGTGGTGATCAAAAGCTGCGGACGCTCTGCACCGCCCGAGGCGTTTGCCTTTTGCAGCGCGTCGGTCAAACGGGTGGTGTTCTCATTGGTCGGCGTATTCTGACCGAACAGGATCACGCCTGCATAGCTGTGCTTTTTGAGCGTTTCGGCGATATCGTCCGTGATCTGCGTCACATTCGTCTTGTTTCCCTTCGCGTCGGTGCTGTAGCGAAAATGCGGCATGATCATCATGCTGATTTTGTCCTCCGTTGTCATGGAGGAAAAATACTGCCCCACCTTGTCTGTCACGGCGAAAGCGGGGACGATCGCTGCGGAGAGCATCACCGGCAGTAAAGCCAGCATGATCGAAAGAATTTTCTTTTTCATCTTATCAATCCTTTTCAAAAAATACTGAGACATTATAGCACACGATGTATAACAAATGTATAACAAAAAGCGCCTCCTTTCGAAACGGAAGGAGCTTTTGACACCATGTCTACGACTGATTGGCAACCTTCTCAATAAAGGCTTCCCGCAGGCTAGCCCATGAATAGGTGCTCATGTATTCGCCGCGATAGGCGTTGACCGCCTCGGCGTCGCCGTCCAAAAGACGGAACAGATCGGCATCAAGCAGCGCGGGATTGACGCGCTGCTCACCGGATCTGATTTCAAAGACCTCGCCCGCACCGTTTTCTTCCAGCGTCACCTTCAGGCTGTTCACGATGACATTGAACTGTTTTTGCATTTTGCGGTCATACTGCTTATCCTCATACAGAGCGGCAAAGGCTTCTGCCCTTTTCACGCCCGCGCCCTGCCTGTCGATCAAAAACGCTAAAAGCTCCTTTGCCTTTGACCGCGAAAAGCTGACAGGCATGCCGTCGATATAAAAATCAAAACTGCCGAAGGTTTTGGCATAAATATGAGGAGGCTTTGCCGCTTTTTCACAGAGAACGCATAATCGATCTCCGCCTTGAGCTGTTCTTGTTCGATCGGCTTTAACAAATAGCCGTTGGCATGCACCCTAAGCGCCTCAAGCGCATACTGCGCATAACCCGTCAGGAAAATGATAGGCATATCGGGATGGGTTTCCTTTGTTTTGACCGCCAGCCTGATACCGTTCAGCCTCTCAGTGTGCCCTTGAGCATACCGAAGGTACCGCCCTTGTCGTCAGCCGCTCCGCTGCGCGCGAAAGCGAGAATGGCGACAAACAGCAAATCGAGGTTCTTTTCGGCGGTACGGATACGGTAGAAGCCGCGCACGGGAACCTTGCTCGCAACCTTGTGCGCCGCTTCGTCCTCCTCGTGGACGTACTGGCTGGTCGCTTCCATGACGGCGATCTCCTCGCCGTCGCGAAGGATGCGGTAAGCGGAGGTGACCGTGCCGCTGAGCGCGAGCTTGGAGTCAACCGTGATACCGTTGCGCTTTAGGTGCTTCCAGATGTCCTCGCCGTCGAGCTTGAAGGTGTAGTGATTGTCGAGCAGGAGGGAATTCCACTCGGTATCCTCCTCGTGACCGACAAGGTGCGGGGTGACAGTGTTGTGCTCGTGGTCGATGAAGTCGAAGCCGAAGGGAGAGGTCATGGTAAACTTGGTCATCTTGGCTTCGTACAGCGTGCGGCGGTTTTTGTCCTCCAGCTGATGGCCGTATTTCGGCGTGCCGAGATCGGTCTTGAAGTAGAGCGTGCGCTCTGCGCCCTTTTCGGAGGGCAGATAAACGGTTTCGCCGCGGGTCTCCTTCAACTCTTTGACAGACTTCTTGTCCTTGACCGTCCAGACGATCACAAACAGCAGAATCGCGCCGCCGATACCCATGATCACATAGCCGAATACCGGCGTGGAGTGAACGGTGCCGGGATCCTTTGGATCGTACTTCACCTCGACCTCCTTGCCGACCTTGTAGTCCGGAGAATAGAAGTCGAACGTTCTGGTGTAGTCTTTTCCGTCGACCGTATACTTGATGGTGGTGATATACTGCTTATCGTTTTCGGTGTTCGGGTCGGAGACGTAGTTGGGATCCTCCTCAATGGAGGTGATGGTCGCCTTTGTTGTTTCGAAGCCTGCCGTTTGGAAGAAGGAGATATAGATTCCCGCTCCCAGCGCGATCAATGCAAGCACCGCCGCGAAGATTTTGATCGGAATACCTCTGAACGAACCTAACATGATAATTACCTCACTTTATTTGGATTTTTGAACGGTTTGTTTCCGGTGAATTTATTATATCATTTTTATCAACCGAAAACAATAGGCAATCTGCACCCGATCTGTCGCCAAATTGACAGATCGGCGCGCAGATGTTGCCTAAATTACCGATATGTCCGGTCTGTTATCCGATGTTCCTTTCCCCTCTCAGCCGTCAGCTTAGCGACCTTTTTGTAATCGGAGCGGATCATGTAGCCGAGACCATCCATGAGGGCAGTCACGACGGTGATCACGATCAGCGTCGGGCTCAGCTTGCCCTGACCGCTTGTAAACATTTGGATCAGACCGCCGCCGGTGCTTTTCGCGATCGCGATGGCGCAGAGGATGAAAGCGATGGATGTGGTCACGAGGAACGGCGCCGAATCAGTCTCAGCCGTGCCGACCTCAATCGGCACGACAGAAAACACGCCGACTGTCAGCAGCACCGACAGCAGGAGAGACAAAATGCGTTTTCCTCTTTTTTTCACAAGCATATACCTCCGTTTATTTGATTGTATGATTCTTTATCAGCATAACACACGGTGTATAAGCAATGTATAACAAATCATGCACCGAAAAAAAGAAAAAATTTGCCAATATTTGACCCTCAGAGAAAGCGGCTTGCCTTTCTCTGAGGGTCAGTCCTGATGCGGATCGATTTTCCGTTGTCTTACGCGTCGCCGAGGAGCCGCTGCTGCGCGGGCTTGTCTCCCTCCGTCACGATAACGGTGCATTCCGCTGTGATATCCTCCGAAATGCTGACCGTCACGGTGGTCGTTCCGACAGACAGCGCCTGAAACACGCCGTATTGCGGGTAGGAAATGATCTCGCCCTCGCCGTCACAGTAATAGTTGACGTCGGAATTACAGGGCTGAGGAGAAACCGACGCGACAATCGACCTTGAATAGCCCGATCGCAGCGCGGCGGTGATGATCGTCTCGCCCGTCTGCTTCATGGTAACGACGCCTTTTTCGTCCATCTCGGCGACCGATTCATCCGACGAGCTCCAAGCCGCGCTCTTTTCCTGCGCGTCCTCGGGCGTGATCAGATCGTAGCCCTCCGCCTCCTCGTCGATCGTGATATTCACGATCGGGATGCCGTTGTCCGAGAGCTGCTCGGGAACCGGACTCGCCGCAAGCACGG
>CACZWQ010000107.1 GCA_902784855.1 uncultured Ruminococcus sp. | reverse complement strand
GTGGGCGCTGGCGATCTGCTTTCTCAAAAACCTGATCCACATCCCGTTCGGCACCTCGGGCGGCGTCGGCGAGCTGTCCAACTTTCTTTTGGGCGCGACCTTCGTCGTGGTGGCGGGTCTGATCTATCAGCACAAAAAAACGCGCAAAACGGCGCTGATCGCCTGTCTGTCGGGCGCTGCCGCGATGGCGGTGATGAGCTTTCCGACCAACTATTTCATCGTTTATCCCGCCTATGCGCAGATGTGGTTCGGCGGCACGCTCGACCCCGTGATCGGCATGTACCGGGCGCTTTTGCCTGCGGCGGATACCTTGGAAAAGGCGCTGCTGTTCTTCAATCTGCCGTTCACGCTGGTCAAGGGCTTGCTGGTGTCATTGATCACCATGTTCATCTACAAGCCCCTGTCAAATCTGATCGTCAGGATGAACGAATCGCTGAGCGGGCGCAAAAAAGGTTGACAAACGGCGCTTCGGCGCTTATAATGGTACTCGTAACATCACAGAGTAGAGATCGGCGCGTGAATGTGTTCTGCGGACGGGGAGTTGCTGCGGAAACGAAAGGGGAAGACCCTGCGATGCCGGTTTCGCATCCCGCTGTATCGTTGGAAAGTCAGGTTCAGGCGGGCGTTTGCCCGCCTTTTCTTTTGTGACCGCACCGACTTTACGCACCCATGGGAGGTCATGGAATTGTCACCTTTGAAAATGCTTAAAAATTCGATATTGGAATTAAAAAATCCGCGGTCGCTGGCGTTGATCGCCATGCTGCTCGCCCTGCGCGTGGTGCTCGGCATGTTTGCCAACACCACCCTGCCCGTTTTCGGCAACGCTGTCAAGATCAGCGGCGCGTTTTTGCCGATCGCGATGGCGGGCGCGATGTTCGGCCCCGTTCCCGCCCTGCTGGTCGGCGCGCTGGGCGACATCGTCTCGTTTTTGATCGTGCCGACGGGCGCCTATTTTCCGGGCTTCACCGTCAGCGGCGCGCTGACCGGCTTGATCTACGGTTTTTTCCTCTATCAAAACCGCTTCACCCTGCCGCGCGTGATCCTCGCTTGGTCGGTCAACACGCTCGTCGTCGAGACCTTCCTCGCCGCCTATTGGCTGTTCTTGCTCTACAGCGCGAGCGCCGGCAAGTCCTATGAGGCATGGCTGCTGTCGCGCGTCATCAGTCAGGCGGTCAAATGTGTGCCCGAGATCCTGATCGTGTTCGGTGCGGGCAGGCTGATCTGTAAGGCGGAGCGGTCGCTCTCCCGCAAGACACGATAACAAAAAGAGGCTGTCGTATGAACAGCCTCTTTTGTATTTTCATGGGTTTTATCCCGCGTTATAGCGCGGGACTACTGCCGTATCAGCAATCCGCGCGTGCAGGGTTGAAAAAAAGGTTACCATTAATGCCCACGTTATAACGTGGGATCAAAACTTGACCGTCTTTACAAACGTTGCTTTCGCGGATTGGGTCGAGCGTCACGCTCGTCGTGAGACAGCCTCGCACAGCGAGACGAAGATGATGAACAGCGGCGTGCCGATGGGAAGGGCGATATTGACGACCGCCTGCGCCAGATAGGCGACGACCGCCGCCGCGAATACCAAGGCGATCGGCTCGCGCTTTGCCGCCTTGAAGGCGCGCACCAGCGCTCCGAGCGTAAAGGCGAGATAGGCAGTCAAGCCCACGATGCCGATATTCATGAGATAGTTGAGATATTCATTGTGCGCCGCATCAGTGGAGCCGTCGCCGAAGCGGCTGTACAGCTCGTCAAAGAACGGCGAGAAGGTGTAATAGAAGGTTTCGGGACCTGTGCCGAACAGCTTTTGCAGGATGGTGTAGCCCTTGAACGCCTCCACGGATTTGTTCCACATAAAGCCGCGGTGGGTGCCCCACGCATCGCTGAACCGCAGGGTGCGTTCGAGATCGCCCAGATCGGTCTTGGTGTCGACGAGGGTGAAATACAGGATGGCGCCAACGCCTGCCAGTGTCGCCAAGGCGAAGAGCACCCCCAGCACGATCGGAAACACCATCGGCAGCGGCTTGTCGGATGCCTTTGCGGACAGCAGATAGGCGAGAATGGTCAGCACCGCCAGTCCCGCGGCGACAAAGTAGGTGATGTTGGAGATCATGATCTGATAGGAGATCGCGCCGAGCTCCTTATAGCGCGCGCCCGTCAGCACCGTGATCAGCCACAGCAGCTTGACGCTGAACAGCATGACCGTGAGCACCAGCAAAAACTGGCGCAGCTTTTTCGGATGGCGCAGATATGCCACCAGCATGACCGCGATGCACGCGCCCATGCCCAGCACCGCCGAATCGCTGTCACACACCACGATCGCCGTCGCGCCGAGGATGGAGGCGAGCAGATAGATCGCCTTGCGCCAGAGCTTTTCGGTGTGGACGAACATGGTCATGGCGATGGGGATCGTCACGCACAGGTGGGTGGAGAACATGTTCTTGTTGCCGATGGTCGTCATAAAGTCCTTAAAGACGACCTTGTCGTTTTGGAACATCTCGAACATGTTCAGCGGGTCAAGATAATAGCTGTTGAGCACCGCCAGCAGCGAGACCGCACAGCTGACCCCTGCCAGCGCGAGGAACACATATTCCTTATAGCGCCAGCAGCGCGTCAGGAAGAAATAGATCGCGGCATAGAACAACATCAAAATCAAGCCGTTGTTTCTGCCGTGCGTGTAGCCGCCGATGGAGACCTCTCCCATGAACGCCAGCTCGATGTGGGGCGAGAGCACCGTGGAGACCGCGCAGGTAAGGACAAAGGCGATGACTGCCCAGTCGGTGAATGTCATCGAGATCGCCGACCGCTGCCCGGGGTCTTTCTGCGCTTTAGAGCTGCGCGTCGCCAGCAGCATCAGCTCGATGATCAGCGCGGCGGCGGTGACGAGCAGGAAGAAATAATACTTTTGGTGGCGGATGGAGATGTAACCGCTGTCAAAGTGCAGAAAGGGGACCTTTCCGTTGACGGTGAAGTTGACAAACAGCGGAAACACCGCGAAGATGACCAACAAAAAATAGTTGGCAACGGCGTTCGTCAGCGTATAACGCTCCGAAAGCGCCTTCGGTGGTTTGGTTTTTGTCTTTTTTAAAGTACCCATAGCCGATAGCCTTTCTTAGAATCATACACTAATTTTATACCTATAAAGGAATAATGTCAATCGAAAAACTATTGATATTCTCACATTTTGTGGTATAATCAAAATATCACAGCACTAAAGGCGGCGAGCAGATGAAAAAATTAGTGATAATCGGCTTTGACGGCACGATCGCGGACACAGCGCCGGGCATTCTCTATTGTATGAACACCACCGCGCTGTCCATGGGCTACACGCCCGTGGCGCACGACGCGCTCTACGGCGTCATCGGCGTGTCGCTGGAGCAGGGTTTTATGAATCTCTACGGCATGAAAGAGGATGAGATCGAATACGCGATGAACCAGTACAGCAAGCTCTATTCCATCAAGGGAGAAGAGATGATCCTCATTTACGACGGTATCGCCGAAGCGCTGAAAAAGATTAAGGACGAGGGCGCCAAGCTGGCGATCGTCACCCATAAGAATGAAAAATTCATCAACAACATGCTGGCGGTATACAACAACATCGGCTTGCTGTTCGATACGGTCTGTTCCACCAATGTCGAGTGCGAGATGACCAAGACCGACATGCTGCGCAAGGTTTGCGGGGAGCTGGAGGTCGAGCCGCAGGATGCGGTCTTTATCGGCGACAGCTATGTGGACGCGATCGCCGCAGAGGAAGCGGGCATGGATTTTGCCGCGGCGCTCTACGGCTGGGGCTTCCGCAGCCGTGAGGATGCCGAGCAGTACAACTGCAAGGCGTATTTTAACAATGCCAATGAGATAGCCTATAAGCTTGCGGCGATCGAATAGGGGATGGGCGATCGGCTGCAAAAGAATTTAAAAAACTTGGTAATATGGTATTGACTTTTTCGAAAAAGTGCGCTATAATATAAAAACCGTCGTTACCAAAGCGATGTATCCATCCAACGGGGTGTAGCGCAGCTGGTAGCGCGCCTGCTTTGGGAGCAGGATGTCGGGGGTTCAAGTCCCTTCACTCCGACCAAATACGGAGGATTAGCTCAGCAGGTTAGAGCGGGAGGTCACTGGTTCGAGTCCAGCATTCTCCACCATGAATAAATCAGGACACCCATCGCGGTGTCCTGATTTATTCATTATGCAAACCAAAAGGAGAATGCCGGACTCGAAGGTCCGTGTAAAGAGGCTCTCTGTCAATAGTTGGGGTAAACCCGAAGCCAACAGAAGAAAGTCAGCGTTTATGCGGATTTCGGAGATCAATCACCCCGATCACACCTTTTGTGAGGAAGAAAGGTCAAACGAAAAACTAATAGATTTTGTCGAAAAACAAGGGCTTACAGGTTGAATTTTTTGTGGCTTTATGCTAAGATTATATTGGTCTTGTTTTATTTTATGTTGAATTAATCAGAATGTTGATCGGAATACTGCTTTAGTGAGGAAAATAAATGAGAGAAAAGCGGAGTTTAGTGGAAGCGGTAGTGCTATTAGAATACTGTTTTGTAAGTCGCGGAGAGTATAAATGTCAGACTGCTGCAAACAGTTAGAGAAGCTTATGACAGAGAAAAGAGAGATTCATTTTAAAAGGAGCTTTCTATGGAATACATCAGGGTAACAAGGGACAATCTTGACGCGGAGCACATCTGCTGCGCGATTTCCAACAACAAGGATATACAGGTCGCTTCCAAGAAGGCGTGGCTGTCGGAAAGGTTTGACGACGGTCTTGTGTTTCTGAAAAGTGTGGAGCGAGGGAAATGCTTTATTGAGTACATTCCGGCGGAAAATGCTTGGAATCCGATCATAGCCGAGGGTTATATGTACATCGACTGCCTGTGGGTATCCGGTTCCTTCAAGGGGCACGGTTATTCCAATGATCTGCTGTCTGCCTGCATCACGGACAGCCGGGAGAAGGGCAGGCAGGGGCTTTGCATTTTGTCCGCGGCAAAGAAAAAGCCGTTTCTTGCCGACCCAAAATATTTGAAATATAAAGGCTTTGCCGTGTGCGACGAGTCGGATAACGGGATACAGCTGTGGTATCTGCCTTTTTATGACGGCGCGGAGCCGCCGAAGTTCAAGGCTTGCGCCAAGCACCCTCATATCGACGAGCCGGGATATGTCCTCTACTACACCAATCAGTGTCCGTTCAACGCGAAATATGTTCCGATCGTTGAAAAAACTGCGAAAGAGTTGGAGGTGCCGTTCAGGGCTTATCGCATTGAGAGCAAGGAAGAAGCGCAAAACGCGCCCACGCCGATTACTACCTACGCGCTGTTTTATAACGGAGAATACCTGACAAATGAGCAGATGAACGACAAGCGGTTTATCAAGCTGGTATCACGATAGGGCATAAGCCTTTGAACCGTTGAAATAGAATATCATTTTTCTCACTCCCAAACCGATTCTATCATACCACGGAAAGCGGAAAAAGCCAAGCGTTTTTCTCTTGACTTTGCCGCAAAACAGAGTACAATAATCAGTATCAACGAGTGAAAGAGAGTATGCAGTTATGCGGAAGCTAAGACCATATAAAAGCTGCGACGCGCAGGCGATCGCGAAATGGGTAGAAGATAAAGATGTGTTCACAAAGTGGGGCGGAGAACGCTTCGGAGAATACCCGATATCAGCGGAAACCATTGATGAAAAATACCGGAAGGATAACGGCGACTGTACGGAACCGGATAACTTTTATCCGTGGACGGCGTTTGATGATAACGGTATCGTCGGACACTTTATCATGCGATATCTTAACGGCGACAGGAAGCTGCTCCGCTTCGGCTGGGTCGTCGTTGACAGCGCCGCGAGGGGCAAGGGCTATGGCGCCCAAATGCTCCGTCTGGGACTTACATACGCCTTTGAGTTCCTCGGCGCGGAAAAGGTGACCATCGGCGTTTTTGAGAACAACGCTATCGCGCATAGCTGCTACCAAAAGGTCGGCTTCGCTGACGTAGGGATCACAAAAGGCGAGCCTTGTAACGTCATTGAAATGGAGATCGGGAAAGACGCGTTTCTTTGATTGATGCGGCGCAGATTTTGACCTGCAAAACGGTTGTTATACATCGAAAAAATGGTATAATGACAGAGTAAAGGCGGTGAGAATATGAGCGATAAAACCCTATTTGATTTTGATGAATATATCCGTCAGAGCGAGCCTGACAAGCAGCAAAAGGGCTATATCTGGCAGGCAGCGATCGG
>CACZWQ010000106.1 GCA_902784855.1 uncultured Ruminococcus sp. | reverse complement strand
GTTATTATTTGTTACCGTTCCCGCAAACCTTTCACGCGCGGACTGGATGGAACGTCACGTTCCTAAGAAAAAAATCAGGGCTGCCGCACTTTAAAATGCGACAGCCCTTTTGATTAGGCTTGAATTGATGCTTCCCGTTCATGCGGGAGGCTTTTTCATCAGCAATCAGTTATGGAAGGGAATGACCTTCGCGTCGGGATTTGTCTCGGGATCGGCGTCATAGAAGGTGACGTAGTTGCCGCCCTCGATCTTGGAGTCGTCGATGACGCACCACATCTCGTTATAGCCGAAGCCCTTGCAGTCGGCAGTCTGGTTCTTGCCGCTGTTGGAAACGATGACGTTGTAGGTGCCGGCGCCCTCGTAATCGAAGTTGTAGTCATACCAGCCGGTCGCCTCGTTCTTGGTCGCCGCTCTGCCGGGCCATGTGCCGCCGGTCGCGTTGAAGGAGGAATCCTTGCCGTCGAGGCCGCTGCCCCAGATCCACAGGGTGGGTGCCCAAGTGAGCGCGCCGCTGTGCTTGAAGTGGAGGCTGACAGCCGGGCTGCCCTGGATGTAGTAGTAGTTGACATAGAGGGGCTTGCCGTAAGGAATGGTGCCCTCGGTCTTCTTGGGAAGTCTGGACTCGTCGAGCTGATAGCCCATGACATAGTACTGCTCGGAGGTGAAGGGATCGCCGACTCTGCCGTTGATGGTGATGGTGTCGGTCAGCTTCTTCTGGGCGCCGTCGGCGTCGTCATAGTAGTAGTTGATGATGACGGTGCCCTCGGAGACTCTGTACTCCGCCAGATACTTCTGCAGCATGGTCGCGTCGTTGATGGACACAACGCCGTCGCCGTCAAAGTCGAGGTTGTAGCCCGCAGGCGCTTCTCTGAACTCGGCGAGGATGCGCTGGAATTCGGTCACGTCGTCAAGGGTGATCGAGCCGTCCTGATTGATGTCGGCAAAATTCCTGATGTTCTCGGGGATGTAGTCGCCGTACACATAGGTGACATGCTGCTCTTCTTCGGTGTAAACGCCGTTGACGTTGCCTTCGACGCTCTGCACCTCATAGGTGTTGTTGACGGAGGCGGAGGGAGACGCGACATAATACTTGCCGATCTCGCCGTAGAGAACTGCGGAATCCGCCAGCTTGGTGCCGTCCTTGTACTTGTAGTCGACGACGACACGACCGGTGTTTTCGGTGATGCCGGCAGCTTCGTAGCCCGCCTTGTCGACCGCGACGAGGGTGGACTGCGGATGAACGGAGAACTTCTTGCCAGTCACGGTGCCCAGAGAGGTCACGCCCGCGATATCGCCCTTGGCGATGACGACCCACTCAAAGTCGGTGCCGACGGTGTCGTCCTTCAGGGTGACATTCTGGGTGCGCTCGGTGGAGTTGTGGATCACTGCCATCTTGTTCCACTCGCCGGGCCGGTCGTTGGTGATGGTGTAGGCGAGATAACCGATCATATCGGTCGCCTTGCCGTAGAAGGAGAACTTGTCGGCATAGCTGTTGTCAGCCGCTCTGAGCGGGCTGAACGCCTTCTTGATCTTCATCATGCCCTTGTAGTAGGAGATGAGGTCGGCGTAGTCGACGAGGTTCTGCCACTGGATCTTGTTGATCTCGGGAGAGGACTTGTAGCTGTTGGTGTCGCCGTACTTGGTTCTGCCCATTTCCTCGCCCGCGAGGGTGAAGGTGACGCCCTGAGAGGTGTAGAGGATACCGGCGGCAAACTTGTTGACCTTGACAGCCTTGTCGTTTCTCACGCCGTACTCGTCCTTGGTGTAGGAAGCGGCGATCTGGTCATAGATGGTCGCGTTGTCGTGGCAGTCGGCATAGGTGACGCACTGCTCGGGAGCCAGCGCCGTCCAGCCCTGTGCCTCGGTGGTGTTGGCGCGGACACCGGAGCGGACGTTCTTCGCATACTCCGCGTTGCCGGCGATATAGCCCTTCTCGGTGATATCGAACACGGTGCCCTTGATGCCGTTGCGGACGACGTCGTTGAAGAACGCGACTCTGGAGTTGAGCTCCTTGGCGTTCTTCTGCACGCCCTGATAGTACTTCGCGCCGGTGCAGGTGGTGCCGGGATAGGTGGAGGTGCCGCCTGTCCAGCCTTCGCCCCAGGTGGTGAGTCTCGTGTCGACCTCGTCCATCGCCTGGCGGATGAGGTTGAGGGTCTCGGTGTCCATCAGACCCATCAGGTCAAAGCGGAAGCCGTCGACGTGATACTCATTGACCCAGTGCATGATGGAGTCGATGATGTACTTTCTGGTCATGGCGCGCTCGGAGGAGACCTCGTTGCCGCAGCCGGAGCCGTTGGAGAACGCGCCGGTCTTGGTCATTCTGTAGTAGTAATCGGGAACGGTCGCCTGGAAGCAGGAATCGTCCTTGGAGTTGGAGAAGGTGTGGTTGTAAACCACGTCCATGACGACGGAGATGCCCGCGTTATGGAGCGCCTGGATCATCGCCTTGCACTCTCTGATCCTGACGTTGCCGTCGTAGGGGTTCGAGGAGTAGGAGCCCTCGGGGACGTTGTAGTTCTGCGGATCATAGCCCCAGTTGAACTGGGTGTTGCTGCCCGCCTCGTTGATCGACTGGAAGTCATAGAAGGGGTTGAGCTGGACCGAGGTAGTCGATACAGGTGGCAAGCTCGCCCTCGCCGTTGAGGGTGGTGCCGTTCTCGGTGAACGCGAGGAACTTGCCGCGGTTCTCCTCACTGACGCCCGATGCGGGATCCCAGGAGAAGTCCTTGACATGCAGCTCCCACACGGTGGAGTCGGTCTGCTTTTCGGGAACGACGTGCGTGTCGTTCTCCCAGCCGTCGGGGTTGGTCTTGCTCAGGTCACAGACCATGGAACGTCTGCCGTTGACGCCGGTGGCGACGGAGTAAACGTCCTGTGTCTCGGCTGTCTGCGCAGCGCCCGACTTGGGATGGGTGCATTTGATGGTGTAGGTGTAGTAGGTGTCGACGATGTCGCCGGTGACGGTAGCGGTCCAGACGCCTGTCCATGAACCGTCACCTTTCATCAGCTTCTCCATGGCGACGGTGCCGAGGTTTTCGGCGCCCTCCTCACTGTCGGAGCCGGTGGCGAAGCGGTTGAGGGTAACTTCTGTCGCGGTCGGCGACCAGACCTTAAATACGGTCTGCTCGGGCGAATAAACAGCGCCGAGGTCGTTGCCGGTGTAAGTGTATTCGGCATCGAGCGCTTCAACGGCTACCAAATAGGGGTTGGGCGTCGCGCCGACTTCTTCGTCGGCCTGCGCCGCAAACGCCGAGATTGCGCTTGTGGATGCGAGCATACACACCGCAAGAACAGAAGAAACGATTTTCTTGGTTGTTCTCATGAGATGTTCCTCCTTGAATGATATTTGATTTATCGCGATTCCGCTGTGCGGAATACATCAACCTGATTGGATCAATCGCGCGGCTCCAGCTCTTCGTTGAAGTCCATCGCCGCCTGCAGTCTCTTTTTGCGCTTGTTATGCGACATCACCGCCGAGACGACGCACAGCACCAAAATCACGCCCACGCCGATGATCACAAATTTGAGCGCCGTCTTCATCGGATCCGGCTCGTTGATATAGTTGAGGATCACGTTGATCTCGCCGGTTTGGAAGGCGCCCGCGATCTCGGGCGGCACGTCGATGAGGGTCTTGTCCTCATACTCGTTCTGCTGGATGTTATACGGCTCTCCCTCATGCCCCTTGAGGGTCTTGGTCTCGATGACCTTGCCCTCGTCGTCCATGTAGATGACGTTCACGAGGCAGACGGAGCGGTCGGTATCGTCCGTGATGCGCGTGTATTTGTAGTTGACCGTCACGTCATGGTCGGGCAGCGTGCCCGCGCCGTTTTCGGGAAGCGCGTCGAGCACGAGAGTGTAGTTCTCGATCTCGGGCAGCTCGGGCGTGTAGTAGCGCTCGCCGACGCGGTTGCGGATGACGATGTCGTCGGTCAGCTCCAAGCCGTTGATGTCGTCGACGAATTTGATGATGACGTTCGCCATCTTGCCCGTATAGGGCGTGACATACACATCGACGACGGGCATGGTCTCTTCAAATCTGCCCTTGCGGTCGCCCTTGACGGACTTGATGTCGTAGTTATTTTGGGAGGCGATCTTGTCGATGTCAAAGACGCTGCCGAAGGAGTCGGTGATCACCTGCGTCTTGAGCTTTTCCTTGGTGCCGTCGTCGAAGAAGTTGACGACCAGCGCGCTTTCATAGTCGGTGATGCCCGCGGTCTCGTAGCTCTCCTTGTCGACGAGAACGGCGGCGGAATGCGGGGCGACGTTGACGCTGCCCGAGCAGACGCCGAGGTTGTTGAGTCCCGCCACGTTTTCGTTGGCGATCCGCACCCATTCGCCGCTGACGGCGACATTCTGCTCCTCGCCGGTGCCGTTAAAGACCGTGCAGACCTGCTTCCACTTGCCCTCCTCGGTGTTGGGGATAATGAAGCCCAGAACGCCCTTGGGAACGTTCTCCACCTCGGTGATATGGTTGGCGGTCATCGCCGTGCGGTCCGTAAACGCCGCGAAGGCGTCGCGGATCTTCATCATGCCGTGGTAGTAGCCGACGATATCGCTGTAGGTGTCGACGTTCTTCCAGTCGATCCTGTTCTCCTCGCGCGAGGACGCGTAGGAGTTCTCGTCGCCGTCCTTGCTGCGCGCGAATTCCTCGCCCGCCATGAAGAAGGGGATGCCCTGCGCGGTCATCACGATCGCCGCGGACAGCTTGTTCATCGCGACAAGCTCCTCATGGCGCTCGCGGTAGGTCTCGTCGCGGCAGACGGTGTCGACGAGCTTGTCGTAGAGGCAGAGGTTGTCGTGGCAGGACGCGTAGGTCACGCACTGCGTCGGCACATTCGCCCAGCCCATCAGGGACTGACCGAGGTAGCCCGTGCGGATGCCGCCGCGCTTTTCGCCCGTCTGTACAAAGCCGCTCTCCGCGGCGTTCATCACGCTGCCCTTGATCGCGTCGCGGATGGTGTCGTCAAAGGCGCCGATCCGGTCGCTCAGCTGCGTGAGGTTCTGCTGGTTCGCCATCACCGTGCCGGCGTCGGCGTTAGTCGCCATGTTCCACGCCTCGCCGTACATCAGGATTTTTTTGCCGCTGCCGTCCTCGTAGAGATTGTCGAGCGCGTCGCGGATATCGTTCATGGTGGTGACGTCGTGCAGACCCATCAGGTCAAAGCGGAAGCCGTCGATATGGTATTCCTTCGCCCAGTAGGTGACGGAGTCGATCATGTATTTGCGGAACATCAGGTGCTCGGAGGCGGTGTCGTTGGAGCAGCCCGAGCCGTTGGAGAAGGTGCCGTCCTCGTTCATGCGGTAATAGTAGTTGGGCACCGTGTACTGGAACCACGATTCGGTGGAATAGGTGTGGTTGTAGACGACGTCCATGATGACGCCGATGCCCGCGTTGTGCAGCGCCTGGATCATCTGCTTGCACTCTTTGATGCGCACCGCGCCGTTTGACGGGTCGGTGGAGTAGGAGCCCTCGGGGACATTGTAGTTGACGGGATCGTAGCCCCAGTTGTACTGCTTCATGATGTCCTTACTCTCGTCGACCGAGCCGAAGTCATACATCGGCATGATCTGCACATACTTCACGCCGAGCTTTTTCAGGTAGTCGACGCAGGTGGGAGAGGCGCCCTGCAGGCCGTCGACCGTGGTGCCGCTCTCGGTAAAGGCGAGAAACTTGCCGCGGTGCTCCTCGCTGACGCCGCTGCTCGGCGACGAGGAGAAGTCCGCCACGGAAACCTCCCAAACGCTCGCTTCGGTGGAATTGGACACCATGACATGGGCGTCGTTCTCCCAGTTCTCGGGATTGGTCTTGCTCAGGTCGACCACCATGCTGCGCTTGCCGTTCACGCCGCAGGCGCGGGCATAGACGTCGCCCGTGTGATAGGTCTTTTTGCCGTGGTTGACCGCGTAGTCGTAGTATTTGCCCGCAAGATCGCCGTTGATCGTCGCCGACCAGACGCCTGTCTCCTTGTTGAGGATCATGTTGGTGGTACGGAAGGGCTTACCCTCCGTTCCGTCCTCATAGAGACTGACCGACACGACCGACGCGCGCGGCGACCAGACCTTAAAGGTCGTTGATTTTTCGGAATAGACCGCTCCCAAATCGTTGCCGTCATAGGCAAATTCGTCGAGCTGTTTGGCGTATGCCTGATAGTCGACCGAATTGACACCCGCAGCGGACGCGGATGTCGCAAATGCTCCTGTTGCCATCATAACTGCTAATACTCCTGTAATGATTTTTTTAAAACGCAAAGCAGTGCCCCCCGTTTTAGGTTTTGTTTCGCATACCTGTTTTATTATATCATTTTATCACAGGACGCAAGGTTATTTAATTCCGAATTCGAATTATCTTTGAATATTACCTATTTATTTTGTAGAAAATCCTTGCTGATTTATGTGCAATTTATACAATGTCGAATTTTCCGCACTTCTGCCTCACCCGCATGTATTTTTCCGAAAAAGAAAAAACCGCAGTCGTCAACTGCGGTTTTTTTCAAGATACTGCATGATCTGCTCGTCGTCCCACAGCTCCAGATCATCGGTGCCCGCGAGATACTCGTTGTGATGGCGCACCTCATGGCGGAGGATGTGCTCCATCTTGGCCACGGGATGGAGCTTGTGCTGCGGCACGATGGAAATGCCGCCGTTGAGCTCACGGTAGAGCTCATAGGGCATGGCGTCCGCGATCTCGTCGAGCATGGCGGCGCATTCTTCAAAGCTGATCATCGGTCAATAGTCCAAATAGTCCTTGAGCTTGCGCGAGCGGCTGGGATGTCTGAGCTTGCGCAGCGCCTTCGCCTCGATCTGACGGATGCGCTCACGGGTGACGTTGAATTCCTTGCCGACCTCCTCGAGCGTGCGGCTTCTGCCGTCCTCAAGGCCGAAGCGCAGGCGCAGCACCTTCGCTTCTCTCGGGGTCAGGGTCGAGAGCACGTCGGCGAGCTGCTCGCGGAGCATGGTATGGGACGCGGCGTCGGCGGGCGCCGGGGCGTCGTTGTCGGGGATGAAGTCGCCGAGGTGGCTGTCCTCCTCCTCGCCGATCGGGGTCTCTAAGGAGACGGGCTCCTGCGCGACGCGCATGATCTCGCGCACCTTGTCGACGGGCATGTCGATCTCCTCCGCGATCTCGTCGGGAGACGGCTCGTGACCGTTCTGGTGGAGCAGCTGGCTCTGCACCTTCTTGACCTTGTTGATGGTCTCGACCATATGGACGGGGATGCGGATGGTGCGCGCCTGATCGGCGATGGCGCGGGTGATCGCCTGACGGATCCACCATGTCGCGTAGGTGGAGAACTTGAAGCCCTTGGTGTAGTCAAACTTCTCGACCGCCTTGATCAAGCCGAGGTTGCCCTCCTGGATCAGGTCGAGGAACTGCATGCCCCTGCCGAGGTAGCGCTTGGCGATGCTGACGACCAGACGCAGGTTCGCCTCGGACAGGCGCTGCTTCGCGGCGACGTCGCCGTTGGAGATGCGGATCGCCAGATCCACCTCTTCCTCGCCGGAAAGAAGCGGCACCCTGCCGATCTCTTTGAGATAGACCTTGACCGGGTCGTCGATGGTGACACTCTGCTCACCCGAGGGAGCGGGGTTGTCGTCGTCCTTGTTCTCGTCGATATCCAGCTCGAGATCCTCGAGTTTCAGATCGACAAAATCCTCGACGATCTCGATTCCCTGCGATTCGAGCATGTCAAAGAGCTTTTCAAGCTTTTCGGGGTCAAAATCCTGTTCGCCGATCGCGTCCAGAATATCCTGATTGGTCAGTTGTCCCTTTTGCTTGCCCAGTTCGATAAGCTCCTTGACGATCGACCGTTTCTCCTGTGCCATAGTATCTTTCCTTTCACTTTTTAGCTTTCCTTAACTGATCGAGGTAGCGGTTCAGCTCCTCGCCCGACATACTTCCGACGTCGTCGCGCTTGAGCCTGACGCTCTCCTCGCGGATCACCTTGATATATTGGTCAAGCGACTGCCGTGTGTCGGCAACGCCTGCATGCTTGCTCAGTATCTGATAAATTTTATTTGCCTCGTCCGCGGTGAAGTCGGCGGTGACGTTCATCATCGCGTCGTCTCCGTTCTCAATGCGGCCGAGGAAATAGGTGTAATAGCGGCGCATCAGCGAGTTTTGAAACTGCTCGGGCGAGAGCTCGCGGGAGATCATGCCCGCCGCGTCGGGATTGCGGATGAGATACGCCACCAGCGCCTCCTCGGCTGCGGAGCTGCGCGGCTGCTTTGCCTTCTCCTTATCGATCCGATCGCCGCGGCCGCTGAGCTCGGCGCGTATTTTTTGCTGCTGCTTCCGCTCCATCTCCCGGCTGCGTTTGCCCCGGCGCTTCTTGACCTGCGCGGCAAAGGCGTTTTTGTCGATCTCAAACTCCTTGCAGAGCCTGGAGGCATAGACGTCCTGCTCGATCGGTCCGGCAAGCGTCGCGATCAGGTCAGCCGCCGCCTCGAGGAACTGCACCTTGCCGTCGGCGGTATCGAGGTTGTAGGCGGCGCGCAGCTTTTGCAGGCGGTAGTCGATATCGTTGCCGCTGCGCTCGATGATCGCCTTGAAGGCTTCGGGGCCGTCGGCGCCCTTCGATTTGATGAACTCGTCGGGGTCCTTGCCGTTGGGGATGGTCAGCACCCGCACCAAAAGACCCGCGCCGCGCAGGATGGGGATCGCGCGCGCAGTCGCCTTCTGCCCCGCCTCGTCGGCGTCGTAGCAGATGATGACCTCGTCGGCGTAGCGCTTCATCAGCGACGCCTGCTCGCCCGTCAGCGCCGTGCCGAGCGTCGCGACGGCGTTTTGGAAGCCCGCCTGATTGACGGCGATGACGTCCATATAGCCCTCGCAGAGCAGCAGCGTCCGCGTGCCGGCGTTCTTGGCGTTGTTGAGCGAAAAGAGGTTGGCGCTCTTCTTAAAGACAGGGGTGTCGGAGGTGTTGAGGTATTTCGGCTTTTGGTCGGTCATGATCCTGCCGCCGAAGGCGATCACGTTGCCGCGCAGGTCGATGATCGGGAACATCACGCGGTTAGTAAAGCGGTCGAAAACGCCGTTGCCGCTGCGCCGCTGCACCGCGAGATTCGCGGCGACCAGCTCGTGCTCGGAAAAGCCGAGGGATTTCAGGTGCGCGGTCAGCGAGCTCCAGTCGTCGTCCGCAAAGCCCAAGCCGAAGCGGCGGATGGTGCGGTCGGAGAGCATCCTCGCGTGCAGGTAGTCAAGCCCCTCCCTGCCGACGGGCAGATACAGCGACCGGTAGAAAAACCGCGCCGCCTCGCGGTTCGCCTCAAAGATCCGCTTGCGCAGCCGCGACATGCTGTCGTCGTAGCCGGTCTCGGGGATCTCCATGCCGGCGCGCTGCGCCAGAAACTTCACGGCTTCCGCGTAGTCGAGGTTCTCGATCTTCATGATGAAGGAGATCACATCGCCCCCCGCGCCGCAGCCGAAGCAGTAATAATGCGGGTCCTCGGTGTAGATGTTGAACGACGGCGTTTTTTCACCGTGGAAGGGACACAGCCCCACCATGTTCCTGCCCCTGCGCCTGAGACTCATGTATGAAGAAGCGACCTCGGCAAGGTCGTTGCGCATTTTCAATTCCTGTATAAAAGCCTCGGGAAATGCCATTTTCTCTCCTTGTTCCTGTTTTCTCTATTAAGTGTTTACGCAAAAAAAACGGAAACTCCTCTATGATTTCGGATTATTTTACGGAAGTCGGGAAAAAATCCTCCGATTCTTCCGCAAGCTTCACATCTCCTGCCGTCGCATCGGCAAGCTTTTTTTCTAAAAGGGAAATATTTTCGGGCTTGATATGGAATTTCAGCAAGACATCCGCCCCGTAGACGGTATCGTCCACGCCCGCGGCAAGCTCCTGCACCAAGGAAGCGACCTTGCCGTACTGCGTGTAGGTGCAGTGCAGCGTGCACAGGGCGCAGCGCTGCATGAGCACCACCTCGCCCGCGTCCAGCGCCAGCCCGGCAGCACGCGAATAGGCGCGCACCAAGCCGCCCGTGCCCAGCAGCACACCGCCGAAATAGCGGGTCACCACGACGCAGACGTCGCAGACCCCGTTTTTGACGATCACATCCAGCACCGGCATGCCCGCGGTGCCCGAAGGCTCGCCGTCGTCGCTGTAGCGCCTGATATTGCCCTCGCGCAGCGAATAGGCATAGACATTGTGCCGCGCGTCCCAGTGACGGCGGCGAAGCTGCTCGATGAACGCCGTCGCCTCCGCCTCTGTGGAAACGGGCGCGCAGTAACCGATAAAGCGCGAGCGCTTCTCGGTGAATTCGTCCTGTGCCGCCCTGCGGACGGTTTTGTAATCCCCTGACATAGCCACCTCAGAATAGCAAGTAAGGCAGCACGAGCGTGCTGCCTTGTGGTTTGCAAATGATTATTTTGTGATGTTGAAGCGCTTTTTGAATCTGTCAACACGTCCGCCGGTATCAACAAGCTTCTGCTTTCCTGTGTAGAAAGGATGACATTTGGAACAAATTTCAACACGGATATCTTTTCTTGTTGAACCTGTCTCGATAACATTACCGCAAGCACAAGTAATTGTTGTCTGCTCATACTTAGGATGGATATTCTCTTTCATTCTTCTCACCTACTTACTTTACGCAATTAACATACCGATTATACTACATCTGTTTGCAAAATGCAAGTATTTTTTTGAAATTTTACAAAGAAATATCGAAATTTCGCCGTTTACGGCTCCAAGACGACGACCGCCTGGTTACCGATCTCTTTGAATCGGGTCTCCGACA
>CACZWQ010000105.1 GCA_902784855.1 uncultured Ruminococcus sp. | reverse complement strand
CAAGCTCGATATGCAGTATATCAGCGAGCGCAGCGTGCTTACGGATCTTAAGATCCTGTTCAAGACGATTCCTGCCGTCATTAAGGGCGACGGCGCGTATTGAAAAAAATATGATGATAAAGGGAGCAGTGACCGTTTTATGTACCTGCTCCTTTTTTTGTGTACAATACCGTGAGACTTACTTCTCCTCCGGCGGATGTACCGGCAAAAAGCATGAAACTTAGCGCCGATTCCGAGGTTTTCTAATGATTTATCCAGTTGAAAAAAAGAACGATAATGTGATATGATAATAAAGTATGAGCAATTGCGTATGCAATGCAAGAAAGGTGTGATTTTGCATGAACGAAACGTCGAAATATACGATCGCGGTAGCCGGTACGGGCTATGTCGGTCTGTCGGTCGCAACGCTTCTTTCACAGAACAACAAGGTTTACGCGGTGGATATAGTTCCCGAAAAGGTCGAGCTGATCAACAAGAGGAAATCACCGATCCAAGATGAATATATTGAGCGCTACCTCGCGGAGAAGGAGCTGGATCTGACCGCGACGCTGGACGCGGAGTCGGCGTATTCCAAGGCGGATTTCGTCGTGATCGCCGCTCCCACCAACTACGACAGCAAGCGCAACTACTTTGATACCTCGGCGGTGGAGACGGTCATTGACTTGGTGAAGCGCTGCAATCCCGAGGCTGTGATGGTGATAAAGAGCACTATCCCCGTGGGCTATACCGAGCGCATCAGAAAAGAAAAGGGCTGCGGGAACATCATTTTCAGCCCGGAGTTTCTCAGAGAATCCAAGGCGCTTTACGACAATCTCTACCCGTCAAGGATCATCGTCGGCACTGATATGAACGACGAGAAGCTGGTAAAAGCGGCGCACACCTTTGCGGGATTGCTCCGTGAGGGCGCGATCAAGAAGGACATCGATACGCTGTATATGGGACTTACCGAGGCGGAGGCGGTCAAGCTGTTCGCCAATACCTATCTGGCGCTGCGCGTCAGCTACTTCAATGAGCTGGATACTTACGCCGAGATGAAGGGTCTTGATACCCGTAAGATCATAGAAGGCGTTTGCCTTGATCCGCGTATCGGCTCGCATTATAACAATCCCAGCTTCGGCTACGGCGGTTACTGCCTGCCTAAGGACACCAAGCAGCTTCTGGCTAATTATCAGGACGTTCCGCAGAATATGATCTCGGCGATCGTTGACAGCAACCGCACCCGAAAGGATTATATCGCCGACCGCGTATTGGATAAGGCGGGATATTATACGGAGAATTCCGTTTGGAACAAGGAAAAGGAGCGCCCGATCACCATCGGCGTTTTCCGTCTGACGATGAAGAGCAACTCCGACAACTTCCGTCAGTCGTCCATCCAGGGCGTCATGAAGAGGCTCAAGGCGAAGGGCGCGACGGTGATCGTTTACGAGCCGACGCTCGAAAACGGCGTCACCTTCTTTGGCTCGCCGGTCGTCAACGACATAGAGAGCTTCAAGGCGGGCTGCGACGCGATCATCGCGAACCGCTATGACAGCGTTTTGGACGATGTTGCGGATAAGGTGTACACCAGAGATTTGTTCAGGAGAGACTGATAACCATGGATAACCGGATCAAGCACGAGGGCGGGCAGGCAGACTGTCCGCGTAATGCGGAGAACGCCAGGCAGCGTGTGCTGATGGTGCACAATTTCTACCAGATCGGCGGCGGCGAGCACACCGTCTTTACTAATGAGGTCGCGATGCTCCGGCGTCACGGTCATGAGGTGGTGGAATACACGCGGAAAAACGATGAGCTGAAAAGCTCAAAGCTCAAGCTGCTGCTTTCGCCGCTGACCACACTGTGGTCATGGAAGAGCTACCGCGAGGTGAAGCGTCTGATACGTTCGGAGCGCATCGACGTGGTGCATTGCCACAACACCTTCCCGCTGATCTCGCCCTCGGTCTACTATGCCGCGAAAAAATGTAAGGTCCCGGTTTTTCAGACCATTCATAATTTCCGGATCCTGTGTCCCGCCGGCGTCTTTTTCCGCGACGGACGGATCTGCGAGGCGTGCCGCGAAAACGGCAGCTTCAAGCAGGCGATGCGCTGTCGCTGCTATCGCGATTCCAAGCTGCAGACGCTGGTGGTCGTAGCGATGCTCAAGCTCCACAGGGCGCTGGGCACCTACCGGAAAATCAACTATATTTTTCTGACCGAGTTCAACAGGGAAAAGTTTGCTGAGCTGATCGACATCAACGGCGGCAATGTGTTTGTCAAGCCCAACTTTGTCAGCGGCTCCGCAGGTCCCCGCAGCGCTCCCTCCGAAAAGAGGTTCGTCTTTGCCGGAAGGCTGGAGGAAAACAAGGGCGTACCGCTTTTGATCGAAAGATGGAAAGCGCTTCCGCAGGAGTATGTCCTTAACATTTACGGAGACGGAGAGAAGAAGGCGCTTGTCGAGGAGGCGGCGCGGCAGTGTCCGAACATCCGCTTTTTCGGATTTGTGCCTCAGGAAGTGATAGAGGAGGATATCCGCACCTCCTGCGGACTGGTTTTCCCGAGCATATGGTACGAAGGCTTTCCGATGGTGATCGCCGAGAGCTTTTCCTGCGGCTGTCCGGTGCTGGCGGCTGATCTGGGCAATCACGGCGATATCATCCGTCAGTCCGGAGGCGGCGCGCTGTTCGATCCCGCGTCGGAGCAGAGCTTCACCGAAGCGGTCCGGCTGATGGTCAGCGACAACGCGCGGCTTTCGGAAAACGCGCTGGAGTATTACCGCAGCTGTCTGAACGAGGAAAGCAATTACCAAACACTGGTTTCAATATACAACAGCCCCGACGCTTTGGGAAACGTCCGGGACTGATAAACAAAGGAGGGGTTGGGGTGACGAAGAATCAAACGTCAAAGCAGGCAGACAGAGCGTTGATCATCGGCGTCCCGATTTCCGCGGTCAATATGGAAAGCTGCGTCGACATCATTTTCAGGGATTTTGACGCGGCTCGCGGAAAATATATTTGTGTGTCAAACGTGCACACTACCGTAACGGCTCATGACGATCCGATGTATAAAAAGGTGCAGTCCGAATCCTTTTTGTCGGTACCGGACGGAAAACCGCTCTCCGTCGTCGGAAGGAAGCAGTTCCCCGGGATGGACAGAGTGACGGGACCGGATCTGATGCGCCGGATATTTGAGGAATCCGAGAGCAGACCGCTTCGCCATTTCTTTTACGGCAACAGTCAGGAAAACCTCGACAAGCTGATGGAGGTGCTTCACAGGGAGTATCCCTATCTCGATATCTGCGGCTGCGAGCCGTCGGTGTTCAGGGATATGACCGAGGAGGAGGAAGCCGCGCTTGCGCATCGGATCAACGCGACATCTCCCGACTTCATATGGGTGGCGCTGGGAGCGCCGCGTCAGGAGCTGCTGTGTCACCGCCTTGAGGATCGCGTGAGCGGCTTGATGGTCGGCGTCGGCGGCGCCTTCAATGTGCTCGCGGGCATCGTTCCCGAGGCGCCCGCATGGATGCAAAGGCTCAGTCTGGAGTGGTTCTACCGCTTTATTCAGGAGCCCAAGCGGCTGTTCAAGCGGTATTTGGTGACAAACACGAAATTCATCTGGTATTTGGCAACTAAGAGATAGATTTGGAGGAATAGACTATGTCAGCTTTCAGCGGAGCAACCTTAATGATCACCGGAGGAACGGGTTCCTTCGGAAATACAGTGCTCAAGCACTTTTTGGAGATGGACATCGGAGAGATCCGTATCTTCTCGCGCGACGAGAAGAAGCAGGACGATATGCGCCATGATCTGCAGGCGCGCTTTCCCGACTGCGCCCAAAAGGTCAAATTCTATATCGGCGACGTCAGGAACGCCCAGTCGATCAGAGACGCGATGTGGGGTGTGGACTATGTGTTCCACGCTGCGGCGCTAAAGCAGGTGCCTTCCTGCGAATTCTTCCCGATGGAGGCGGTGCGCACCAATGTGGAGGGCACCGACAATATGCTTCACGCGGCGATGAGATGCGGCGTCAAGCGCGTCGTATGTCTGTCCACCGACAAGGCGGCGTATCCGATCAACGCGATGGGTATCTCGAAGGCGATGATGGAGCACGTCATCTTCGCTAACGCGCGCGTCGCCGCAGAGCGCGGCGGCACGGTCATCAGCTGCACGAGATACGGCAATGTGATGTGCTCAGGGCAACCCGATCACGATCACCGATCCCAACATGACGCGGTTCCTGATGAATCTCGATGAGGCGGTCGATCTCGTCAAATTCGCGTTTGAGCACGCGAACCCCGGCGATCTCTTCATTCAGAAGGCGGACGCCAGCACGATCGGCGATCTTGCCAAGGCGGTACAGCAGCTGTTCGGCGACACCGGCACAAATATCATCGGCACTCGTCACGGCGAAAAGCTGTATGAGACCCTCATGACGAAGGAGGAGAGCCTCCGCGCCGAGGATATGGGAGATTATTTCCGCGTCGCGGCGGATAACCGCGACCTCAACTATGACAAGTATTATGTGAACGGCTATGTTAAAACCATGGCGGACGAGTCCTACACCAGCCACAACACCGAGCGCCTTGACGTGGAGGGAACCGTAAAGAAGATCCTGACCACCGATTATGTCAGAGAAGAGCTTGAAGGCATCCGCCACAACTGAGCAAACGGAGTGAAGCAGCATGAAGATCCTTGTAACCGGCTCAGCCGGATTTGTCGGCAAAAATCTGGTGGAAAACCTCAAAAATATTCGTGACGGCAAAAACCGCACCAGACCTCAGCTCGCGATAGAGCAGATCTATGAGTACGATCTCGGCAACACTCCCGCCGAGCTGGAGCGCTTTTGCTCCGACTGCGACTTTGTGTTAAACCTCGCGGGCGTCAACCGTCCGCAGAACACCGAGGAATTCAGGGAGGGAAACTACGGCTTCGCGTCCGCCCTCCTCGATACGCTCAGACGCTGCGGCAACCGCTGTCCCGTCATGCTGAGCAGCAGCCTGCAGGCGACGCTCGCCGGACGCTTCGGCAAGAGCGAGTACGGCATCAGCAAAAAAATGGGCGAGGAGCTGTTCTTCCGCTATGAGGAAGAGACCGGCGCGCCGGTCTATGTGTACCGCTTCCCGAATCTTGTCGGCAAGTGGGTAAGACCCAACTACAACAGCGCGGTCGGCACCTTCTGCAACAACATCGCGAACGACCTCCCGATCACCGTCAACGATCCCTCGGTAGAGCTGGAAATGCTCTTTGTCGAGGATCTGCTTGAGGAAATGTACGACGCGCTCGAGGGACATCCCCATCGCTGCGAGTATCCCGCCGCAGATTCTCAGTGGGACGGGCTGACGCCGCAGCCG
>CACZWQ010000104.1 GCA_902784855.1 uncultured Ruminococcus sp. | reverse complement strand
TCCCGCACTATAACGCGCCCGCGTGCCGCGGGAGTCAGTCCGCGCGTGCAAGGTTTGTGAGAAAGGTGAGGTATTACACCCGCGTTATAGCGCGCCGTTGCAGAAACGTTTTTCGTTCAACAACGTTTGCAATAGGCGCCCTGCTGCTACAGCCGTAGTTAGAGGCGGATGCGGGTGGAGCGGCTGCGGCTGATTTTGGCGGTCTCCATGTCATCGAGGGTATGCCCTCGGACGCTCTGGACGATGCCGATGCAGATCAGCGTCGCCAGCACCGAGGTGCCGCCCGCGCTGAACAGGGGCAGGGTGATGCCGATGACGGGGAAGAAGCCGAGCACCATGCCGATATTGATGATCGTCTGCGACGCGAACGACGCGAACACGCCTGCACACAGCAGCTTTCCCTCGTCTTCGGTGGCATTCGCGGCGTTCATCATCATCTTGATCATGATCCCGAACAGCAGCACGATCAGCAGCAGACAGCCCAGAAAGCCCAGCTCCTCGCCCGCGACGGTCATGATGAAGTCGTTCTCCTGCTCGGGCACGATCGCGTAAGCCACGCGCGAGCCGCGGTACAGCCCGCTGCCGCTGAGCGCCCCGCTGGCGATGGATACCTTGCTCTGGTACTGCTGCCAGCCGTAGGTGGTCATCGAATGCCCGTCGAGGTCAAACAGCGCCCGAATGCGGTTGCGGTGCTCCTCGTTGAGGAAGAAGTTCCAGAGGATGGGCACGCCGATCAGCATCGTGCCGCCGAGGATCGCGAAGTAGCGCAGCTGCACCCCCGCGATAAAGCACATGATCAGGAAGATCATGCCGAAGATCAGGGCGGTGCCGTCGTCGCCCTGCAGGTGGATCATCAGGATGGGGAAGAAGGCGTGCGCCGCCAGGGTCGCCGCGGCAAGCGGACGGTGCAGCAGCTGCCGCTCCCGCAGGGCGCAAAGGTGCTTGGTGAAGGTGATGATGAAGCAGATCTTGATGAACTCCGACGGCTGGAAGGTCAGACCGCCCGGCAGGGCGATCCATGCCATGTCGTCGGTGCCGCTGACCTTGATGCCGAAGAGGAACACCAGCACGATCAGCCCCAGCCCCAGCGCCAGCGCGATGCCCCAGCGCCGTATCAGAAAGCGGTAGTCCGCCAGCGAGATCAGGATCGCCAGCGCCCCGCCGACGATCACGCCCGCCAGCTGCGGACGAAGATAATTATAGTCGCCCGCGCGCTGCATGCTCGAGATCAGCAGCATGCTGTAGATCACCGCAGCTGCCGTCAGCAGCCACAGCACGATATCGGTTTTTCGAAAAAAATCAGTTAACTTTGTCAATGATGTCACTCTCTCAGTGATTTGCATTTGTAATTATAATAAAAACTGCGGATAATATCAAGCTATTTTTTGAAAATAGAATAATACACGGCGTTTCCTTTGCTATAATAAAGAGAAAATACAGATAATCGCGGAGGTGCGACAACTTATGTTAACAGACATTGAAATCGCCCAGCAGGCGCAGCTTTTGCCCATCAGGGAGGTCGCGGCTCAGATCGGCATATCCGAGGACGAGCTGGAATTCTACGGCAAATACAAGGCGAAGCTCTCGGACGAGCTGGGAGATCGGGTGCAGAATAATCCCGACGGCAAGCTGGTTTTGGTGACCGCCATCAACCCCACGCCCGCCGGCGAGGGCAAAACCACTACCACGGCGGGACTCGGTCAGGCGATGGCGAAGATCGGAAAAAAGGCGATCATCGCCCTGCGTGAGCCGTCACTGGGACCCGTGTTCGGCATCAAGGGCGGCGCAGCCGGCGGCGGCTATGCACAGGTGCTGCCGATGGAGGACATCAACCTCCACTTCACCGGCGACATGCACGCCATCACATCCGCCAACAATCTCTGCTGCGCCATGCTCGACAACCATATCCAGCAGGGAAATTCCCTCGGCATCGACCCGCGCCGCATCCTGATCAAGCGCTGCCTCGACATGAACGACCGCGCCCTGCGCAACATCATCGTCGGCTTGGGCGGCAAGGTCAACGGCGTCCCGCGCGAGGATCACTTCATCATCACCGTCGCGTCCGAGGTCATGGCAATCCTCTGTCTTGCAGCCGACATCGACGACCTCAAGCGCCGTCTCGGCAACATCCTCGTCGCCTACAGCTACTCCGGCGAGCCGGTCTACGCCAGGGATTTGAAAGCCGACGGCGCCATGACCGCCCTGCTCAAGGACGCCATCAAGCCCAACCTCGTGCAGACGCTGGAGGGCACCCCCGCCATCATGCACGGCGGTCCCTTCGCGAACATCGCCCACGGCTGCAACAGCGTCCGCGCGACCAAGCTCGCCCTGAAGCTCGCCGATTACTGCATCACCGAGGCGGGCTTCGGCTCCGACCTCGGCGCCGAGAAGTTCCTCGACATCAAGTGCCGCTACGCGGGCATCAAGCCCTCGGCGATCGTGCTGGTCGCCACCTGCCGCGCGCTCAAATACAACGGCGGCGTGCCCAAGACCGAAGTCGCCGAGCCGAACCTCGACGCGCTGGCATGCGGCATTGCCAACCTCGGCGTGCACATCGAGAATATGCGCAAGTACGGCGTCCCCGTCGTCGTCGCCATCAACCGCTTCGGCACCGACAGCGAGGAGGAGCTGCGCTATATCGAGCGCTACTGCCGCGAAAAGGGCG
Organism: uncultured Ruminococcus sp.; assembly: GCA_902784855.1. Lineage (GTDB taxonomy): Bacteria > Bacillota > Clostridia > Oscillospirales > Acutalibacteraceae > Ruminococcoides. Next base: position 2,943 of record CACZWQ010000104.1, on the reverse strand, counting down.
CGGACTTTGCCCTCTCCGACGTGTTCGGCAAGGGCGGCGAAGGCGGCGTCGAGCTCGCCCGCAAGGTGGTCGAGGCGTGCGAGAAGCCCGCAAGCTTCATTCCGATCTACGACATGAACCTCACCGTCAAGGAGAAGATCGAGGCGGTCGCCAAGCGCATTTACGGCGCCGCGCGCGTCAACTACACCTCCGCCGCCGAAAAGGCGATCGCCGAGGTGCGCAAGCTGGGCGCCGACGCGCTGCCCGTCTGCATCGCCAAGACGCAGTACTCGCTCTCGGACGATCCCGCGCTTCTGGGCGCGCCCAAGGACTTTGAGATCACCGTGCGCAATGTCTCGCTCTCGAACGGCGCGGGCTTCACGGTCGTCTACACGGGCGATATCATGACCATGCCCGGACTGCCCAAGACCCCTGCCGCCCACGGCATCGACGTCAACTCCGACGGCAGGATCACGGGACTGTTTTAAGATGATCCGGATCACGACAGAAAGCGCAGAGGAGACCGAGCTGCTGGGCGAACGCCTTGCGGCGCGGCTGAGGGGCACCGAGGTGATCGCCCTCTTCGGCGGCTTGGGCATGGGAAAAACCGCCTTTACGCGCGGGCTTGCCCGCGGCTTGGGCGTCACCGACGGCGTTTCCAGCCCGACCTTTGCGCTGGTGAATGAATACCGCGGGCGATTTCCCGTCTTTCATTTTGACATGTACCGCGTGCTCAGCTGGGACGACCTCTACTCCACGGGCTTTTTCGATTACCTCGACACCGGCGTGCTGGTCATCGAGTGGAGCGAGAACATCGAGGGCGCCCTGCCCGACAATGCCGTGCGCATCACGATCACCCGCGGCGCGCACGACGAGCAGCGGATCTTTACGATAGAAGGAGCACAGCTATGACGATATTGGCATTGGATACCTCCGCCAAGGCGGCGTCGGTCTGCCTTGCGAGCGAGGACAGGCTCATCGGCGCGTGCTTTGTCAACACCGCCTTTACCCACAGCCGGACGCTCATGCCGATGGTCGAGCAGCTCTGCGCCGATACGGGCGTGCCGCTCGGCGAGGTGGAGGCAGTGGCGGTCAACGCGGGACCCGGCTCCTTTACGGGCGTGCGCATCGGCGTCGCCGCGGCAAAGGGCATCGCCTTCGCGAAAAGCCTGCCCTGCGTGCCGGTCTCGACGCTCGAGAGCATGGCGTATAATTTCCTCGGCGGCGACTGCATCGTCTGCGCCCTGATGGACGCCCGCTGCTCGCAGTTTTATCAGGCGTTCTTCCGCGTCGCGGGGGACAGGGCAGAGCGGCTCTGCGACGACCGCGCCCTCTCGCTGACCGATCTCGAGCGCGAGCTGGCGCAGTACGATGAAAAAATCATCCTGGCGGGTGACGGGGCGGCGATCGCCTTCAAAAGCCTCGCTCACAGGCGCGAGAACGTGTTTTTAGCGCCGATGAATCAAATTAACCAGACGGCATCCTCCGTCGCCTGTGCGGCGTTTCAGGCGATCGGGGCGGGCAATACCTGCACGCCCGCCGAATTGATGCCCGTCTATCTCCGGCTGCCGCAGGCGCAGCGGGAGCTGAATAAACGATTGGGGGTACCAACATGATAGCACTCGGCTGCGACCACGGCGGATATAACCTGATGGTCGCCATCAAACAGTATTTAGACGAACACGGCATCGCCTACAAAGACTTCGGCACCGACAGCGCCGAAAGCGTCGACTATCCCGTCTACGCCTATCGGGTCGCAAAGGCGGTCACGAGCGGCGAATGCGCCCTCGGCATCCTCTGCTGCGGCACCGGCATCGGCATCGCCATGGCGGCGAATAAGGTCAAGGGCGTGCGCGCCGCCGTCGTCAACGACGCCTTCGGCGCCGAGATGACCCGCCGTCACAACCATGCGAACATCCTCTGCATGGGAGGCAGGGTCATCAGCGAGGAGGACGCGGTGCGCTTCACCGACATCTTCCTCAACACACCCGAGGAGGGCGGCCGCCACGACAAGCGCGTCGCCATGGTCACCGCCATCGAGGACGGCACCTTTGACGAAAACGCATAAGACAGCGGGAGTGCTCACAGCGGGCTGCGTTGTGGGCACTCTTTTAACTTATTGAGCCGTTACAACCCTCCCGACGGCACAAAATGGGTGTCATATTTCTGTAACCATTTGTAGTAAATTTTCGATTTCAAGCCCAAAATCAACATAATCAACATCTTTCCACAAAAAATCGCAAATGTTTAACACAATCAACAAGCTTCCACAGGGGCAAAATTACTGGCAGAAATCACCAAGTAAAATGATATTATAGAATAATAACTTGTTATAACTTACAAGATAATTCATTATTGTAATTAAAAACCCCAAAAAATTTCATTTTTTTAAATTTATTTACAAAAAGGCTTGCTTTTTTTCTCTATTCGTATTATAATAACACCATAATGTTCTTTAAGAATTTTAATAAAGAATTTTTTTGCGGAATTTTTTTATGGAATTTTTTAAAGGAATTCTTACAAAGAAGCAAATGGAGAGAGAAAAAATGAGATTACGCAAACAGGAATTGGGAGACAGAAATCTGGTAGGCAACCGCGTGGAGCTTGTCAGGAAGCAGAAGGGCATGAAGCAAAAGGAACTGCTCGCGCAGCTTCAGGTCAACGGCGTCGACATGAACGCGTCGGGCCTGTCGAAGCTCGAGGGTCAGATCCGCTTCGTCACCGATGTCGAGCTGGTCGCCCTTGCCGATATACTCGAGGTTTCCGTCGACTACCTCCTTGGCCGAGAAAAATAACCGCGCGCCGCAGAGTCAGTCCGCGGGAACGTGACGTTCCATCCAATCCGACCGTTGCCACGGTGGGCAATCCGCGCGTGATACGTTTGTAAAAGAGGATAGAATTTAAGCCCGCGCTATAACGCGGGCTTTTTTCTTTGACCTTTTTATAAACGTCGGGTGCGCGGAC
>CACZWQ010000103.1 GCA_902784855.1 uncultured Ruminococcus sp. | reverse complement strand
GACATGAACGCGAAGTCCGCGCCGCCCACGACTTCTTTAAGGCAAACGCCGAGTTCCATCCCGTGGAAACAGGCTCGCAGAGCGTGCTCGGACTCTACCGCGCGTGGGACAGCCAAGAGCTGCTGGCACTGTTCAACTTCTGCGAGGAAAACCGAATGGTCTCTGTCGAGCGCCCCTATACCGACCTGATAACGGGCAAGCGCCACACCCGCAAGACCATCGCGCTGAAGCCCTACGGCTTTGTCTGGGCGTTGCTGAAGCCCAAGGACTGACGCGATCGACCATACCGAGCCAACGAGGAATGATGTATGAGAATCAGTGAAATCGCTAAGCTGGCAGGGGTATCCTCCGCAGCGGTCAGCCGTTATTTCAACGGCGGCAGCATCAGCGAGGAAAAGAAGCAACAAATCAAACGGGTCATAGAAGAAACCGGCTATGTGCCGAATTTAGCCGCGCGTTCTCTCCGGCAGCAGCGCAACGACAGCGTCGGGATCATCGTTCCGCGCATCAACTCCGAATCGGTCAGCAATCTGATCGAGGGCGTGTCCACGGTGCTGAACCAAGCGGGATATCTGGCGTTCTTCGGCAACACCGAAAACAGTGAGAAAAAAGAGATCGAATACCTGCGGCTGATGCAGGAGGCAAAGCTGGCGGGCGTGATCCTGCTGGGAACGGTGTTCACCGCACAGCACACGCAGATCTTTCGCGAGAGCAGCATGCCCATCGTCGTCTGCGGTCAGAACCATCCCGCCGCCAACTGCATCTATCACGATGATCACAATGCGGCAAAGGCGATCACCGACCGGCTGATCGGGCGCGGGCGCCGCAGGCTCGCCTATATCGGCGTAACGGAGACGGATATCTGTGTCGGCGTCAACCGCCGCGAGGGCGTTGAGGACGCGATGGCGCAGGCGGGACTTGATCCCGAATCGCTCGTGCGGACAGAGGGCTTTTTTGACGCGAAGGCGGGCTATGAAGGCATGCGCGGCATCCTCGACGGCGGGTTTACACCCGACGGCGTGATCTGCGCCACCGACACCCTCGCCGCAGGCGCGATGAAGGCGCTGCGCGAGGACGGATACCGTCTGCCCGAAGATGTGAGCGTCGGCGGCATCGGCGGCGGCACGGCGGGCAGCATCCTCTACCCCGCGCTGACGACGGTGCAGCTCTTCCACCGCGAGAGCGGTGAGCGCGCCGCAAAGCTGCTCCTCTCCATGATCGAATACACCCGCGCGCACCCCGGCAAAAAGCCGCCCCTGACCCACTCGATGCTCGGCTTTCGTCCGGTTGAACGGGACTCGGTTTGACCGGGAGCGTGTGCTCACCCAATGAAAACTGATTGCAAGCCAAAACAGGGCTGCCGCGTGATGATGTGCGGCAGCCCTGATGACTATGGCATATTCTTTTGTTCGGCGAGGTAGTCGCGGATAACGCCCATAAACGCCTCGCCGTATTTTTCCAGCTTGGTGGTACCGACGCCGCTGACCGACAAAAACTGCACATCATCGGTCGGCATCACGCGGCACATATCCCGCAGCGTTGCGTCCGAAAAGATCACAAATCCGGGCACACCGCGCCGCATGGCAAAATATGTCCTGAGTTCCTTTAGCTTCTTCATCAGCACGGGATCGCCGGAGAAAGCCGTATCCTCGCGCGCTTTTATCTGCTTCGTCTTTTTGATGTAGACCTTGGCGCTGCCCCGCAGGATCGGGTAGCTCATCTCCGTGACGCGCAGGATCGAATACGGCAGATCGACCGCGATAAGATATCCCTGCTCCTCCAGCCTGTCGATGATGTATCGGATCTCGGCGGAGCGGCTCTCCTTCATGATCCCGAAGGTCGACAGCTCGTTGAGCCGGTTGGCGATGATCCTTTCCGTCGGCATACCGCGCAGCACGTCAACGATCATTTTCACGCCGTAGCGCTGACCCGTGCGCAGGATGCAGGACAGGATCTTCTGCGCTTCGATCGTGACGTCCACTGTCTCGAACTGCGTCAGGCAGTTCGAGCATTTTCCGCATGAGGTATGAAACTCATCGCCGAAGTAGCGCAGCATAAAGTTGCGCAGGCAATCACTCGTCGTGCAGTAGAAGATCATGTATTTCAGGCGCTCCTCCTCCCGCTTCCGGAACAGCCTGTTCTGTTCGGCAGTCAGATCGGGGTTTGGCTCGCTGTTTTCGATGAAGTAGCGGCAGGTCTGCACATCTCCCTTGCTGTAGAGCAGGATACAGTCCGCATTCTCGCCGTCTCTGCCCGCGCGGCCTGCCTCCTGATAATAGCTTTCGAGATTTTTCGGCATGTTGTAGTGGATCACAAAGCGCACGTCGAATTTGTCGATACCCATTCCGAAGGCATTGGTCGCGACCATCACGCGCTTGCGGTCATATACGAAGTCGTCCTGATTGCGGATACGCTCTCCATCCTCCAAGCCCGCATGATAGCGCGTCGCCGCGATGCCATGTTCATTCAGCTTGTCACAGACCTCCTCCACCTTTTTGCGTGTGGCGCAGTACACAATGCCCGACCGGTCGCGGTGACGATTGAGCTGCGAAAGCAGCGCGTCGAGCTTTCGCTCCGGCCGCAGCACGGAAAAGAACAGGTTTGGGCGGTCGAAGCCCGTCGTCACGACGGTGGGCTGACGCAGCTGCAGCAGGTGGATGATATCCTGTCTGACCGCTTCGGTCGCAGTCGCGGTAAACGCCCCGATGACAGGACGGCGCGCAAGCAGCGCGATGAACCGGCTGATATTCAGATAGCTCGGGCGAAAATCCTGCCCCCATTGTGATACGCAGTGCGCTTCATCCACGGCGATCATAGAGATGCGGATGTTCTCGCACATGCTGATGAACCGCCTGCTCTCGAGCCGCTCGGGCGCAACGTAGATGATTTTGTACTGCCCGTTCGCGGCGTTGCGCAGTGCCTTGTTGTACTGCCCCTCCGTCAGCGAGCGGTTGAGGTACGCCGCGCTGACGCCCTGCTGGACCAATGCATTCACCTGATCCTTCATCAGCGAGATCAGCGGTGAGATGACCAGCGTCACGCCGTCCATCATCAAAGCAGGCACCTGATAGCACAGCGACTTTCCCGCACCGGTCGGCATGATCCCCACCGCGTCGCGCCCGGAGAGCAGTGAATCGACCAGTTCCTCCTGTCCTTTTCGGAAGGAAGGGTAACCAAAATACCGTTTCAACACTGTCAGCTTGTCTTCCGTCATCTCATCACCGCCCATGTGCCACGAATGTTTGTTCGTTAATAAAATCATAGCACACCCTTGACTGAAAGTCAAGCCATTTTCGCAGCAAAAGTAAAACGGTTGTATCAGGCGTTCCCCTGATACAACCGTTTTTCATGAAGGATGATTACTTCATGCTGTTCTCGTAGGACTCGATCATTTTCTTGCTCGTATTCCCCGTACGACCAACAGATTTCGCGAGGTTTTTGACGACTTTTCCGCCTGCGTTCAGCTCGATTTCGAGCCTCATTCCGTTTTCTTCGGGATAGACCAGTATCTGCTTGATGAACCTGTCCACAAAGCTTCGGTCGAGCTCGTCATTTGTGAGGCACTCGGCAGCGAGGTCGAGGATGGAACGGATCTCGGCAAGCTCCTTGTTGACGTCCTTTCTGTTTTGCATTTGGTCGGTGATGGCGGTGATCTCTTCCTGACAGCGCTTGATCTCTTCGTCGCATTCCGCGGACATCCTCACAAATTCGCTATCCGGGAATCGCCCCTCAATATTGAGCTGTAATAACTTTTGTTTTTTCTTTTGTTCGTTCGCGATGCCCTTGTTGAGCATTTCTATTCGGCTCGCGCCCTCGTTGGTGTTTAGGAGTTCTTCGGACAACCGCATAATAAGTTCCGACAGCTCGTTGATATTCTGCTGGCTTGACTTGAACACATCCTCTAATATCGGAATGATCTCGTTTTCGTATATCGTCATCGACGGACAGCTCTCCGCTCCGTTTTTGATTTTACCCGAACACCGCCACGCTGAATTTGCCGTCCCCTTCTTGCTTACCGAGTCCTTGCGGTAATACGGCTTGCCGCAGTGAGCACAGATCAACTTGCCTGTCAGCAGATTATTGTGGTTGGTTTTGTTTTGCTTTTGGATAACGTCGAGACTTCTGACCTTTAGGACTTCATTGGCTCTTTTCCAAAGCTCTTCCGTTACGATCTGCGGTACTGTCTTCCCTGTTTCGTCTTTGAAAATGACCCACTCTTCTTCGGGCAGGAACTTTTGCTTTTTGGTGAACATATCAACGATCTGGACTTTGTTGCCGACGTAGTATCCCATATACTTCGGGTTGCGGAT
>CACZWQ010000102.1 GCA_902784855.1 uncultured Ruminococcus sp. | reverse complement strand
TCAAACCTCCAAGGGTACCGAATCGACCTCCACCTGATAGCGTATCCCGGCGTTTGTCTTGGTGCGGAAGGAGATATCCGACGCGTCACCGAGCGTGCGGCCGTACTGCTGCAAAAAAATCTCCAGCATCTGCGGAGACGGAGTTCCGTGGCAGATCAGGTCTGCGGTATAGAGCCGCTCTGCGTTTTTCTCGCCGATATACCGCTTCAAGCCGGCTGCCTGACACGGCAGACCCACAAAAAGCACCCGCTCCGTGCGAAGCTGCTCACGTATCGCCGCGTAAGCTCCGGAGGGATCGCTCTTTACATACTTTGAATTGGCGAACGCCTGCAGAGCGTCAACTCCGCCGACCTCCTCGATGCGGAATCCGCCGTCGGAAAAGCGGCAGGTCCAGACATGACCGCCGCCCTGCAAAAACGCCTTTTCGATCTCATATGCCGCTCCGCCCGACGCGCTGCGGCTTCTCTGAGCGTCGTCGGCAGTCCAGCCCTGCAGCCATTGACGCGGGGCGAGCAACGGCAAGGGAGCATCGACCTGACACACCCTGCGGCAGGCTCCGCAGTCCACACACAGCGCCGTATCGATAACGGCGTTGTACGCCTCCGGAGCAGTCTCGACCGAGATCGCGTTTTTGGCGCACACCGCCGTACATGCCATGCAGCCGGTGCAGCTGTTTTCTTTGCATACCGTGGTCATACTTCAATCCTTCCTTTCCTGTTGATACCGTTGCGTCAGGACAGCGCTCTGTCCAAATAAGCACGGCTCTCTTCTCTGAGCGCCGCGATCGCCCTGTCCGAAGCGTCAAAATCCGTTTCCGCTCTGCGGAACGGCTTATCCTCCGAGATCATCCTGCCGCTCATTCCGCAGGCTTTCAGAAGCTGCTCGATCCGGTTGAACTGACCGGTCGTATCGCCGCATTTTTTCAGCGCGTAAAAATCCTTGCGGAACTGCAGCGAAAACACGGAGCAGTGAAAGGAATCCGTTATGATCAGCTCGGCGTTGTATATCTTGGTGAGGAAATCGAAGGGATCGTCGCCGAAGCAGCGAACATCTCCCCACGTTCTCTCGCTTTTGGTGATCCTGTGGTTTTCAAGATACGGATAGGTCACCAATTCAAGCTGCCGTTCGCGCGCGACAGCCTCTATATATTCCCTCTGTCTGTCGTTTCCCTTGATGAGATAGGCAAACAGGTATTTTTTCTCGCTTTTTGTGCTTTTGACCTTGCTTTTCCAGAAATCCGCACCCGGCAGGAAGGTCGGGTCGGACACATGGCTCACCCTGATCCGCGGGTCGATGGTCTCCAGCATTTTTCCGCTGTTTTCCTCTCTTGTGGAAATCGCCTTGAAGCGCAGCAGATACCGCTTGACCGTTTCACGGTCGTCGTTGCCGAACTCAGCGGTGCCGAGGCTGGGAGCGTAAGCGATCGCGTCCTTGCCCTCGGGCAGGAACGCAAGCCAATAGAACGGGGACAAAAAGGTAAAGCTCGGGTTCCAGATCTGGTCGCTGCCGCAGATATACGCGTCATAGTCCGTGCACTCGGCGTAGTCCTGATTGGTGTACGCCCTCTCGGACAGACGGAGGTTTTCTTCAACAAAGCGCTCAAAGGTACGCATTCTTTCGGCGCGTTCGTCCTTCTGGATCCTGCCGTAGATCATGCCCGCCGCCTTGTTTTTGATATTCGCCGCGTTTGAACTCAGACTGTCGTGCGACAGACGGTAACGCACCTGCGTGCGAAAATCCCCGTTGACATGATGGCGGACCACCTCGCAGTCAAAGCCCTGCATAGAAAGGTATTCGCACAGCGCGTAAGCCTGGAGGATAGATCCGTAGTTTCCCCAGTACCAAGTGATGATTCCGATTCGCTTCATTGCATTTCTCTCCAAAACGATCCTTGCGCTTTCCGCCGTCAGCGGTCAGCGTACATTTTCTCATAGTAGCTCTGATACTCGCCGCTGATGATCTCTTCCCACCAGCTGCGGTTGTCCAGATACCACTGAATTGTCTTTTTGATGCCGTCGGCAAATTTGGTTTCGGGCAGCCAGCCAAGCTCCGTGTGGATCTTGGTGGGGTCGATCGCGTAGCGCAGATCGTGACCCTTGCGGTCGGTCACATAGGTGATCAGGCTCTCGTCCTTGCCGAGCTCCCTGATGATCAGCCTGACGATGTCGATGTTCGCCATCTCGTTGTGTCCGCCGACGTTATAGACCTCGCCGATCCTGCCCTTGCGGACGATCAGGTCGATCGCCTTGCAGTGATCCTCAACATACAGCCAATCCCTGACGTTCTTGCCCTCGCCGTAAACAGGCAGCGGCTTGTCGTTGAGACAGTTCGCGATCATCAGAGGGATCAGCTTTTCGGGGAAATGGTAGGGTCCGTAGTTGTTGCTGCAGCGCGAAACGGTCACCGGCAGCCCGTAGGTGCGCAGATACGCGAGTACCAGCAGATCCGCGCCCGCCTTGGAGGAGCTGTCGGGGCTGCTGGTGTGGATGGGAGTTTCCTCCGTAAAGAACAGATCGGGCCGATCCAGAGGCAGATCGCCGTAGACCTCGTCGGTGCTCACCTGATGATAGCGCACATTGCCGAAAGCGCGGCAGGCGTCCATCATGGTCGCGGTGCCGATGATATTGGTCTGCAAAAAGATCTCGGGATCCTCGATCGAGCGATCCACATGGCTCTCCGCCGCGAAATTGATCACAGCGTCCGGTTTTTCCTCCTCAAAAAGACGGAACACGCCCTCTCTGTCGCAGATATCCAGCTTGACAAAGCGAAAGTTCGGGTTGTCCCACACGCTTTTCAGCGTGCTCAGGTTTCCCGCGTAGGTCAGCTTGTCGACGCAGACGACCCTGTCCCCGGGATGCTCTCTCAAATGATAGTGAATGTAGTTGCCGCCGATAAAGCCGGCGCCTCCTGTAACGATAACCGTCATAGCTCTGCTCCTTAATACTTGATAGCGCCGTTCGCAACTCTGAGCAAATGCTCGCCATAAGGCGACTTGCCGTATTTTTCCGCGGATCTGATCAGAGTCTCCCTGTCGATCCAGCCGCGGCGGTAAGCGATTTCCTCAAGCGCCGATATTTGGACGCCCTGTCTTTTTTCCATTATCTGAACGAACACGGTCGCCTCGACAAGGCTGTCCATCGTGCCCGTATCGAGCCACGAAAAGCCGCGTCCGAGTATCTGCGCCTTCAGCAGGCCAGCCTTCAGGTACATATCGTTCAGCGTGGTGATCTCGTATTCTCCGCGCGCCGAGCGCTCGACTTTTTTTGCCGTCTCCGCGACTCCGGCGGGGTAAAAGTAAAGTCCGGTGATGCAGTAATTGCTTTTGGGATTCGCGGGCTTTTCCTCCACCGACAGCACGTTCCATTCGTTGTCGAATTCCATGATGCCGAAGCGCTCGGGATCCTCCACATAGTAGCCGAAGACAGTGGCGTTCCCCTGTTCGGCGTTGGCGACCGCCTGTCTGAGCACAGAGGTCAGACCGCCGCCGTAAAAGATATTGTCGCCGAGCACCATGGCGCACGCGTCGTCACCGATGAATTCCTCTCCGAGCACGAATGCCTGCGCAAGTCCGTCGGGACTTGGCTGCAGCTTGTAGGAAAGGCTGACGCCGAACTGACTGCCGTCGCCCAAGAGGCGTTCAAAATTGGGCAGATCCTCAGGCGTTGAGATGATCAGGATATCCTTGATCCCCGCGAGCATGAGCGTGGACAGCGGATAGTAGATCATCGGCTTGTCATATACGGGAAGAAGCTGCTTGGAGGTCACCTTTGTCAGCGGATACAGCCTCGTTCCCGCTCCTCCTGCCAATACGATACCCTTCATGGTTTATCCCTCCTTACGAACGATGTACCAAAGGTACCGTTCTTTTTCCTCATCGGAATAGCCCTGCGCCGAAACGGGCGCGGCGCAGCGCCTGTAACCGTTTTTATCATAGAACCGCACGGCTCTGCGGTTGACCGGATCGACGCACCAGAACACCTCGTCCAGTCCGTATTCCTCAAAGCCGACGCGGATGATCTCCTGCATGCCAAAGCGCGAGAAGCCCTTTCCCATCGCGCATTTTCGCATGGAAATGCCAAACTCCGCCGCGCCGTCCCTCATATGCTTCAGGCTGGCGGTGCCCATGTATTCGTCGCTGTCGTCGACGATCGCGAGGTGAAGGCTTTCGGACGTATCCTGCGCCGCCCTGATAAAGCCGAGACAGTCCCCGAGCGTTTTTGACGCGAAATCCGCTTTCAGGTCATGCACCACATCATCGTCATGCATCCATTCCAGCATCAGCGGCGCGTCATCTGTTTTCAGTTTTCTGAGCTTCAC
>CACZWQ010000101.1 GCA_902784855.1 uncultured Ruminococcus sp. | reverse complement strand
TTGCAACTTGATTTTTGTCAACCGTATGCTCGTGAGCAATGCCAAAAGTCCGGTTTTCAGCCGGGACAGTGAAACGGAAATATCACGCAAGCTGGGCGGAATAAACGCCGTTGCCCTTATCGTCGGATTTGTGATGTATATCGCTCTGTTTGTTCTCATTATCATTGCGGCGATCCCGGAGCTTTCCGCGATATTCCTTAACAGCACAACGGTGACGGTCGCTGCTGTTACGGCTGCGGTTTTTGCGCTCCTTATATTTGTGATCGCTGTAGCAGTCAACAAAACCTCCGTCAAAAAAGCGGAGAAGAGTTTGATGATAATCGAATAACTTTCCGCAGCAATGATACACAAGCCATGAGCGGCAAAACCTAATACTAAACTTATACTAACGCCAAAGGGCGTTGCAAATCTTTGTCCGCTTTTTATCTGAGATCAGTATAAACAGAAAAATACCCTGAAGGCATTTCAAACCTTCAGGGTATCACAGCTGCCAATTTTCCGTTAAGGATATCACGGAAAAGCGGCAGCCTTTTTTGTTAAATACGTATCGGGATGTTTTTGCCGAGGAGGTATTGCTTGAGCGCGGGGATGGGGATCTCGCCGAAATGGAAGAGCGAGGCGGCAAGCACCGCGTCGGCTTTTCCCTCGGTGAAGGCGTCATAAAAATGCTCGAGCGCGCCCGCGCCGCCGCTGGCGATGACCGGAATGCCGACCCGCTCGCTGACCGCTCTTGTCAGGGCGAGGTCGTATCCCTTCTTCTGTCCGTCCTCGTCCATGCTTGTCAGCAAGATCTCGCCCGCGCCGAGGCGCTCGCATTCCACTGCCCACTGCACGGCGTCCATGCCCATCGGCTTTCTGCCGCCGTTGATATAGACCTCCCATGTGCCGTCGCCGCGCCGCTTGGCGTCGATCGCCGCCACGACGCACTGGCTGCCGAATTTGTAAGCCGCCTCGCTGATCAGCTCCGGACGGTGCACCGCCGCCGAGTTGACGCTCACCTTATCCGCGCCGGCGCGCAGCAGGGCGTTGAAATCGTCAATGCTGCGGATGCCGCCGCCGACCGTGAAGGGGATGAAGATGGTGTTCGCCACCTTCTCCACCATGTCGATCGTGATGGCGCGCGAGTCCGAGGAGGCGGTGATATCGAGAAAGACCAGCTCATCGGCGCCCTGAAGGTCATACTGGGCGGCGCATTCCACGGGGTCGCCCGCGTCGACGAGGTTGACAAAGCTCATGCCCTTGACCACCCTGCCGTTTTTGACGTCGAGGCAGGGGATGATTCTTTTAGCGTACATTTAGTTTCCCTCCACAATTTCCGCGAAGTTTCTGAGGATCTGCAAGCCCACGTCGCCGCTTTTTTCGGGATGGAACTGGGTGGCAAAGACGTTGCCCTGCTCCACGGCGGCGTCGATGGTCACGCCATAGCGCGTCTGCGCCGCGACGATGGATGGGTCGGCAGCGGTGAGGTAGTAGGAGTGCACAAAGTACACATAAGGCTCGCCCTCGATCCCCTTGAACAGGCGGGCGTGCTTTTTGATTTCGAGGCTGTTCCAGCCCATGTGAGGGATCTTCAAGCCCTCGCCGCCGGGGATGCGGGTGATGCTGCCGTCAAATACGCCCAAGCCCCTTGCACCGGGGCTTTCCTCGCTGGCGGGAAAAAGGAGCTGCAAGCCCAGACAGATGCCGAAAAACGGCTTGCCGCTGCGGATAAAGTCCACGGCGGTATCGCGGATGCCGAACCGGTCGAGCGTGTCGACGGTGTCGCCGAAGGAGCCGACGCCCGGCAGCACCGCGCCGTCCGCTTTCAGAACGGCGTCGCGGTCACGCGTGACGAAGCAGTCGCAGCCGATGTGCCGCAGCGCCTTGCTGACGCTTTGGATATTGCCCGCGCCGTAGTCGATTATTGCTATCATAGAAATCATCCTTTCCGATGTCTGTCCTGATTTTACCATATGCCGTGATGATTTGCAACCCAAAATACGTCAAACTTCATCTTTTTAGGAAAAAAACACGCAAATCGGCGAAATAACATTGATATTTGCAAGTTTATGTGTTAAAATGAAATCAGAAATCATCAAAAACAAGGGAGTATCGGCATGATTACGCATCTTCTCACGAGAATCGATCTGATGATGAACAGCTTTTCCAAGGGACAAAAGCGCATCGCGCTCTACATCGAGGAGCATTATGACAAGGCAGCCTTTATGACTGCCGCCAAGCTGGGCGAGACCGTGGGCGTTTCCGAGAGCACCGTCGTGCGCTTCGCCACCGAGCTGGGCTACGACGGCTATCCCAAGCTGCAAAAGGCGATGCAGGAAATGATCCGCAACAAGCTGACGAGCGTGCAGCGCATCGAGGTGACCTCCGGGCGCATCGGCAACGGCAACGTCCTCGACAGCGTGCTGATGCAGGACATCGAAAAGATCCGCCGCACGATCGAGGAGACCTCGCACGAGGATTTCAACCGCGCCGTGGACGAGATCTGCAAGGCAAAGCGCATCTATATCTTCGGCGTGCGCTCCACCGCCGCGATCGCATCGTTTCTGGCGTACTATTTCCAACTGATCTTTGACAACGTGACGGTGATCAACACCACGAGCACCACCACGATGTACGAGCATATTTTCCGCATTACAGGCAACGATATCATCATCGGCATCTCCTTCCCGCGCTACAGCACCATGGCGGTCGAGGCGATGGACTTTGCCCGCAGCCGCGGCGCCCACGCGGTGGCGATCACCGACAGCATGGCGTCGCCGCTGGTGTCCTCGGCGGACTCCATTTTGATCGCGCGCAGCGACATGGCGTCGATCGTCGACTCGCTCGTCGCGCCGCTGAGCCTGATCAACGCCCTGATCGTGGCGACCGTCCTCAAAAAGAAGGACGAGGTCAGCGAGACCTTCCATGCGCTCGAGCAGGTGTGGAACCGCGAGGGCGTGTATACCAACCACGACGAAAGCGTGAAAAAGCATGAACGCTGAGAAGGTGGCGGTTGTCGGCGCAGGCGCGGCAGGCATGATGGCGGCGGGAACAGCCGCGGCATGCGGCGCGTCGGTGACCCTGATCGAGAAGAATCCCCGCGTGGGCAGGAAGCTGATGATCACGGGCAAGGGCAGGTGCAACGTCCTCAACGACTGCGACGTCCAGACCTTTATTCAGAATGTCCCCGTCAACGGGCGGTTCCTCTACTCGGCGATCCATCATTTCACCCCCGCCGATACCTACGCGTTTTTTGAATCAATCGGCGTGCCGCTCAAAACCGAGCGCGGCAACCGCTGCTTCCCGCAGTCCGACAGGGCGTCGGATGTGGTGGACGCCCTGCGCCGCTTTGTGCGCGACAGCGGCGTGACCGTCGTCAACGACACCGTGACGGCGCTGGAGACCGAAAACGGAGAAGCGGTCGGCGTCAAAGGAAAGCGGCAAACCTATTTTGCCGACCGGGTGATCGTCTGCTGCGGCGGCAAAAGCTATCCGCTGACGGGCTCCACGGGCGACGGCTATCTGCTCGCCCGTCAGGCGGGTCATACGGTGACCCCGCTCAAGCCCTCGCTGGTGCCGCTCGAGAGCAGCGACCCCGACTGTAAGTCCATGCAGGGGCTGTCGCTGAAAAATGTCGCCCTTCAGATCATCGACAACCGGAAGGGCAAGGCGGTCTATTCCGACTTCGGCGAAATGCTCTTCACTCATTTCGGGCTGAGCGGACCGATGATCCTCTCCGCAAGCTCCCATCTGCGCGAGATGACGGCGGGGCACTACACGGCGCAGATCGACCTCAAGCCCGCGCTCGATACGGAGCAGCTTGACCGGCGGCTGCAGCGGGATCTTCTCGAGAACAGCAACCGCGACGTGTCCAACGCCTTTTCCAAGCTCCTGCCGCGCAAGCTCATCACGCCCGTGCTCAAGCGCTGGGGCGTGCCCTTTGACAAGAAATGCAACGCCGTCACCCGCGAGGAGCGCCGCAGGCTCTGCGGCTTGCTGAAAGGCTTTGCGGTGCCGCTGAGCGGCTTCCGCCCGATCGAGGAGGCGATCGTCACCTCGGGCGGCGTCAAGGTCAGCGAGCTCGACCCCAAGACGATGGAGAGCAAGCTGGTGAGGGGGCTCTACTTCGCGGGAGAGGTCATCGACGTTGACGCCTATACGGGCGGCTTCAATTTGCAGATCGCGTGGTCGACCGGCAGACTGGCGGGAGAGAGCGCGGCGCGTTTTACCGAGTGGTCCTGAGACCCGCAACAAGCTTTATTACGACTCTTTTGAAAGGAATCTGATCATATGTCTATCGCAATTGCATTGGACGGACCCGCCGGCGCGGGAAAATCCTCTATCGCCAAGCGCGCCGCGGCT
>CACZWQ010000100.1 GCA_902784855.1 uncultured Ruminococcus sp. | reverse complement strand
CAAGGATTATTTCTACGGCACCGGCACGCTGCAAGCCTACGCCGACGCGATCAACCGGCAGGAATCCATCTATCCCGACAACTATGTCAAGCTGCGTTTTCTCGAAAATCACGACCAGACCCGCGCGCGGTTCTTCCTGCCCGACCTCGGGACGCTCAGAAGCATGACGGCGTTTCTGTTCTTCCAGAAGGGCATGCCGCTCGTCTACGCGGGGCAGGAGAAGGCGGTCTCGCACCTGCCGAGCCTGTTTGACAAGGACACGGTGCAGTGGGACGGAGAAGAGACCTTCGACCTCAGCCCGCTGATCTGCAAGCTGGCGCAGATACGAA
Source organism: uncultured Ruminococcus sp. (assembly GCA_902784855.1). Lineage (GTDB taxonomy): Bacteria > Bacillota > Clostridia > Oscillospirales > Acutalibacteraceae > Ruminococcoides. Next base: position 12,307 of record CACZWQ010000100.1, on the reverse strand, counting down.
AGGACCCCGTGTTCACCGACAGCACCTATCATGTGACGGCGGTCGGGGAGGACACCTTGGTCGCAACTCACGAGAGCGGCGAAAAAAGGCTGACGGGCGTGTTCCCGCTCAGCGGCAGGACGGCGTTTGTCCCGGTCGACCTGCCCGACGGCATCTACACCGACCTGCTCGGCGGCGGCAGCACAGAGGTGTTCCGCGGGGGCGTGACGGTGCGGGGCGAAGCGCTGATTCTCACAAAATAATTCTAATAAAGAAAATACAGCGGGGATGGTTCCGAAAAGGAGCCATCCCCGTGTTTTTTTCGCTGTCGGCGCCGCCCGTCCGCAGACCTTGACGCTGCCGCGGCTTTTGCCGCCGCGCCTGCGGGCAGAGCGGAATAGCCCTCGATTGCTATCCGCGAGTGGTGAATGCTCATGAGCAAGCAATGCGTCAGAATCGGGGCAAGGGACAAGCCCGCGCCCCGTGAACGAAATATTTTAGTGAGGAGAGGTGCGACCCAATGGACGAATCCATGATGACCGAACAGGAGCAGACCCAAGGCTCCGGCGCGGGTTACCGGGTATTCCGGATAATTCGCAGTATCTTTATTTATGTGCTGGCGGCAGCCATCATCATCGCCGCCCTGCTGTTCGCCTCTTCCACAACACCTGACAAGTCTCTTTTTGGATACCGTTACTACACGGTTCTTACTCCGTCAATGGAACCGACTTATCATGTAGGCGATATGGTGTTCGTGAAGATAGAGAAAGCCGACGTCATCAATGTCGGTGATGTCATTACCTTCAACCCGTCCTCCGACGGCGACGCGTACCTGACCCACCGTGTCACGGAAAAGCTTCCGGACTACCAGGGCTCGGGCGTGACCTGCTTTCGGACAAAGGGTGATGCGAATGACAGCGAAGATTCATTCCTGATCGACGAAGCAAGCGGAGAACCAATTCCGCATCGGCGAGGGCGATGTGGGTATCAGCGAGGTGTTTGAGGAGCCCACCTACGTGCAGACACAAACCAAAAAGGTCGTCACCGTGAAAAACGAGGGCACCGCCGATCAGTTTGTGCGCGTCTATCTCGACTTTTCCGATTCCCGCATCCGCGACAAATCGAGGATCCTGTATTCCGAAAATCAGCAGGAAGGCGTGACATGGGACGCGTTTCTCGCCGATCTGCCCGAAGGCTGGGCATATGTCGCGGAGACGGACCCGACCGACGGCGCGCTGCTGGGCGGCTATTTCTACTATACCAAGGCGTTAAAGCCGGGCGAGACGACGCCGCCTCTGATACAGGGCGTCAAGACCGCACAGGAAACCAACACCGACAACATCACCGACTTTGACATCGTCGTCTACAGCGAGAGCGTGCAGACGACCGAGATCTACGCCGACATTCCCGCAACGCCCGACTCGTCATGGGACTGGCGCGCGGCTTGGACAAGCTTTCTGAGCCTGTCGCAGTGACGGTCAGCGCAAGATCGTATCAAATAATTGGCTTTTTTCGGAAGCTTTTACCCCGCAGGCGGGCAGCCCGCCGGGTGAAAGTTTCCTTTTTTTCTTTATAATCAATTAAAATCTGTCGGAATATGGTATAACATAGATTGGATTATAGGAGGCGTTACCATGAAAACAGGTTTTGATCATCAAAAATACTTGGACATGCAGTCGCAGCATATCCGCGACAGGATCGCGAAATTCGGCGACAAGCTCTATCTGGAATTCGGCGGCAAGCTCTTTGACGACTACCACGCCTCGCGTGTGCTGCCCGGCTTCAAGCCCGACTCCAAGCTGCAAATGCTCATGCAGCTAAAGGACGAGGCGGAGATCGTCATCGTCATCAACGCCGACGATATCGAGAAAAACAAGGTGCGCGGCGACCTCGGCATCACCTACGACCTCGACGTCCTGCGCCTGATCGACGTGTTCCGCTCGCGCGGGCTCTGTGTCAACTCCGTCGTGCTGACGCGCTTTGCCGATCAGCCCACCGCCGTGAAATTCGAAAAACGCCTGACCGAAAACGGCATTTCGGTTTATCATCATTATTCCATCCCGAATTATCCCACCGACGTCGACCTGATCGTCAGCGACAGGGGATACGGCAGGAACGATTATATCGAGACCTCCCGCAGGCTGGTGGTCATCACCGCGCCGGGCCCCGGCTCGGGCAAGATGGCAGTCTGTCTGTCGCAGCTCTATCACGAGCACAAGCACGGCGTCAAGGCGGGATATGCGAAGTTCGAGACCTTCCCGATCTGGAACCTCCCGCTCAAGCACCCGGTCAACGTCGCCTACGAGGCGGCGACCGCCGACCTCAACGACGTCAACATGATCGACCCCTTCCACTTGGAGGCGTATCATATCACCACGGTCAACTACAACCGCGATATCGAGATCTTTCCGGTGCTCAACACGATGTTCGAGCTGATTCTCGGCGCGTCTCCCTACAAGTCGCCCACCGACATGGGCGTCAACATGGCGGGCAACTGCATCGTCGACGACGAGGCGGTCTGCTACGCCGCCAATCAGGAGATCATCCGCCGCTATTACGACGCGCTCTGCAACCAGACCAAGGGCGTCGGCAGCGCGGACGAGGCATATAAGATTCGCCTGCTGATGAAGCAGAACAGGCTGACCACCAAGGACAGACCCGTCATCCTGCCCGCCTTAAAACGCGCGGAGGAGACCGGCGCGCCCGCCGCGGCGATCGAGCTTGCCGACGGCAGGATCATCACGGGCAAGACGACCAACCTGCTCGGCGCCTGCGCCGCCATGCTGCTCAATGCGCTCAAGGCGCTGGCGGGCATCGAAAAGGAGACGCTGCTGCTGGACGCTTCGGTCATCGAGCCGATCCAGAAATTGAAGGTCGAGGTGTTCGGCTCCAACAACCCGCGCCTGCACACCGATGAGATTTTGATCGCCCTGTCGATGTCGGCGGGCACCAACCCCGTCGCCAAGCTCGCGATGGAGCAGGTTCCCAAGCTGCGCGACACCGACGCGCACGCCACGGTCATCCTCTCCGAGACCGACACCCGCGTGCTCAAACGGCTGGGCATCCACCTCACCACCGAGCCGACCTACGAGACCGAACGCCTGTACCGCAAATAATACGATGAAGTTTCGGCTGACCCCGACGCATGCTGCGCCCGCGGGTCAGCCTTTTCTCTTGCCCGATCATTGAAATCTTGTTGACAAGCCGTGACGCAAGCGGTAGAATAGAATCAGAAATGTAGAGGGGTGGTGTAGGAGAATGAATGAAAAGCCATCTTCCGCCGAAAAACCGGATAGCCGTTGGTCGGACGACAGCGCCTTTGTCACCGAATCCTATGAGACGGACAGCAGGCTGCAATACGAGCCGACCGTCGGCATGAGCAATATGGGCGGCAGACTCGCCCCGCCGCAGCGGGAAGCTGCGGCAGTTCCCCCGCAGCCTGCCCGAAAGAAAAAACCGCGCAGCGCGTGGAATACGGTTTTTGCCGTGCTCATCGGCGTTTTGGGGGTCTTGGCGCTGCTGACTGCGCTGCTTTACACCGCCCTGCTGTCCCGCAGAGCGCCCTTGAAAAACCCTTGGGCGGCGGTGCTCACGTATGCCAACGCGCTGCTGTGCCTGCTGAGCTTTTTGCTTCGCCGCAGGCTTCCCACCGCGGCGCGGATCATTGTAATGGTGCTGTCGGGGCATTTGCTGTTGTTCACTATGCTTCTCTCCTCCGTCAGGTGATTTGACGGGAAAAGCCGTTTCGAAAGGAGTTTGCCTATGGAGCTGGCTGCCTCTTTTGTCTTTGAAAACTGTTCCTATTACATGCCCTTTGCGCAGCGCTCCGTCTACCGCGTCGGCGCGGGCAAGAAGGATGATATCGCCGTCAAAAGCTTGCCCGCCGCGGCGCTGACCTTCCGCCGCAGGGGAGAGGTCCTCTCCGTTCTTGCCAAGATGACGGCAAGGCGTGGCTGGGCGCGACGGTCGCGACCGGCATGGCGGAGCAGACCTTTTCGCTGCCCTATAACGGGGTGGTGACGCTCGGCCGCGGGGCTGACAACCACATTTGCCTGTCGCTGCCGTTCATCTCCGTGCACCATATGCAGATACGCTGCGAGAACGGCACCTACACGGCGGAGGATATGAAAAGCACCAACGGCGTGTTTGTCAACGGCAGGCGCGTCGGCTTTGCCAAGCTTCACACGGGAGACGTCATCGAGGTGTTCACCTGCCGCATCCATCTGCGCGAGGGCGTGCTCTCCTTTGAGAATGTCGGTCTGGCGCTTGCGGTGAAGGCGGCTTTCCATGCCGCGCGGCAAGCCAAGACCGAGCGCGCCGCCCGCAGGAGACCGACCTACCGCCCGTCCCTGCGCACGCGCGAACGGCTGCCCGCCGCCCCGATCCAGCTCGCGCCGCCGCCGCCGCTTCCGAAGCCTAACTTCCGCACGTCGGAGTTCTCCGCCAATGCGCTGATGACAAACGCATTTCAGCTTGCGGCGGACTTGATCCGATTTGATTTTTCAACGCCGTATATGCTGGCGCGCACGGCGGGGCTGATTCCCTCCGTCATCCAGATGGTGCAGCGCAGCAAGCAGAACAAGCGCAGACAGGCGGAGCTGGAGCAGTATTTGCAGCGCTGCGTACAGCGATACACCGTCTATCTGTGCGAGCAAAACGCGCGGATCAATCAGGTGCGGGAGCTGCAGCGCCGCATCGTGACCTATGAAAACCCCTCGCCGAGCGCGTGTATGTCCTTTATGAAGAGGCTGAACAAGCGATTGTGGGAACGGCGCCCCGCCGACTCCGATTTCCTGTCGGTGCGGGTGGGCATGGGATATGAGCCGCTCTGTGTCGACGTCACCTGCCGCCGCGACAGCCAATCCTTTCAGGTGCAGACAGACGCCATGGAGGAGCTTGTCGAGCGCATCGTCGCCGAGTCGCGGTATGTCGACCGGATCCCGACAAGGCTGGCGCTGGATCGGTACACGGGGATCGGCGTCATCGGCTCCCGCCGAAAGGTGCTGCGCCTTGTTCGCGATCTGTTGATCGAGCTGACGGTGCTCCACAGCCCGCAGGACGTCAAGCTCGCCGGCATCTTTGACCGCGACGAACAGGCGCGCTGGTCTTTTATCCGCTGGCTGCCGCATATCTGGGATGATGACCGATATCACCGCTTCCTCGCCTTTGACCGGCAGGACGGGCACGCCCTCTGCGAAAGGCTCGGCGCCCTCATCCGTGAGCGCACCGAAGCGCCCCAAAGGCCGCTGCCGCATTATGTCGTGCTGCTCGGCAGCCGCGCGCAGGTCTATGGGGAGCCGGTCTATCATGCGCTGTTGTCGTCGGTGCCGCGCGGCGTCGGCGTGACCGTGTTTTATCTCTTTGACGAAACGGACGAGCTGCCGCCGGACTGCGACTACATCCTCGACGTAGGGGAGACCGCCTGCGGCTATGAGCGCAACGCCTACAACGAGCGCGTCTATTTTTCTCCCGACAGCGGCTTCAACCGCCGGGAGATGCATGACTTTGCGCGCCGAATGGCGGCGATCGAGCCGGAGCGCCCGCTCGGCGGACGCGGCGATACGGCGGATGATACCGTGCGCGTGCTTGAGATCGGCGGCCGTGAGGCGCCGCTGCCGCCGGGCGCGCACAAGCTGACCGTCACCCTTTGCAGTGACAACCGACTGATCGACGGCTACGATCTCGATATCCCGTCCGATATGCCCGTATCCGCCCTCAAGCACGCCATCGCGGCTGAGCTGAACCGCTGCCTGCGCCGCGAGGTGATCGCGGGAGAGGGCATGTCGCTGCGCTGTCGGCGGCTTGACAGGCTCCTGTCCGACAGCGAGACGCCGGAGGAAGCGGGCATGCAGAGCGGCGACATTTTGATTATCAATTAAAAAAACAGGCTGACCCATCACGCAGAAGCGTTTTGGATCAGCCTTTCGATTTAAGAGGATTTCGGCAAATAGTCGCGCAGGATCCACAGAAGGTCGCTGTCCTCGCTGAGCTCTCTGCCGGTGCCGTTTTGTATCAGCTCGTCGCTGTAGGTATAATATGCCTTGTAGTAGTCCGCGCAGGTGCGCCACTTCTTTTTCTGCGGCTCGGTCAGGACGCGCGGCGCGACGTCGTAGTTTTCCATCAGATACTCGGAGAAGAACTCCGTGAACTTCTTCTGACCGTAGACGTTGAGGTGGTCGAGGTTATAGAAGTCGGTGGTTTCATCCAGCCCCGTCTGATCGTAATTCAGCTCGAAGTTGATGTAGTCGAAGCCGTATTCGTGCACGATGTCGGCGACGGTGTTGCTGCGCTCAAAGCGCGAGAACGTGCGGCGCACCACGATGTGCGGGAACCGCGCAAACACCACGTTGCTGAGGTGGTGGGATTTGCAGTAATGGAGCAGGTCGCGCAGCGCTTCCTCCTCGGGGCCGCCGAGCGGCTGCTTGCTGCCTGCGGACTTTTTCAGCATGGAATTCATCGAGGTCTGGGTCGGTTGAAAGACGGCAGCCTCGTTGAGAATGCCCTTCAAATAGCTGTAGCCCGTCACCTTGTTCTCGATCACGGTGTCCTGATAGAGCATGCCGTCGGGGATGTCCTTCCAGACGCCGTGGTACTTGATCAGCGGGAAAACATATTCCAAGGCGTTGTCGCCGCCGTTTTCGGCGATCCACTCCATCTTGATGCCGTCGAGCGGCACATTGTCGGCGTAGTTGCGCAGGTTGGATTCCTTGGTGGTCTCGCCGTCGTCGGCGTAGAGCGCGCCGTTGAGCTCGATCACGATCAGGTCGGGATTCTGGCGGCTGAGGATGTTTTCCAGCTGCGCCTTGTAGTTGAGGATGGAATTGGACTGGGTGGAGAACAGGTAGCTGGTGAGCTTGTACTTGTCGAAGGCATGTCCCGGCGAGAAGTCGGAATAGACCTCGCTCGCGCCCATGAACACTACATCCAGCGAATCCTTGTCCTCGAGATAAAAGCCCTTGAGGCGCTGGCGGTTGTGGTCGGCGTGGCAGAGGATGAATTCCTGCAGCAGTCCCGCCGTCAGCGTCAGGGCGAGGATCAGGCAGATGATCTTGACTGCGCGCAGCACATACAGACCTCGGAAAAAGCTGCCGACCTTGGAAAAGAACGCCCGGAGGGTCTCGCGGATCGAAGCGTCCTCGGGGTGCTCCTTCACGCGGGTGTGACGCACCTTGACGGGCGCGGGCGTCGCGCTTTCACGCTGCGGCGCGGGCTGTGTCGCCTGCGGCTTGACGAGCGGCTTTTTGATTTGCGGCTGCTGCGGCTTTGCGGGAGCGGGCTGTTTTTTGACCGGCTGCTGCGGCTTTGCCGGAGCGGGTTGTTTTTTGACCGCTTGCTGCGGCTTTGCGGGAGCGGGTTGTTTTTTGACCGGCTGCTGCTGAGTTGCCGGAGCGGGCTGTTTTTTGACCGGCTGCTGCGGCTTTGCGGGAGCGGGCTGCTTTTTGACCGGCTGCTGCGGCTTTGCGGGAGCGGGCTGCTTTTTGACCGGCTGCTGTATCTTGGGGCGCTGCGGCTTTTCCGCGGCGCTCGGCTGTTCCGTGCGATAGTGCCTGCCGTGTTTGCCGGCACCTCTCTGTTTTGGTTCCATGCGATACTTCCTTTCCGAACGCATATCTTACTCTATCATAGCGTAAATCCGACAAAAAATCAACCCCTTCGACATCAAAAAAACGTATCTGCCTCGGGAACGTGACGTTCCATCCACTCCGCGAGTGAAGCGTTCGCATGGACGGTTACCGTTAGCGCCCACGTTATAGTGCGGGATATTAACCTAACCTTTTTATCAAACGTTGCACGCGTGGATTGGGTGCAGCGTCACGCTGCTGTCATCCTGAGCGGTGCCCGAAGGGCAGAGTGCGACAGCATTCAGTCGAAGGATCCCCTTCGGGAACGTGACGTTCCATCCACTCCGCGAGTGATAGGTTTGTTTGGACGGTTACCGTTCATTCCCGCGTTATCGTGCGCCGTTGCAGAAACGTTACTCTTTGAGCAACGTTCGCAATAGGCGCCCTGCTGCTACAGCCGTAGATTCTCTCTTGAAGAAAAGCCTGATGTGGTGTATAATAAAAGTATAAGAGTTCAACGAAAACAGGAGGCGTCTATGGATACGAAGGAATTGGTCTCGCGCGCGCAGAACGGCGACCGAAAGGCAATAGAAACGCTGTATCACGACAGCTATCAGCGGGCATACACGCTGGCGGTGCTGGTGACACAGGACGAATACTTCTCGCGCGAAATGATGATAGACGCGTACCGCAAGGCGTTTGCCTCGCTGGATATGATCCCCGACGAAGAATGTTTTGGACGAAGAATGTTTTGCGTCGTGGCTGAACCGCTTTGCCGTCCGCCAAGTCGACATCTACATCAGCGGGGAGGCGGATCATTTGTTCTATTCCGAATTTGTCGACGACGTGCTCCGCGACGAACCCTTTCAGCCGGTGCCGGACACCGACTACAGCACCTCGTCGCGCGCCGCTTTGGAGCGGCTCAAGGGCTTGCCCAACGGTCATCGGCTGCTCCTGCTGATGCACATGCTGCTGGACATGCCGGTGGGGGTCATCGCCGAAACGCTGGCGATGGAAGAGGACATCGTTGCGTCTTTGCTGACGGACAGCATGCGCGATACAGCGGGAAATTTGCGGAAGGTGATAGCGGACGTGCCCCCGGAGCAGGTGCTTTCGTTCCTGCGCCGGGCGCTGCTGCAACATGCGGAGAAGGCGGCGGTGCCCGCGATGACGCAGGAGCTGCACGACGCCGTTTTCGGCGCCCCGCGCCCGAAGCCCGCTGCCCCGGCTCAACCGACCCCGCAGCAGGCTGCCCCGATGCAAGCCCCGCAGCCCGCCAAACGGCATATCGGCAGAAATATCGCGATCATCCTCTCGTCGGTCATCCTGCTGGCAGCGGGCGTGCTCGCGTTCATCGTCTATGCGCTGCCCGCCATCACAGGCGAGCAAAACGCGCTGGCGCTGATGGTGGTCGGGGAGAAGGTCGTCAACACCCCGCAGCAGGTCGTGCGCGAATTTGAAACGGCGTTCAACCATAACGACCGCGACGGCATGGCGAAGTGCTTCCTGCCCAGCCAGAGCTTAGAGCGCAATTTGCAGGGCGGCGGCATCCGGATCATCAACAATCTGCTCGACTACTTCGGCAGCGACGGCACGCTGCAAATCTCATGCGAGCTGGAGAACCTCAAAACAGAGGGGGACACGGCGACGGGCGACCTGCTCGTCACGACCGAGCTGCCGCTGTTCGGCAAACAGACCCTGACGCGCCCCATCACCTTTGAAAAGCAGGAGCACAAGTGGTATATCAAGGACATCTCCTGACGAACGGCGTGAAAAAACATGGAGCATATTCTTTTTTGTCATATTAAAGCCGTCTGTTTGTGCTACAATAGGATTCCACACCATGAACAGAGGGTAATAGCATGTCAATTCTTATCAATCTCGGCGCATGGCGGTCGGTGTTTGCCGTGCCGTCCAAGGTCGTCGACGAGGGGCTGAAATTTGCCGACGGCGTCAAGCTCAAGGTGCTGCTCTATGTCCTGCGCAACGCGGGCGACGAGCTGGAGCTGGAAACGATCTCCAAGGCGACGGGCGTCAATGTCACCGACATCCCCGAGGCGCTTGACTACTGGGTCAGCAGAGAGGTTTTGCGGAAAAGCGACCGGACCTTTGCGCCGTCTGAGGAAGCTCAAAATTCTAATAATGAAATAAAACAAACAAAAAATTCTAAAAAAGAAATAAAAACGGCGGAAACCATCTCGCAGGAGGTGGAGCAGCAGAAGCAGCGCTTCGTCGTCACCAAGCCGCAGAAGCCCGATTATGTCTATACGGCGCAGCGGCTGGCGGCGGATGAGGAGCTGAAATTCCTCGTCAACGAGGCGCAGACCATGCTCGGCAAGCCGCTCTCGAACGCGGACGTGTCGACGCTGCTCATGCTCAAGGACACCTGCGGGCTGCACCTCGATGTGATCCTCATGCTGCTGCAGTACTGCGTCGGCATCGACAAGGGCAACATGCGCACGGTGGAGAAGATCGGCATTTCATGGGCGGACGAGGGCGTCAACTCGGTGGAGGCGGTCGAGAGCAGGATCGCGCAGGCGAACCACGCGAATCAATGCTTCCGCACGGTGTCGTCGGTGTTCGGCATGCAGAACGTCGGCTCGCCCACGAAAAAGCAGCTCGAATACTGCACCAAATGGGTGGGGGAGTGGAAATTCTCCCAGCCGATGCTGCGCGAGGCGTATGAGCGCTGCGTCGACAGCAAGGGGGCGCTGAAATTCAACTACATCGACGGCATTCTCAAAAAGTGGGAGGCGCAGGGCATCCGCAATCTCGACGACCTGAAAGCCGGCGAGAGCGCCAAGTCGAAGCCCGCGCCCAAGGCGAACGCCTCCTATGACATCAACGATCTGGAAAAGATCGACACACTGGATTTTATCGACTGAGGTAGGATATGGGATACAGCAGCAGCGTTTATAAAAGTGCGGCGGACAAGCTCGCCGAGCGGCGCCTTGCCGCCGAAAAGCAGGCGGACGCGCGCCGCAGCGAGATCTATGCGCGCGACCCGCGCGCCCGTGAATTGGAGCAGGCGATCGCGTCCTGCGGCACAGCGGCGGTGCGCGCCGTGCTGAACGGCGGCGACGTGGCGGCGGAGATGACGAAGCTGAAAGAGAAGAACCTCGCCCTGCAGCAGGAGCTGCGCGCGCTGCTGGTCGGCTACGGCTACAGCGAGAACGCCTTGGAGCCGCAGTACGCCTGCGAAAAATGCAACGATACGGGATACTGCGAGCAGCAGGGGCGGACGGTGATGTGCACCTGTCTCAAGCAGCAGCTCGTCGCCTGCGCCTGCGAGGAATTCAACCGCATCGTCCCGCTGCAGCTCTCGACCTTTGAGAGCTTTTGTCTGGATTACTACAGCAAATCGGTCGACCCCGCGACGGGGATCGCGCCGTATTATCATATGGAAAAGATCGAAAAGTTCTGCAAGGCATACGCGCAGGGCTTTACGCCGCAGGCGCAGAGCATTCTGATGAAGGGCGCGACGGGCTTGGGCAAGACCCATCTGTCGCTCGCCATCGCCAACGAGGTCATCCGCCGCGGCTACGGGGTGATGTATGTCTCGGCGCCCGAGCTGGTGATCAAGCTGGAGCGGGAGCGCTTCGCGAGAGACCGCGACGGCGATATCCTCGAGACCCTGACCGCCTGCGACCTGCTGATCATCGACGACCTCGGCACCGAGAACCACAGCCCCTACACGGATTCGCAGCTCTATACGCTGTTCAATTCCCGCGTGCTCAGCCACCGCCCCGTGATCATCAGCACCAATCTCACCATGGCGCAGCTGGAGAAGGACTATTCAAGCCGCTTTGTCTCGCGCATCAACGGCGCGGCACAGAAGCTGGATTTTCTCGGAAAGGATCTGCGGATCAAAAGAATATGACAGAAGGAACGGGTCGGCTCCGAATACGGGGAGCCGACCCTTGTATTTGGCGGGAAAATCAAGATTCTTCCTAAAATGTCTTGCAATTCCCGCGCGTTTTTGGTAAAATTAATATGTAGAATTGTATCGATTTTCTTTTTTACGGATAAAAGGAGGATGCTTATGCAACAGAAAGGATTCAGACTGCTGTCGGTGCTGCTTGCGGCAGCCCTGCTGATCGGGCTGATAACGGCTGCGCCGTTCACGGCTTCCGCTGCCGGAGACGATACGCACACGATCCACGTCACGTCCAACCTGTTTCCCGAAAATCAAATCGTCATAACAGATTGGACACAGTATGAGGATAAGCTGGGAGATTGCTATGTGGAAACGGAGCTAAAGCTAAATGCACCCGATATGTATCTGGTCGGCGTTCAGCTGAATGCTTTGACGTGGGACAATACGAAGCTGGAATATAAGGAGTCCTATAACTCGACTGAGATCAACGGCTACAAACGGTTGAATCTGTTCCCGTTCGCGATCGCGAAATGCGGGGAGCCGGGCATGAGCAATACCTTTCACGACAGCAACTACGGCAGAGTGACCGGTAATTTCAGCAATGTCACAGATCCGGCTGAAGCGTTTGAGGATGATGGATGTCGGCAAGGTCGAGGCGCTTTCAGAGGCTGAGATATTCCTAACAACTCTCAAATAAAAAAGCATTATGGCAAAAGGTAAATTCTGGTCCGAATTCAAGGACTTCGCGATGAAGGGAAATGTCATTGACATGGCTGTCGGTGTGGTCATCGGCGGTGCCTTCGGAAAGATCGTCACCTCATTGGTGAGTGACATCATCATGCCTGCTATCGGCGCTCTCTGCGGCGGTCCTCTCGATGCTAACGGCACA
>CACZWQ010000099.1 GCA_902784855.1 uncultured Ruminococcus sp. | reverse complement strand
TCACGGTAAAGGGCTTGCCGACATAGCCTTTTTCCGCGGAGCAGTCCAGCCCCAGCTCCGCCTGCTTCTTCCAGTCGTAGACCGCGTAGATCTCGACGTTGCCCTCCGGCATGATGAAGGTGTTATCGGTGACGGTCACGTCGCCGCTCATGACGCGCCAGCCGGTGAAGTACATGCCCTCGTCGGGCTCGTTCGGCGTCAGGGTGATGAGCTTGCCTTCCTTTGCGTGCTTCGGCTCGGCTGTGCCTGAGCCGACCCATACGGTGTAGACAGTCTTTTCGGTCTGCTCAAAGACAGGGCGGTAGGTCTTGACGATGCCGTCGACCGTGCCCTCGTCCCACCTTTCAAAGGAATAGTTGTGTTCCGCGTCGGAAGCCTTGCGGGGGATCTTGAAGGTCCGGGGTTCCGGGTCTCTTGCGAGATAGGTCGCCGAGTCGAGCACGCTGTCGTCGCCGTCGAGCCATACGACCGTGTGAAGGAAGCCGATGCTGCGGGTCTCCTTCCCGCCGCAGCGCTCACAGACGCGAGTCTCTTCGCCTTCTTCATCGACGGTGGCGGGCTTGGTGATCTCCCACTCGCCCCAATCATGTCCCAAGGGTTCGATCGTGATATCCTCGTAGGTTAGCTCGTTGACGCCGTTCTCATCGGCGAAATACTTGCCGCAGGGGAGGTTGTCGGACACACAGCTCCAGTGTGCGATGTTGCCCGGCTCGGTGCAGGAGGGCTCTTTTGCCTCGACGCGCTGCAGCTCGTGCAGATGGACGGAGAGATCGCGCTCGAATTCGACGTCGACATACAGCCGCCTGTAAGCGGTGCGGAACGCCATGCCGGGATAGGTGCGCGGTATCGTAAAGGTCTCGCCGCTGACCATCTCCTCGTCAAACGGTGTGCGGAACGCAACGCCTCTGACATAGTCGGTGATCGCATACGGATTGTTCTTGTCCCAGTTATAGCGGATGGACTTCACGCGGTAGCCGTAGGCGGGCTCGCAGTTGATGCGGACGCTGTCGCCCTCGAGCACCTTGTCGGCAGTCACCCATTCGCCGTCCTTCATGCGCTCGAGCGTGGCGGTGCCGCTGTCGATGATGTTCAGGTTCATCGGCATGTAGAAAAGCTGGGTCAGGTAAACGACCGCGTCCTTGTCGGGCATGTTGAAATAGCTTTTCATCACGCCGTTGCCGATGTCGAAATTATCGCGGATGTTTTCTGCGAACACGTCTTCTCCTTTGCCTACGCGGATCGTGATCTCATAATCCTCTCCCTGCTTCGGGAAGCTGCGATTGATCCAAGCGGTGTCCTCCTCGACAAACACCGGAGTGTCCTCGGGCAGGAAGGTTCGGTTGGGCAGGGAGAACCAAATGGGAATCTCTCTGCTGCCCTCAGTGACATAGAAGATCTCGTTTGTGTCGTTGACAATCCAGAGATTATGACCCTCGCTGATGGTAACGTCGACAGTCATATCCGTATTAAGCGCGTTAAAGTAGGCGGAGCCGTAGACGTTGCCGCCATAGGGAGCGTTCTTGTCCCGTACCCGGAGCCGATAAGCGTATTTCTCGCCGTTGGGACCGTCGACCGCGTTCAGGATGACGTCGATTTTATCGCCGCCCTTGACGATGCGCTTTTGGGCGCCGTTGACATAGTTGAACCTGCTGCCGGAGTTTGCGCCGGTCGAGGAGGAGGAGCTGTAGAAGCCCGCCGTGCTCTCGTTCGAGGACGCCTTGATCTCGTTGATATCCGCCGTGTAATAGCCGCCGGAACGGTTGATGCCGTAATTGGCGGTCACCTTGACGGCGAAGTTCGGCATGGTGAACTTGCGGGTGTCGGTGATATCCCGGTTAAAGGTCTTGCCCGGGGTGTCGGAGGTCACGACGATGGAGGTCGCCTTGGCATACACCTCGGAAGAGGGCGTCACCGTCACCTCGGTGCCCGCCGGCACATTGGTGTTCGACACGGTGAGCTTCTTGACCTTATTGATATCGGCGACATATTCGGTCAGCTCGTCGTCGCAGGTGATCGCTGTCGACACGTTGAAGAACTTGTTGGGGTCGCCCTTGACAGACAGGTTAACGGTGCCGTTGCCGTCGCCCACCGTGACCTCGGCTTTCAGGGAGGTGGAGGTCTGAGAGACGATGCTCATGCTGCCGCTGCCGCTGAATGTGCAGGCGTTCAACACATAGGCGTCCTGCCAGCGGAAGGTGACCGTCGCCTTCTCCCCCTCTTTAAGCTTGCTGAGGTTCTTGTCCGCGCTGTAGGACACAAGCGAGGAGTCGGTGCTGACGCTCAGCTTGCGGAAGGGCTTTGAGAGGATGCGGATGACCTCGGTCTGGTAGTTGTTCGGGCCGTTGAGCCAGAAGCGGTAGTGTCCGCCGTCCGAGGTCGTGGAAATCGTGTCGAGCTTCGGGATCGTCATGGCGTTGTTGAGCTCCTCAAAGCTGATGCCGCCCATCTGTTCATAGAGCCGCAGGTATTCGCCGGTCCTATAATCCTTGAAAAGGTAACGGATATCCGACACATAGTAGCCGTTCTTGCCGTAAGCCGCGAAGTCCACCGGCTCATAGGCTGCCATCCGGTTGAAATCCCAGAATACCTCCTTGCTGTCCTCGTGCGGAAAGTTGATTTCCACCTGAGAGCTGTTGTATTCGAAGCTGATATGATTGTACTCGTCGGTGTCGTCGCCGTCGCTGTGGCTGACGCCCTTTGCCCAGACCTGATACAGGGTCATGTTCTGGTTCAGGTTGAACGCGCCGAGACCGTACGTTTTCAAATACTCCGTATAAGGCGTGTTCCGGTTGATGACCTGCGTACCGCCGTTCTCACCGATGATATAGCAGCGCAGCCAGACGTTGTCATAAACATTCGGCCTGTTGAACATGAGCTCGGTGATCCTCGTACCCTTGGCATACCAATAGACAGGGTAGCCGCGGATATCGGTCGTGACATTGACCGGGTCGGGCTTGATGCTCTTTATGGGCGTGACGCTCGGCATAATGCCGTAAACTGTCAGGCTGACGAGATCTGCTCCCGTGCCCTCCGAGTCGGTCTGTGCTGCGAGGACAGAGGTCGGGAACAGCCCGACGACTGTGATCAGCACCAGCAAAACGGCTGTCAGTTTCTTGAATATCCTTGTCATCATGTACCATCCTTTCGTTGTTCCCGCGGTGAGCGAGGGGTGGTTTTTCTATGCTATTATTGTACCGTATTGTCATTTCCTGTGTCAATATCTTTGCGAAAATAACTTGTGAATCCGCAAAAATAACTTGAATCTCCGCGTGAGAGCCTGTATAATGAACTCAGAAACAGGCGGGACCCCCAAAAGGAGGAGCATCATGAACCAACAGTATATCGCAGACCTTTCCGCCGAGCTGATCATCCGGTATTACAAGAACGACTATATGCCCTTTCTGCTGCACATGGACGACGAAGCGCTGTGGTACGGCCCCGCCGAGGGGCAGTTCCTGCGCGGCCGCGAGGAGATGATCCGGGTATGGCAGGCAGAGGAACACAGCCTGCGGTTCTCGCTGGGCAACATGGAGGTCACGCACATCACCACCAACACCACCTACTGCGACGTCATGCTCAGCTTTCCCGTCACCACACATTATCCCGACCGCGAGGATATCACGCTCAACCAGCGCATCCTGATGACATGGTGCGAGCGTGTGACAGAGGACGAGCACGGCGAAAAAGAAAAGCTCCCGAGGATACTGGTCTGTCACATCTCCAACCCTCACGCCAAGCACGACGACGACACCATCTATCCGAAGAACTTCCATGAGGTGTACCGAAAGCACCTCGCACCCGAGCCCCGCGGCAAACGCATCCGCGTCCACGGCATCGACCGCTCGGATTACTTCTTCCTGTCCGACACGATCATCCGCATCGAAGCCGCCCACGGCGGCAGGCACAGCATCCTCCACACCGCCGATCGCACCGTGGAGGTAATGGCGAGCGTCTCGCAGCTGGAAAAGCAGTACGGAGACCTGTTGTTGCGGTGCCATCAGAGCTATCTGGTCAACCCCGCTTATATCAGCAGCATCCGGCGCTTCAAGCTCATCCTCACCGACGGCACGGAGCTGCCTGTCCCCGAAAAGAAGTTCACCGCTGTGCGCGACAGGGTGATCAAGGCGGAGAGGAGGTTCGCGAAGGGGTAGTACGCCGTTGCGAATGTAAGTGACGCAGTTGGATTTCGCTGTGCCGAGGTAGTGATAAACGCTCGTTCGCGGGGTAAAATATGCTTTCAAAAAGGGAGCAAATATGATATCATTGGAGTTGAGCGCAAGCAAGAAAAATATTTGCAGATGCGCATATGTATGAAGAAAATATCATCGTTAAAGGAGACTGATCTTCAGAAATGAACAGAAATATACGGTCCGCTCTGCCGGACTATCACAACTGTCTTGTGAACCTATCGGATAAGTATCTTGAAGGGGAGTATCGGAATGTGGTGCTTCTTGTTCTGGATGCGCTGGGAACATCGATCGTTGAGAAGCATCTTGAAAGGAACGGGTTTTTCAGAAGCCACATGGCAGGCGCGCTTGATTCCGTATATCCGCCTACAACGGTTGCTGCGACGACCTCGATCCTCAGCGGATTATATCCGAATGAACACGGATGGCTGGGATGGGATATCTACTATCCGCAGATCAATAAAAACGTGACCGTTTTTTTGAACACAGAACAGCAAAAGGAAAAAGAAAACGCTGTTCCGTCTGCCGCTGACACAGATGGAAAAAAGAGGTGGGCGGAGGATTCGTTGGAGGAAGCATTACCCGCAGCGGATTACAATGTCGGCTTTCGATACACGCCGTACAAAAATATCATTGAGCTCATAAAGGAGTCAGGGGGCAGCGCATATGCCGTTATGCCATTCATGCCGCCGTATCCTCAAAGCGCGGACGCGATCTTGAACCATGTGGAGAAGCTATGCAATGAACCGGGCAGAAAGTTCATTTATGCCTATTGGAATGAACCGGACAGTACCATGCATAAGACGGGAACGGGAAGTACGGAAACACACAGGATCGTGACAGAGCTTGAAAAGATGGTAGAGAAAACAGTATCAGGATTATCTGACACTTTGTTTCTGATCACTGCGGATCACGGTCACACAGACAGCAAAAATTTTTGCCTGCTTGATTATCCTGAGATCATGCGCTGTCTTGTTCGTCCGCCTTCTGACGGCTTAGAAGATATGATCGGTGATTATATCGCATTGGCGATCTCTGACAAGAGCATATTTATTACCCATTTTCATACCCAGGAAATGCCCGGAGTTCATGCAGGGCTGACCGAAGCAGAACGAAGGATCCCGTTTATCGTGATTGAGAAGAAGTAGGGAATTTCCCAAGCCTTTAACAAAGAGAAGTTATCGTCACAATCATGTGATACATATCTTTTTTGTTCGCATAGGATGTCCTTGTCGTACAAAAAAGATTTTTTTCGGCGGATTTGCATCAGGGACTTGAACCCCCGAAATAAGTCTATTATTTGCTACATCTATTTTATACAGATTCCAATATGCCAATGCATTGCTACAAATCACGGACAGCATGGTTGTTCCGGAAAAAACGGCAGAAGAAAACTTTTTTGTTTCTCTTCTGCCGTTTGTTTAAATGCTATTTTATACGTGAGGTTTCGTTGTCCTCATAGGGGATATTGCCGCTTGTTGTGATAATATCATCGGTTTGGAATTTGATGATTTCGAGCTCGGTGCGCTCGTATTTTTCTCTGTCCATTATTATACCTCCAAATCAAACGAAGTATTTGCCAGCCTCTACCCAATACAGATAGAGCGCCTTGACTGTGTTGGCAAGCTTTGCGTCACTTGAAGTCTGCGCCTTATAGCAGTAGGTCATCGGGCTGTAAGTGACAGAGCCTGTGCCGTTTACCGTAACGGTAAAATCATCATTCAGTTCTGCTGCCGAAATGTTGCGGATACGGATAACGTACTCGTTGCCTTTGTGCTCGGTTTCATATTCAACGCCTTCGGTCATACCGTCCATTGTCAGCTCGACATCTGCCGCGCCGTTTTCCTTGACAAAGTACAGTGAAAGCGTGGTCTGTGATTTGAGTGAAAGCGTCGCGCCGTCAAATTCAACGCCTGCGGGCATATTCTCGACCGACGATCCCTTTACGGGAACGGTGGTGTTGAGCGCTTCATCCGCTCCATCGTTGTTGAAATATACATACGCGTGTCTGCCGTACTCAAGCATCGCCTCAACAAGCGGCTTTGCCCTCTGATACTCCGGGTGGTCGTCATCCGCGTTGTCGATCAGATAATCGGCATATTGCTTTACGGAATACTCATA
>CACZWQ010000098.1 GCA_902784855.1 uncultured Ruminococcus sp. | reverse complement strand
CCGAGGTACTGGGCGCAGATGATCTGCGCGCCGGTGGCGAGAATGCCGCTGAACGCGGTCGCGAGGTTGATGACAGGGGTGACGAGTCCGTATGCCGCCATGCTGTCGGGTCCCAGAAATCTGCCGATGACGATACCGTCGATGACGATGCCCACCATGGTGGCGACCGCCGCGGCGATGATGCTGATGACCGACTTGCGGAAAAGACGGCTGATGATTTGACCGTTGTTTTTCAAAGGGTTCACTCTTTTCCGAAAAATATTTTTCAAAGGTATTACATATGATTATACCACAAACCGACATAAAAAAGAAAGCCCTTCGGCAAATTTTATAGTGAAATCGTACTTGACCGCCCTTCTCCGCCATGTTATACTGAAAAAAGCACCGACGGGAGGGGTTGTCATGACAGAAGAAGCGATCAGAAGCCGATTGCTTGAATTGCAGGATGTGTCCTACGGCGACTTTCAGAGCAAATTGATGCCGACCGTGGACAGGAGCACCGTCATCGGGGTACGCATACCGGCGCTGCGCGCCTTGGCGAAGGAGATCTTCAAAAGCGGCGGGACGGAAGAATTCCTCTCCGCACTCCCCCATCCCCTGTATGAAGAAAACCAGCTTCACGCCATGCTGATCTCGCTGATGAAGGATTATGACGTCTGCCTTCGCGCGACGCAGGCGTTTTTGCCCTATGTCGACAACTGGGCGACCTGTGACACCCTGCTGCCGAAGGTGTTTCGCCGCCACCGACAGGAGCTGCTGCCCGTTATCCGCGAATGGCTTGCAAGCGGCAAAACCTACACCGTCCGCTTCGGCGTGGGCACGCTCATGCGGTACTACTTGGACGAGGGCTTCTCACCCGACTATCCCCTGCTCGTCAGCCGCCTGCGCTCACAGGAATACTATGTCAACATGATGATCGCGTGGTACTTCGCGACGGCGCTTGCCAAGCAGTACGACGCGGTGCTGCCGCTGATCGAGAGCCGCGCGCTTGATGCTTGGACGCACAACAAGGCGATACAGAAGGCGATCGAGAGCTACCGCATCACACCCGAACAAAAGGCGTATCTGCGCACGCTCAAGGTGCGCGGAACCAAGAATTGAAAATACGCGGTCATGACAAACGCGGAGCTGACAAAGCGTCAGCTCCGCTCTTTTTACATGATATAATCCGTTTAATCGAGCGCTGCGTCACGCTGCTCCGTTTGGATGGCGATGCGGATGTTGTCCATCGCGTCACGGTCGGCGGCATGCGAAATGAAGATGAAATATTGACACTTTTTTCGGATTATGATAAAATTATGATGGTATATTTTATCCGAAAAGGAGGCATTCTCTATGAAAGGCAGAAACATTCTTTCGCTGCTCCTGTCCGTGATCCTGCTGACAGGGGTGCTCGCTTCTCCCGCAGGCGTCTCGGCGGCACAGTCGGACAGCGCCGCCGTCGCCTCTTCCGGCACGACGGGCGACTGCACCTGGAAGCTCGAAAACGGCACGCTGACCATCTCGGGCGAGGGCAGGATGGCGGACACCGTGCGCAAGGACTACGGCAGTGATTTTACCAAGGTCATCATCGAGCCGGGCGTCACCTACATCGGGCGGGAAGCGTTCTATTGCTGCAAAAAGCTGAAAACCGTCACGATCGCCGACACCGTGACCGGCATCGGCACCTGGGCGTTCGCCTATTGCGAAAAGCTGCCGAGCATCGTCGTCCCCGACAGCGTGACCGATCTCGGATACGCGATCTTCGATCACTGCAAGGCGCTGACGCTGGCGCGCCTGCCCGAGCAGGTCGACAGCATGAGCACTTCGCTTTTCAGCAATTGCGAGAACCTGACGAACGTCAACATCCCCCGCAACGCGACGGCGGTACAGGAATATATGTTCCAGAACTGCAAGTCGCTGACGGATATCCGCATCCCCGACAGCGTGACCAAGATCGGGCAGTACGCGTTCCAGAACTGCGAGACCTTTCTCGACATGGAGCTGCCCGCGAATCTGACCGAGATCGGGCAATTTGCCTTTGACGGCTGCTGCAACCTGCGCTACATCAACATCCCCGACGGCGTCAAGCGCTTTGAGGGCTATGTGTTCCGCGGCTGCTCGCAGCTGAAAAACATCCATATCCCCGACGGCACGACGTTGATCGGGGGCAGAGCCTTTATGAACTGCGCAAGCCTGCAAAGCGTGACCCTGCCCGACAGCGTCACCGCCGTCAATTTCGGCGCGTTCTGCGGGTGCAGCTCGCTTACGCGCATCGACATCCCCTCAGGCGTCGCGGCAGTCAGCGCCTCCGCCTTCAAGGACTGCACCGCGCTGACAGAGGCGACCTTTCACACCGGCTTGAAGCGGATCCGCGAAAACGCCTTTGAAAACTGCACCGCGCTGTGTGCAGCCGCGATCCCCGCAGGTACCGAGTTGATCGGCGACAGTGCCTTTTATCGCTGCACTTCGCTTACCGACATCTCCATCCCCGACAGCGTACAGACGATCGGCGACCTTGCCTTTTCCGAGACGCCGTGGCGCGAGAGCTTTCCCGATGGCTTGGTGATCGTGTGCAACGGCGTGCTGAACTACTGCGGCGACTGCCCCGCCGAGGTCACCATCCCCGACGGCACCGCGCATATCTGGGGCGGCGCGTTCCAAAACAAGACCACCCTGCAAAAAATCAACATCCCCGCCTCCGTGCAGTACATCGGCGGCTACAGCTTCGACGGCTGCGCCGCGCTGACCGATATCACCCTGCCCGAGGGCGTGAACGCGGTCAAGCGCTGCACCTTCCAGAACTGCACCTCCCTGCGCGAGATCGTCATTCCCGAAAGCATCACGCCCAACCCCTCGGATTATGAGGGCAATGAAACCAAGGAGCTGCAATACAAGTGCTTCGCGGGCTGCACCGCGCTGGAATATGTCTATCTGCCGGACTGCCTGCCCTACCTCGGCTGGCATCAGGAGTTTGACGGCTGCACCGCGCTGAAAAACCTGACGCTCCCCAAAAACACGAGGCTCCAGCACAGCCGGTTCTATAAAAACATGAATTTGAAGCTGAGCCGGGTGCTGTTTGTCGACCCGACGCATGATCCCTCCGCCTATACCTCCTCGGACAGCACCGAGGGCGTCACCTTCTACCGCATCGACACCTCGGGCGACTGCGCGCTGAGCTATGACGACTTTACGCTGACCGTCAGCGGCGAGGGCGCGATGGCGAACTACACGGCATCCAAGCCCGCGCCGTGGGGCTATTTTCCGGACTTCCGCACACGCGTCACCTCGATCGTCGTGGAAGAGGGCGTGACCGCCATCGGCGACTATGCGTTCCGTGATTTCCCCCACCTCACCTCCGTCACCCTGCCGGATTCACTGACCTCCATCGGCAAGTACGCGTTTGAAAACTGTCCGTCGCTGAGGTCCGTGCACCTGCCCGAGGGGCTTGTCACGATCGGCGACAGCGCGTTTGAAAACTGCACGGCGCTCGCCGAGGTCAACGCGGCGCCGCAGCTTACCTATCTCGGCAAAAACGCGCTGGACAACACCGCATGGCTGCAAAGCAAGCCCGACGGGATGGTGTGTCTGGGCGATGTTTTTTACACCTGTCAGGGCGCGTGCCCCGCGTTCCTCTCGCTCGGAAACGGTATCAGGGTGATCGCGGCGGGCGCGCTGAGCGGCTGCGCGACACTGGAACAGGTGGAGATCCGCGAGAACATCGCGTTCATCAACAACGACGCCTTCAAGGGCTGCACCGAGCTGATCGCCGCCGGCTTCTTCACCGACAGCTGCGCCATCAACAGCGGCGCGTTCAAAAGCTGCTCCAAGCTCGTCTTTTACTGCAACCAGGATTCCACGGCGCACACCTACGCCAAGAAAAACAGCATCACCTACAGGCTGTTAAACGGCACCCTCGGCGACTGCCGCTGGACGCTCGAGGGCACCCGCCTGATTATCTACGGAAGCGGCAGCCTGCCCGATCAGAACAGCTTTTTTTCCTCCCCCACCCTGCCGTGGGGCACCGACATCACCGAGATCATCCTCGGCAAGGGCGTGACGAGCGTCGGCAGAAATGTTTTTGTCAAGCTGAACAGCCTGAAAAAGATCGTGGTGCAGTCGCGCACCACCTCGTTTGCACAGACGTGCATCAGTGATTCGGCAAAGCCCGACCTCTACTGCTTTGAGGGCAGCACCGCCGACAGCGATTTCAGCGGTTGGCTCCTGTCGAGAACGGTAAATCGGAAGCACCTCGGCGCCAAGGGCGACGCGAATCTGGACGGCGAGATCAACATCGAGGACGCGACCTTCCTGATGCGCCTGCTCGCGGAGTTTGACGATCTGCTGCTCAGCTTGGACGATGAGGATGTCGCCGCGCTCGGCGACGCCTATGCCGACGGCGTCATCAACATCCGTGACGTCACCGAGATCCAGCGCTATCTCGCAGAAATCATCACCGAATTTGCAGCGTGACGCTGGCAGCGTGAC
>CACZWQ010000097.1 GCA_902784855.1 uncultured Ruminococcus sp. | reverse complement strand
GACGGCATCCCCAAGGAATATTTGGAAAATTCCATCGAAGCGCGCGAAAAGCGCGAGACCTTCATGACCATCATCAAGACGGCTCTGCCCATCGCGGGCGGCGCGCTCGTCATGAGCCTCGGCTCGTGGATCGATTCCATCATCATCCAGAACGTGCTGCTCAACCTCGCGCAGACCCACAGCCGCGAGCTGCGCGTCCAGTACGGCATGTTCTACACGGCGGACGCCTTCCACGGCAAGCACATCACCATCCACACCAACCTCTGGGGCTGCTACTCCAACGCGCTGACGCTGATGCAGCTCGTCACCGCCGTGACGCAGGTGTTCGGTTCCTCCGCTATGCCGAACGTCACCAGCGCATGGACGAAGGGCGACAAGAATGAGCTGCGCCGTTCCGTCAACACGGTTTTGAAAATGACGATGATGTTCACGCTCCCGATGTCCTTCGGGCTGATCGTGCTGGCGCATCCGATCATGGGCTTGGTTTACGGCAGAAGTCCCGAGATCGTCGAGATCGGCGGCAACGTCTTGGCGGTCATGGGCGTCACCACGATCTTCACCGCGATCATCACGCCCATCTGCTCCATGATCAACGGTATCGGCAGAGTCAAGATCCCGATGCTGCTCTACATCATCTGCATGGTTGTCAAGATCGGCACCTCATGGATCTTCGTCAGCATCCCCTCCATCAATATTCAGGGCGCGACGGCGGGCTCCATGATATCCTACGCGCTGATCTGCTTCATCGGCATGTTCCTGCTGATTAAATTCAGCGGCGTGCGCCCCGACTTTTTCAGCACCACCGTCAAGCCGCTGATCGGCGCCTTGTGCAGCTCCGCCGCAGCCTTCTTCTCGTTCCGTCTGCTGTCGGGCTTCATGCCCCAGAGCCTGCACCGCGTGACAACGGTGCTCGCGATCCTGGTGGCTGTGGTCGTATATCTGGCAGTTTTACTAATAATTCGTACCTTTAGCGCCGAAGAAATCAAATTTCTTCCAAAAGGTAAAAAAATTGCAAAAACACTTGAAAAATTACACTTTATTCGTTAAAATAAGTTACTGGCGGATTCCGTCAGACTGCGGGATTTTTTCATCCCGCGTGCATGAAATGGGAGAGTAATATGGATTATCCGAGAAAGTCGACCTATGATTTTAATGACTTGACAGAGATCGTCAGGATCCTGCGTTCACCGGGCGGATGCCCGTGGGATATCGCGCAGACCCATCAGTCGATTCGCTCCAATTTCATTGAGGAGACCTACGAGGCTGTGGAAGCGATCGATACCGGCGATACCGAGCTGTTGAAGGAAGAGCTCGGCGACGTGCTCCTTCAGGTCGCGATGCACGCCGAAATGGAGCGTGAGGACGGCAGCTTTGACATGAACGACGTCTGCGACGGGGTTTGCAGGAAGCTGATCACTCGTCACCCGCATGTGTTCGGCGACAAAACCGCCGCCGATGCGACGCAGGCGCTGCAAAACTGGAACGCGGTCAAAATGGAGACCAAGCACCAGACCACGCAGGCTGAGGCGATGAAGAGCATCAGCGTCGCGCTGCCCGCCTTGATGCGCAGCGAAAAGATCCAGCGCAAGTCCGCAAAGCTGGGCTTCGACTGGGACAACGTCTACGGCGCCTTCGACAAGCTCTTTGAGGAATACAACGAGCTGAAGGTCGCGATCAACCACGGCGGCGTGGAGCAGCAGACCGAGGAGCTGGGAGACCTGATCTTCTCGGCGGTCAATGTATCGCGTTTTCTCGGCATCGACAGCGAGCAGGCGCTGTCCAAGGCCTGCGACAAATATATCAAGCGTTTTGCCATGGTGGAGGAGCTTGCCAACGAGCGCGGTCTCGACATGAAAAACGCCACACTTGAGCAACTTGATTCCCTTTGGGAGGAAGTTAAGATAAAACAAAAGGAAAAATAATGGAGGTTATAAATCATGAAAAAGACTGAATTGATCGCTGCCGTGGCAGAACAGAGCGGATTGTCCAAGAAGGACGCGGAAAAGGCACTCACCGCAGCTCTTGACGCCATCATCAAGGCAGTGGCAGAAGGCGACAAGGTTCAGCTCACCGGCTTCGGCACCTTCGAGCAGCGCCAGAGAAACGCCAGAACCGGCGTAGACCCCAGAACCGGCAATTCCATCGATATCCCCGCATCCAAGGTTCCCGCTTTTAAGGCAGGCAAGGCGTTCAAGGATATCGTCAATCAATAAAGGCAGCGGCAGCGTGACGGCAGCGTGACGCTGCACCCATGGCGCCTATTAATACGTTTACGGTAACGTTTACGGTAAGCTAAACCATCATCAACGGCGCGTCATAACGCGGGAATGAACAGTTTCCGCTCCCGCAAACCTTTCACGCGCGGATTGGAAGGAACGTCACGGCAGCGTGACGCTGCACCCAATCACGCCTTTGGAATCGTTGCATGATCGGGAAAACGTCATCAACGGCGTGGCCATAACGCGGGTTATTATTCGTTACCGCTCCCGCAAACCTTTCACGCGCGGATTGGATGGAACGTCACGTTCCCGCGGATTGGGTCGAGCGTCACGCTCGCGGGGTCGTAACAGAGCAATTTCCTATACAGGAAAAAAGTAAGAGAGCCGCAGGTCGGCTCTTTTTTCTTAAGGCAACACCGCACAATTCGCGGCGTACGCCTTGCTTGAATCTTGTTCCGTCAGACTGCCCAAAAAATCTCGGCACGGCGTCAGCCTTACCTCAATTGATTTGTGCACCCTGACGAAAAATCTTGCTGCGCAATCCGCACACCTGAATTGTGCGGTATTGCCTTAACGGAGAGTATTATGAGACTGGATAAGTATTTAAAAGTATCCCGACTGATCAAGCGGCGCACGGTCGCGAATGAAGCCTGCGACGCGGGCAAGGTGCTTGTCAACGGCAAGCCCGCGCGCGCTTCCTACGACGTCAAGGTCGGCGATATCCTCGAGATCACCCTCGGCGCGCGCAGCGTCAGGGTCAAGGTCACCGAGGTCAAGGAAACCGTCCGCAAGGAGGACGCCGCAGCCATGTACACTGCTGTTTGACGTGAGCCAAACAGCTGCAAAAGGGGAGAGCTATGAGAATTCTATGTATCGGCGACGTGGTCGGCAGCGTCGGCTGCCGCTTCCTGCGCCAAAAGCTGCCTGCGCTCAAGCGCGTCAAGGGGGTCGACCTCGTCATCTGCAACGGCGAGAACTCCGCCGACGGCAACGGACTGACGCCCGCTTCGGCACAATATCTCTTTGACAGCGGTGTGGACGCGATCACCCTGGGCAACCATGCCTTCCGACGCAGGGAGGCGTTCGAAATCCTGGACGCCAATCCCTTTATCGCCCGCCCTGCCAATTTTCCCGACGGCGCGGCGCCCGGCAGGGGCGTCATCCGCATCGACATGGGCAGGCGCATCGTCACCGTGATCAATCTCATGGGCAATATGTACCTCGAAAGCGGGCTCGACTGCGCCTTTGACGTCATCGACCGCGCGTTAACGGAAGCCGCCGGCAAGATCATCCTCGTCGATTTTCACGCCGAAGCGACCAGCGAAAAGCGCGCCATGGGCTATTATCTCGACGGCAGGGTCAGCGCGGTGTTCGGCACGCACACCCATGTGCAGACCTCTGACGCACAGGTGCTCCCCAAGGGCACGGGCTATATCACCGACGTCGGCATGACAGGCACCATCCATTCCGTCCTCGGCGTCAAGACCGAAATCATCATTCAAAAATTCAAGACCAAGCTTCCCGCCCGTTTTGATCTCGCCGACGGCGACTGCAGGCTGGAGGGCGTGCTGTTTGATGTCGACGACAACACGGGAAAGTGCAAAAATGCCGAAAGTCTACGCATAGAATAGCGAAAATTTTCTCAATAATGACTTGCATTCGCAAGAAAAAACCTGTATAATAAGGAATGGTTAAATATTCCATGAAACAGAATGTCACATAATGAATAAAAAGGATGTGCCAACATGATTAACGGTGAGATTCTCAAGAACGCGATTGTTTCGGGTGCGCACAATATCAGCGTCCAGAAAAATCACATCAATGACCTCAACATTTTCCCTGTCCCCGACGGCGACACGGGTACGAATATGTCAATGACGATCATGGCAGCTGCCGCAGCGCTGGAGGATTATGACGGCGAGACAGTCGGCGAGGTCGCCGATATCGCTGCCAAGGCGATGCTCCGCGGCGCCAGAGGCAATTCGGGCGTCATCACCTCGATCCTGTTCCGCGGCTTCGCACAGGGACTCAAGGACATGGAAGAGGTCAACGGAAAAAATATCGCCGCAGCGCTGGGAATCGGCGTTGACGCAGCCTATAAGGCAGTCGCCAAGCCCACCGAGGGCACCATCCTCACGGTTGCCAGAATGGCGTATGAAGCGGGATTGGAAGCGTCTCGCGAGAACAGCGACCCTGTTTATGTCTGGCAGGCGATCGTCAATAAGGCGAACGACGCGCTCGCCATCACCCCCGAGCTGCTGCCCGTTCTGAAAAAGGCGGGCGTCGTAGACGCGGGCGGCAAGGGCCTGTGCTCGATCTTCGAGGGCATGCTCTGCTATCTCAAGGACGGCGAGGTCGTCGAATACGAGGACTCACAGCCGCTCACCATGGAGAGCTTTGACAGCGCCGCCGCCGAGTTTGACGACGACATCGAGTTCACCTACTGCACCGAGATCATTGTCGGCAGAGATCCTGCCTGCACGCTGGAGCCTGACGATTTCAGAAGCTATTTGCAGACCATCGGCGACTGCGTCGTCATGGTGAATGATGACGAGATCATCAAGGTCCATGTGCATACCGAGACCCCGAACGTTGTGCTGGAAAAGGGCTTGACCTACGGTCAGCTGCTCGCCGTCAAGGTGGAGAACATGAAGGAACAGCACAAGAACGCCAAGGAAAACAACAAAAAGTCGAAGAAGAAAAAGAAGAAGAAAGAGACCTTTGCTTTTGCCGAGCCGACAGAACAATTCGGCTTTGTCGCGGTCGCGGCGGGCGAGGGCATGAAGACCCTCTTCTGCGATCTGGGCTGCAACAACGTCGTGTCGGGCGGTCAGAGCATGAACCCCAGCACCGACGACATCCTCGAGGCTGTTCTCGGCACCCCCGCTAAGAACGTCATCGTGCTGCCCAACAATAAAAACATCATTCTCGCGGCGGAGCAGGTGATCCCGCTCGTTGAGGACAGAAAGGTCGTTATCGTTCCCACCCGCACCATCCCGCAGGGCATGACCGCGCTGCTCAACTTCGATCCCGAGATCTCCGCAGAGAGCAACGCTCAGCTCATGCTCGACGCCGCCAAGAGCGTCGGCACCGGTCTGGTGACCTTCGCGGCGCGCAACAGCGAGTTCGGCGGCAAGAAGATCAAGGAGGGCGATATCATCGCGCTTCAAAACGGCAAGCTCACCATCACCGAGAAAAATGCCGTCAAGGCGCTCGTCAAGCTCGCCAAGGATATGGTATCCCGCGACACCTCGTTCATCACCCTGATCTACGGCGAGGATGTCAGCGAGGAGGATGCCAACAAGGCATATGAGGAGCTGCAAGACAAGTTCGGCTCTCGCGCCGACATTTCGCTGGTGAAGGGCGATCAACCCGTATACTACTTCATTCTCAGCGTTGAATAATTGTCCGTTCAAAGGGCAGGGGCAAGCCCCCTGTCCTTATTTTTTTAAAATAGATTCTGTGTGAAACATGTCATTATATCACATGCCTGTCTCCGAGCTGAAGGGCTTCGGAGCAAAGCGGGCGGAACAGTTCGAAAAGCTCGGGGTGCATTCGGTGGGGGACTTGCTCACCTTTTATCCCCGCGCCTATGAGGACTGGACGTCTGTGGAAAAAATCAAAAACTTAGAGGAGGGCGGCACCTATTGTATCCGTGCGGTCCTCGGTACTCCCGTGAGCGATACGGTTCACTGGGGCGGGCGGGTGTTATCGCGCGCCACGGTGTATGACGATACGGGCAAGCTAAAGCTTGTCTGGTTCAACAACCGCTATATCAGCAAAATGCTCGCTTATGAGGGAGAATACTTCTTTTTCGGAAAAATAACGATCGACAAATACGGGCCGCAGATGGTTTCGCCGACCTTTTCACCTGTCGGAAAGGGCGCCGTGATCCATCCCGTTTACCGCAGCACGGCGGGACTGCCGAGCAAAACCATCTCTGCCGCCGTGGAACAGTCGCTCAAGCTGCTGCCCGAGCAGGTCAACGACCCGATCCCCGAGCTTATGCGCAAAAAGTACGGTCTCAGCGGGCTGCGTCAGGCGTTGCTCGACATCCATTTTCCGAAAAGCCGCGAGGCGCTGGAAACCGCGCGCAGGCGGCTCGTGACCGAGGAGCTGCTGGTGCTCAATCTCGGCATGCGCAGCCTGAGAGGGCAGAGCCGCGGCGTCAGCGGCGTACAGATCGAAAAGGATTACTCCGGAGAATTCGAAGGCCTGCTGCCCTTTGAGTTGACGGGCGCGCAAAAACGCGCGATCGCCGACTGTATCGCCGACATGACGCGGGGAAGCGCGCCGATGAACCGCTTGGTTCAGGGCGACGTCGGCGCGGGAAAAACAGCCGTCGCCGCCTCCGTCTGCTATACCGCCGCGAAAAACGGCTTTCAGGCGGCTTTCATGGCGCCGACGGAGATCCTTGCCCGCCAGCACTTTGAAAACCTTTCCGCATTATTGAAAAACACCGGTGTCCGCGTCGCGCTGCTGACCGGTTCTCTCAAGGATAGCGAAAAGAAGCGTGTGCGCGCCGCGTTGGCGGAGGGTGAGGTCGATCTCGTCATCGGCACCCACGCCCTGATCACCGACAAAACCGAGTTTCACAAGCTCGGGCTCGCCGTCACCGACGAGCAGCACCGCTTCGGCGTCGCGCAGCGCGCCAAGCTGCTCGGCAAGGG
>CACZWQ010000096.1 GCA_902784855.1 uncultured Ruminococcus sp. | reverse complement strand
TTCGGCACCGGCACGGTGCCGGCGGACGCGGCATACGCGCTGTGGAAGGTCGTCGCGCTTTGATCGGCAGGGGTATCGGTGTAATCGTCTTCCCACTCGCCTTCTTCCCTGTTGTAGCGCTGCCAGATGAACGAAACCTTCTTGCCGTCCGCGTTGTTCTTCTGCGCGTCGATCGAGAAAACAGCAGTCTCGTCGTTTGTGTCCCTCGTCATATAATAGATTTCGGGCTGGTTGATAATGCCCAGCGAGCCGTTTACCGCATTGTCGATATTGCCGACGGTCGCCTTGGCGCAGAGCGTGCCCTCGCGCACGTTGCCGGTGCTGATATCGCGGTAAGCCGGCGCGATATAGAAGCTCACAGGGGCGTTGGGGGTGTAGAAGCCCTTTTCGAGATGAACGGTGTAGGTCGTGTAAAGGGGCGTATCCGCCGGGACGTAATCCTCGGTTTTGAGGTCGGGAGACGGGATGAACGCTTCCTTGTTCGCCAGATGCACGGTTTGAAGGTTGCCGCCGCTGTCGGTCACATAAATATTGTAGCCGTCAGCCCAGCGCTCGTCGCTGCGGTGTCTGCTGTTCCACACGAGGGTCACGTCGGCGGAGCCGTCGCCATTCTTGCGAACGGACTGCACACCGAAATCCTCCGGCGGCTCGGCAGGCACAGGGTCGGCGAGAGCCGTGGTGTAGAAGGTGTGGACGAACACGCTGTTGCCGTCGTTCATATCAACGTTGGTCTCGGTGTCGTCGTTATGGCGGTCGACGCTGTAGTTCGGCAGCTGATAGCAGATGGAATTTGCGGTGTAGCTGTAGGTCTGGTCATTTTTGGGATCGTAGTGCGTGATCGTTCCCTTGGTCTTGGTGTAATGATCATCGGTCGCGGAGATCCTCACGCCGTCCGGCAGCTTGCGTTCCGGCATGGTATAGGTCACGCCGAAGCCGACGCCGTTCGAGTTGGTTCTGCCATAAGTAGCGCCGATCTGGGCTCCGAGAGAAACCGACATGGTTGTTTCCAGTGACTCTTTCGCGACAAGCTCATGCAATTCGATTTTTGCGCCCACTGCCAAGCCGATCTCAAAGCTCAAGCCTGTCTCGCCTTCATTGGTGTCCACGTCGGCAAAGGTGACGTCCGTGGAAGCATACTCCATCGTGCTGTTGTTGGCGATGTTGACGGACGACTTGGCGTTATCGGTATCGCTCTGGTCGCCCGGATTCACCCCGCCGGTTTTTTTCAGCAGCTC
Source organism: uncultured Ruminococcus sp. (assembly GCA_902784855.1). GTDB lineage: Bacteria > Bacillota > Clostridia > Oscillospirales > Acutalibacteraceae > Ruminococcoides. The sequence continues at coordinate 3,470 of CACZWQ010000096.1, read as the reverse complement.
GTCTCTGTCGTGGTAATAGCCGCTGGGATCGCCATAGCTGGTGATCGCGAGCCTGTCGGTATCGATCAGCTTTGCGTTTGTCTCGGGAGACAGCTGGTTATGGTAGTTTTCGACCGCTTCCTTATCGTCGGTCGTTTCGTTTTTATCAAACTCCTCGGATTTTCCTTTCTCATAGTTGTATTTGGTGATGGCGTTTTGCAGCGCATCATTGTATTGGCTGATCGTGATCGAGGTAAAGATCGGATCCAGCGGCTCGCTCACTGAAAGAACGTCGGGCTCGGGGTCGTCCAGCGTTTCTAAAATCTCATAGGTATTGACGACAATGGGCATAACGTAGCAAACCGCGCAGTCCTCCTTCGATTTTAACTTGATGCTGGTCGCGACCTCTTTTTCGTGCCCCCACACATGGTTGTAGGCGGTCTCCAGTCCGAGATTCGTTTCAATTTCTATGCTGCCGCCGGCTGTGAAAAGCGCTTCAAACTCCATCTTTTCATTTGAGCCAAGGTCAACTCCCAGTCCGACGTTCAGACCCGCGTCATTGGAAACGCCCGTTGAAATGGTAAAGCTGTATTCATAAACGGGATTTGCCTCCTTGTAGTAGGGCGGTACCTGCACGATCGCATAGAGGGAGGGCGCTGTGATGGTGGCGTAGGTGCCTGTCCAGCGGTAGTAGTAGGTGTCGTCCTCGGAATCGATAAAGCTGATGCAAAGCGAGGTGCCGTCCTCCTCCTTTTCCTGACTGTCAAAATAATCGTTGTAGACCTGCACCGAGAACGCAGCGCCTTCCTCGCGTGTGGGAAAGTCCGAAATGACGGATATGTCGATATTGATCTTATCGCCGACACCGTCGAAGGGGTCGGACGTGACGATGACGATCTGATCGACGTCGGAGGCGGTGAAGAACCGTCCCGAAACGCAGTAGTCGATCACCTTTTCGTCGTCGTTGCTGACATGATCGGCAAGATCAAAGAGGTAGACGTCCTCAAAGGAAACGTTCGCGAAATTCGCTTTGTCGCAGCCGGGCTGCGTGTCGGTGATGTAGTAGTAGTTGACGCCCTCGCCGAGGTTTCTGGTGTAAACGGGCGTGCCCGAGATCTTGGTACCGTGGCAGTTGAACACCACGCCCTGGATACAGACCTGATCCTTCAGTGCCAGCTCGCCGTGCAGATAGTGACCGGCGCACAGGGGGATCGGCTCGACCGAATTGTAGAAGGAAAGGTTTGTCTGACCCTTGATCTCCATCGGATCCTCCCAGAGCATCTCATAGCCTTTTTCGCCGTAGGTGATGATATTGACGTAGTTGGTGCCGTGAACCAGATCACCGTAGCGGCGGTTGTCGTCGTGAGCGTTGGAGGGCTTGTGCATATTCTCTTCCTTGTAGCCCGCGACGACGATCTCCTTGAAGCCGTCGCCGTTGAGGTCGGCGTCAACGGTGTTGACGTAGTTCATGCGCTTGTCCTTGGTTTCCTTGTCAAAGGGCAGATATTCATAACGGAACAGCTTTTCGATGTTGCCGCTTGACTCGTTGCGTCCGTAGATCGCGGTGATGGAATTGAGATCCAAATCATCGTCGGTGTACTCACGCGGCACGGAGACCGAGACGACCAGATCGTCGTAGGTATTATAATGCTTCGCGCCGACGTCCTTTGTCACCTCGCCCAAACGGGTAGAGGTGGTGGAGAGCGCCACGGTGGGCAGGTGCCATGTGTGCCACGGGTCGCCCATTTTGCCGTAATCGGCGGTGATATCCTTCAGATACAGCCGCGTGATCGTTTGGCAGGAGGCGGTATCGCCGCTCTTGGTGAAGCTCACGATCCAGATGCCCGCGTCCTGCGCCTCCTGGTCGCTGCTCTTGTCGGGCGCGTAAAACGCAAGGTCTTCCTTGCCGTCGCCGTTAAAATCGCCGACCGTCAGCGCAAGATAGCCTCTGCTGCTGTCGAAAGGAATATGATTGTAGATGTAATTTTGGCTGTGCATAAAATAGTCCTGCTCGCACAGCTGCGTCCAGACGAATGCGTCGCCGCTCGCCGCGCGGTCATACAGGCGCAGACGAACATAGGAGCCGGCGTCCATGCCGTTGTCGTCGTTTTCCTTTTGCGACAGCGTGAGGTACAGCCATTCATCGGTGCCGTCCTGATCGATATCGATGCCGACGCCGTTGGACGGTCCGTTGTTCCATGTGCCGTCGTCGTCGTGGAATTGCAGGACGTCGGTGTTCGGCGCAACCTCGTCGAAATTATCGGACAGCTCCGAAGCGTCGTTGATCATCTGGTTCTGCTTCGACATGAAGTAGGTGTTGAACGCGTCGCCGCGGTCGGCCTGACAGAGCATCATTTCCTTCGGGTCAACAAAGATCGTGCCGGCGAGCGGGTCCTGATATTCCTTGCTCGTCGCCAGCTCCGCCGCCTGACCGGACAGCGCCTTTGAGTTGAAGCCGAGGGAATCATAGAGCTCGTCGTCGCAGGACAGCGTGATGCAGTTTTCCTTGTAGGAATCGGCGTTTTCCAGCGCGTCGCCGAACTGACTGATACTGTCGGTGTTGTCCGCCTCACTGGATTTCCCCGTGTGCGGGACCAGCAGCGCGGTGTCCACCTCGCTCAACGCGTACTGGCTGACGGTTTCGCTGCCGACAGGCGCGCTGTCATCTGTCGCGGCGGCGCCGGAGACCATGCCGACCGTCGCCATGGAAACGAGCACGCACAGCGACAAAACGGATGCGCACAATCTTTTGGATATTCGTTTGAACATAATAACACTCCCTTGTTTCTGATTATCCATTCTATTTATAACAAAAAAAGCAAATGATTTCAAGTGGTTTGGGACAAACGGTCAAATTTAGGGACGAACGGTATTTTACTTTTGATATTTTTTGCGCTATAATAGAATCAGAAACTAATCGGAGCGTGCTTATGAGGATCGCGATCGTTGACGACAACAAAACAGAACAGGAGCGCTTATCGGCGCTGATACGCGCGTGGGCGCAGGATAAAGCGGTCATAACGGAGACCTTCGACAGCGGCGAGGCGTTTGCCGAAGCGCTGCAAAGGAATCGGTATGAGATCGTTTGGATGGACATCATCATGGACGGTAAGAACGGCATCGAGACCGCCCGCCGCCTGCGGGAGCACAGCATGGAGACGCTGCTGGTCTTTATTACCTCCAGCCCCGAATTCATGGCGCAGGCGTTCCCCTGCCACGCCTTTGATTATGTGATGAAGCCCTACGCGCCGCAGCGGGTGTTTGAGGTGCTGTCCGAGGCGCGCCGCGCGCTCGGCAGGCACGGCGAGGTGCTGGAGATCGCGGGCGATAAATTTCTGCTTTCGGATATCCTCTATATCTATTCCGACTCCAACTACTGCGAGATCCATACCCGGCACGGCGTCAGACGAGAGCGCGTCTCGTTTTCCGCGCTGAGCGAGCAGCTTGTACGGCATCCGTCCTTCGCGGTCGTCAGCCGCGGCGCTGCGGTC
>CACZWQ010000095.1 GCA_902784855.1 uncultured Ruminococcus sp. | reverse complement strand
GACGAGGTTGTACTGCTTGCGGATGTATTTGACGATCTCCTCGTCCATGGCGCTGCCTGCCTTCTTGACGCTCTTGGCGGACGAGATGCCGCCGAGCGACACGACGCCGATGTCGGCGGTGCCGCTGCCGATGTCCGCGATAAAAACGCCGTGCGGTGAGGTGATGTCCATGCCGCAGCCCAGCGCCGCAGCCTTGGGCGTCTCCATCAGATAGACCTTGCGCGCGCCGCAGGTGCTGACCGCGTTGACGACGGCGCGCTTCTCCACCTCGGTCAGCTCACAGGGGATCGCCGTAACGACGCGCGGATTGACGATCTTCGTCTTGCAGACCTCGCCGATCAGGATGTCGACCATCTCCTCCACCAAATCGGACTGGGCGATCACGCCGCCGTCCAGCGGGTGTGCGGCGCGGATGCCGACGGGCGTCTTGCCGATCATGGCATATGCCTCGTCGCCGACCGCGAAGATCTCGTGCGTGTCGACATCGTAGGTGATGACGCTCGCCTCATCGAGCACCTTGCCTTGGTTTTCAATATAAAGCCGGGTCCTGTCCGAACCCAGATCGATCGCGATATTCATACTCATACTCAAACTCCTTGTCGCGGCAAACCCGCGGTCAATAAAGACTCTCGTCCCTCGTCAGGAAATATTTCAACGCCGTGTAGCGTTTGGTGTGGCGGTTGTTGTTGACCATATATTCCACCGTCTGCGGTACGCCGATCAGAATCAGCGTCTTTTTGGCGCGGGTGACGGCGGTGTAAAGCAGATTGCGGTAGCACAGCTGCGGCGGTCCCGCGAACATCGGGATGATCACCGCGTCAAACTCGTTGCCCTGGCTCTTATGTACCGTGACCGCGTAGGAAAAATCGAGGTCGGCGCAGTCGTCAAAGCCGATGGACGCGGTCTTGTCGTCGAAGCAGACGCGGATCAGCTTGTTGCGCCTGTCGATCTTCTCGATGATGCCGATGTCGCCGTTAAAGACGCCCTCGCCCATTTCTCCGTTCTCGCGGGACCAGCGGATATCATAGTTGTTTTTGATCTGCATGACCTTGTCGCCCTCGCGGAAGGTCTTGCCGCCGACGGTCGCCTCTGCCTTTTCCTCAGCGGGCGGATTGAGCCGCGCCTGCAATCGCTCGTTCAGCTCGGCGGTGCCCAGCTCTCCTTTTTTTGACGAGGACAGCACCTGGATATTCTCAAACGGAGAATAGCCGTATGCCTTCGGCAATCGCGCCGCGCAGAGGTCGCAGATCAACTCGGCGATATCCGACTTCACGTTGCGGTAGAGAAAAAAGAAATCCTTGTCGGTGCGGCTGAGCACGGGCATTTGCCCGTTGACGATCTTGTGCGCGTTGGTGACGATCAGGCTCTCCTGCGCCTGCCGAAAGATCTCGTTGAGCCGCACCACGGGCAGCACTCCGCTTTCGATCAGGTCGCCGAGCACGTTGCCCGCGCCCACGGACGGGAGCTGATCGGAGTCGCCGACCAAGATCAGCCGGCAGCCCAGCGGCAGCGCCCGCATGACGCTGGCAAAGAGGTAGCTGTCGACCATCGACACCTCGTCGATGATCAGCGCGTCGCATTTGAGCTGATTCTGCTCGTTCTTCTGAAAGACGGGATTGTCGGACCTGTCCCAGTTGACCCCGAGCAGGCGGTGAAGGGTCTTTGCCTCGTCGCCCGTCAGCTCGCTCATGCGCTGCGCGGCACGCCCTGTCGGCGCGGCAAGCAGCACCCTTTTCCCGCTTCCCTGCAAAATCTTGATGATCGCGTTGAGGGTGGTGGTCTTGCCCGTGCCGGGTCCTCCCGTCAGCACGAGCAGCCCTTCGCTGAGCGCTGCCGAGATCGCCTGCTTTTGCAGGTCGGCGTAGCGGATGCGGTTGCTCTCCTCCAGATCTTCGATCGCCCGCTCCACGCCCTTCTCCGGCTCGGCGGGAAAGGACAGCATCAGCTTGATGCGCGAGGCGATGTACATTTCATTCAGATGGTTCTGCGGCGTAAAAACAAAATCCTGCCCGCCCAGTTGATCGGGGATCAGGCTGCGTTCAAACAGCATGTTTTCCAGACATTCGTTCACGCGCTCCGGGGAGACGTTCAGGAAATCGGCAGCGACCTGCGCCAGCTTGTCCTTTGGCAGGCAGGTGTGCCCGCTGCCCTCGTTGTGGCGCAGGACATAGGCAATTCCCGCGCAGACGCGCACCTCGCTGTCGCTCTCAAGATTTTCGCGCTTGGCGATCATGTCCGCGCGCTCGAACGAAACGCCGAAATCGCCTTGGCAAAGGCAATAGGGATCGCTTTTGATACGCTCGACGCTTTCGGTGCCGTACACGTTGAAGATCTTGATGGCAGAGGTGTTGGAAACACCGTATTCGCCGAGATAGAGCATCAGGGTGCGGATACCGGCATTGGACTTGAGCTGCGCGGCGAAATCCCGCGCTTTTTCCATGGTAATGCCCTTGAGCATCGCCACTCGCTCGGGCTGCTGCTCCATGACCTCCAGCGTGCTGTCGCCGAATTCACCGACCAGCTTTTGGGCGGTGGCGGGTCCGATCCCCTTGACCGCACCCGAGGAAAGGTAGCGCAGGATATCCGCGCTCTCGGAGGGACGGCAGATCTCACAGGCACGCGCCGCAAACTGCCTGCCATAGACACGGTGCTCGGTAAACACGCCCGTGAGGATCACCCGGTCGCCCCGCGTTACAGGGGGCAGGACACCGACAGCGGTGATGAGATCGTCGCCGTCTGCGATCTCGAGGACGGTATAGCCGTTCTCATCGTTGCGGAACACGATGTTTTCCACCTCGCCCTCGAGCTGAAGCATCGATCCGTTCGCCACTGCCGCACCCCCTTTTCGACTTTATGATACCGTTATCTTTTATTATACCCTAAAATGCACCCATTAATCAAGTGATTTTCGAAATTCTTCCTTTGTCATCAACCTCTCGCAGCCGTAGTCGCGGCAAATGCCCTCACAGATACGGCGCGTTTTGTCGTCGAGCGGGCTGTCGACGCAAACGACGGATGGAATACCGCCCCACCTTCCTCTCGTCAAAGCGCTGCGCAGCGCCATCTCCGCCTCCGTTCCGTCCGAGGAGGAGATATGCGTGATATACATGACGGTGCTGTCATCCGCGCGGCAAAACAGACGGAGCGTCAGCTCTCGGATCACCGCCGACGCGCCGATGACCGCCAGCACCACCAAGATCACGGAAAAAACCACATTCATCGCTTTCACCTCGCTATAGTCTATGGCTTAGCCCCGCGATCGGTTCATCAGAATATCTTTGATTCTTCAAAAGAAAAATCCGGTCTCTTGACGAAACCGGACTTGTATGAATGATTATTCCCCGCTGCCTTCGCGTTCCCTGCGGATGATTTGCGCCACACGGGACTTGCGGCGGTATTCCAGCGGCGTGATGCCGTACTTTTCCTTGAACATCACACCGAATTTTGCGTGACTGCTGTAGCCGACCATCTGCGCGATCTCGCCGACGGAGCGATCTGTTTCACGCAGCAGGCGCACTGCCTTATCCATGCGGGTCTTGATTTGAAACTCCTTGAAATCATAGCCATAGACGCTCTTGAACCATTTCTTGACCGTGGTAGTGCTGAAGCCGTACTTTTCGGCAAAGAAGCTTGCCGTCCACTTTTGATTGCAGTGCTCGGTGAGACAGTTATGAATGTCCTGCGCCACCGCCAGCTGCGACTTGTTGACAAAGCTGCGCCGCATCGACAGGGTGCCCTGCATATCGGAACAGTACCAATAGCCAAGCTCCGCCGCCTTGATCATGACGAGCGCCACATCGGCATCGGACAGGCAGTATTCGATCATCAGCTCATGCTGGTGCTGCGTGGTCGGCGACATGGAAAGATAGTAAAGAAAATCCTCTCCCTTGACCGTCAGCGCGGGCAGATTCATCGAAATAATGGTCTGGAGCAGGAGCATATAGATCGAATTTTCGCGTGCCAGCTTATCGACCTGGATGATCGTCTCCACACCGACATAATACTTGGCATTGAGCAGCATCGTCACGGTTTCCACGCCGTAATCGATACACACCTCATTAGCCATCAGCACAGCGCTGCGGCCGTTCTTGACAAACTCGCAGCTGCCGCTTCGACATGCGTTGACACGCAGAAACCGCCCTCTGTCGGGCTGGCGTAAGCCGAGCAGTGTCAAATCGGGCACTGCTCCGCCGCGGATATCATAGGCGTAGATCTGAACGCCATCCAACGGAAAATAACCGACGATACAACCGCCGTTCTCCAACGGGATAACAAGCTGTTTGCGATCGCGGTTTATCTGCACCCCCTGCGCAGACAAGTGGCTGAAATCCTCTACTTTCATTCTCAAACACACCCTCAGGCTCCCTCAAAAGCTGAGACACGGAGCAAAAATTTCCCAATCCCAAATTCTTCATAAGACGAAATCATTTTTCACAAAAAATCAAAACAATATTACTTTGGTATTCTAACACAAAAATTAACAAAATACTATCTCCAAAGAACCATTTCTGTTCCGAATGAAAGGCAGTTTTTTTAAAATAAATCATGTAAAGAAAAAAGCCGACCGGAAAGGTCAGCTTAAATAGAAAAAGAAAAAGCTCACTGCTTAATGTTGGCATCTCCCTATTTTCACACCCCGTCGCCAGAGCACTATTTTCGGCACCACAGAGCTTAACTTCCGTGTTCGGTATGGGAACGGGTGGACCCTCTGCGTCATCGACACCAACTAAAAGCAATGAGCTTTTTGTGGCTCCCCCAACTGGGCTCGAACCAGTGACATCATGATTAACAGTCATGCGCTCTGGGGAGTGTTCAGGTTTGTACCCTAATCGAAAGGCGACCTGAACACGCCGCACAACTCACTACTTTATGCGACAAACTGCTCATATGAGCCGTTCATCAGAATTTCAATATCATATCCCCTGCCGACGTTGATCTCTTTGAACAAGGTGCAGATTATCATTTTTTTACGCTCGGGAGAGGCGGAGTCAAATTCCTCCGCCCAGCCGCGGAACTGCTCGTAATGATAATCGATCTTCCCCATTTCTTCCTCCTTGCAGTTGAGCTGGTGCCGCTTTTCCGCAAGACAGGAAACATTCTCGTTCAACTTGTTCTTTGTGTTCTCAATCGCCATAGAGAGAATATCGGGAGTAAATTTGCTGTCGCCCAACAGAGCGGAAGCGATTTCCTCCGTCAGCTCTTTCAGCTTGCGTTCCAGCAGGCTGTTTTCTTTTTCAAGCTGTTTTATCTCCTTCTTGATCTGAGAAACGATCGCCTTGTACTTCTTCTCGATAGCCGCGCTCTTTGGCGTTGACTTGATTTTATCAAAGCACCGGTAAAGCGCTTCGAGAACCACTTCATCAACCTTTGACGCGACATAGACGCTTTGACCGTCGCACTCGTTGCGGTGCATTGCCTTTCCCGAACACAAATAACGGTATTTCCTCTTGCTGTGATGTGTAACGCCGTCCTTCGTCTTGTAGGTATCAACAAAGCTGTTGGAGCACAGCTTTTTGCCGCAGTGTGCGCAAAACAGATTACCGCCGAGCATGGTTGAAGATTTTGCAAGCAGGGCTATGTTTGTTTTTTCTTCGCTGTTGACTTTCCTTTGTCTGAGGATTTCCTGCGCCTGTGCAAAAATATCGTCGTCGATGATCTGCAATTCCTCGATACGCTTTGACCTGACGCCGCCCCTGACATAAAAGCCGTGGTAGATTTCATTTGTGAGCATCCTCTTGATAGTCATAGGCTGAAACTTCGCGCCGTTATGCGTAACAATATTACGCTCATTGAGATAGTTAGCCATAATATAGGAGCCGTAGCCCTCTTTGACCGACAAATCGAAAACGATTTGGACTAACCCCGCCTCTCTCGGTTCAACTTCGAGCGTCATCAGCTCTCTGCCCTTTTTGTTGATGATACCACTTTTGACTAACCTGTAACCAAAGGGAGCGACGCCGCCGGTAAATACACCTTCCTCAACCAACTGTCTGAGGCGGGATTTTACGCGGATAGAGGTCTTTTGACTCTCGCCGTTCGCCTGCCAGAAACGTATGTAGTTCATCAGCTTGTCAACGTGGCTGTCTAACTTCTGCTCGCCCTCGTTGACGCTCCATACCGAAATGCCGTGCTTGATAAACCACTCCACCACAAAAGGCGTTTCATTGTCGATACGTCCGAGCCTGTCGAACATAAAGACAAGAAGAATATCAAACTCGCCGTGCTCCGCCGCCGTTTTCAGCTCTTGGATCGCGTCGCGGTCGTCAGCCGAAATCTTGAAGCCCGAAACGCCCTTTTCCTGAAATTCCTTTTGGATCACCCAGCCCGGCTGGTGCTTGGCAAATTCGCGGCAGCTCTGCTTTTGCAGAGGTATGTCGTTTTTATCAACCTGTCCTATCGTAGATACTCTGTATAAGCAATAAACTCTTTTGATAGAGCTTGTCTGTGTCGTCTGCATTGATTCCATCCTTTCAAACTGCCCGACACATATTGCTTGGTAAGAATAGGATGAGCTTTCAGCTCTCAACTATTCTACCGTAATTCGACACAAAACGCAATAGTGCGTAGGCGCAAAAATTCAATTATCTTGGACTCTTTGCTCGTAGGAATCAAGCAGCAGGTTTTTCACCCTGACTAACGCGTTGTCACTTTTGCTTTCCTTCAAGAAAAAGAGCTTTGCCTTTCCGCTCTCCAACTCAATGATATGTTCCTTATCAACGTCTCCCCTATCTGTCAAACGCTGAAACATATTTATCCCCTATTCATTGTCCGTTGTGTTTTTCTCCAAATCATCGGAGATGTTCTCCTGACTGTCGTCACTCCGCCCGGCGGCGGCAAGAATACACATGAGAACAACGCCGAAAAAGCCTCCTGTGAAGAAGCCGGCAATAAAACCTATCATATTGTTATTCCTTTCGTATCATGCTCTCTCGCAAATGACCTCGCAGCGGGATTTCCCCATTCTTGCGCAGGTGATCAGCGTGAGCAAATCTTTTCCTTTTGAAATGTATAAATCGTTCGTCTCCGTCGCGGTGATCTCCTTTTTGGCGACGACGCGGTAATCGAGCGTATCAAAGTAAGTCGTCACGCTGACACTATCTCCCTCGCTGAGCTGAGGGAGATAGTCAAATACGATCATTCCGAAATAACCCGTATGACCGGCTATGACGGTATTGGTGCTTTCGCCGCCCAATGGCAGCGAAGTATGATACAAATGCGCGCCGCCGCAAGCCATGTTGTAATCACCGGCTCCCAGATAGATCGGAATATTCAGCCCGATCGACGGTGCGCTGACGTAGCCGTAGATACCGTCAAAAATGCCGTAGTCGGTCAAGTCAAGCGCGGGAACGGCAAAATCCACGTTCATATCCTGCCGCTCGTTCAAAGCGGCGTTATAGGCGGCGCTGTCCTGATACAGCCTTTCCAAATCCATCTGAAACACTACGGGATAGTCGGAAATGATCTCTCCGTCGTCATTGATCAGATAGCCCTCGTCGTTGACAGCGCCGTCCGCCGCCGCTTCTTCATAGGTGCTGTAACCGCTGTCGTTGCCGTCATCATTTTCACCGTCCTTACCGCCGTCGTCACCCTGAACGTTCTCGGTGGTTTTATCAAAGCGAGAGATAACAACGTCGTTTTGACCCTGCGCCATCTGCTTTGACACCTCGGGATAGGTGAACAGCGACGCGCTGACAAGAATCAGGAGAAGGGCAACCAATAATAATACTTTATTCCTCATGCGCTGTTTTCCTCCTTAAATATCGGATAAACAGTATCAGGCTAACAGCGGCGATAATCACGGCAAGAATAATATTTTCAATGGTATCATCAGAAGGATAGCGCGTTTCGCTGTTCTCTTTCGCCTCGGTACGCGGCTGCCTGTCGCGTTCTCCCGTGACAAGCAGCCTGTGAGTGTTGACCGAATACGGCGTACAGGTCACCAGCGTTACCAAATCCCTGCCCTTTTCCGGCAACAGGTATTCGGTTTCGTCGGGCTGAACCGTATTGATTTCAACTCCGTCGCCGATTTTCACTTCCGTTAATCTGTCAAAGAAGATTTTGCCCGGATAAGCCGTGTGCGCCGAAATCACCGACCGCGCGGAATCGCTGCCGATCGGAAACGCCGTGCCCGCCAAATGCACGGCTCCCTTTGTGAGCATATCTTCACCGCTGCCGTGATATATGGGCAGACGGCAATCGATCGAGGGAATGTCGATCGTGCCGATCTGTCCGTTTTCCGTGACGTCCAGAATCCTCATATAGCTCTCGTCGCTCTCAAACGCCTCCGCCGAAAAGCTGTCGGCGACGCGTTCCTCCAAGCTACGGTTGTATTCCTCCGCAGCGGCGAGCTGCCTTGCCTTTTCCGCAGCGGATAACGTGTCCACGGTATCGTTGTACTGCGTGATCGCGCTCTCGGACATAAGCTGATTGATACCCTCCGAGACCGTCGGATAGAGAGCTGCGCCGGCTGCGGCTATCAGGATAACGACTGCGATTATCGGTAGTATTTTATTCTTCATCTGTTACCGCCCTCGGTTAAAAGGATTTACGCCGACTTGTCGGCGGACTTCTTCTTTCTTCTGAGAACCAGAAGAATAACGCCGCCCGCGACCGCAAGGGAAACGGCGACAGAGTAGATGATCACGTTGCCCTGTCCGCCGGTCTGCGGAAGTACGGTTTTGGAGTTCTTAACGTCAAAGGACACAAGACCGAGGTCGGGACCCTTTACGATGTAGGTTCCGTTTGTCAGCGCGTCGCCGTAGGTAACGGTGATTTCAGCAGGAATAACGTCGGTGTAACGGTTATAGCCGGTGGGCGCTTTGGTTTCCTTGACGAAATACTTTCCGCTTTGGAGCAGCATTTCTTCTTTGTTGGCATTGTTGAACACTACAAGACCGTCCTTATCGGAGGTGCCTGTCGCGATAGCGTTCTTCTCCGCCTTTGCGTCAGCCTCGGTCTTGTACAGGGCAAATTCCGCGTCCTTCAGCGCCTTGCCTGACTCGTTCAGCTTATGTACCTGAATGTGATAGGTGTAAACAAAAACCTTGTTGCCGTCAACCTCGCCCTTTACGTCGTTCTTGTTGGTATAGGTGAGCTTGACCGCCTCGTTGGGGTTACCGACGGGCTCGGTGGTAGCGTATTTATTCAGGACGGCTGAGAAGCGGATCGCAACGTGGTCGGCTGAATAAAACTCATTCTTTTGCAGATACGATTTTTTCAACGAAACGGTGAAGTTGGTATCTCTGCCTGCCTCAGCAGTAACATTGACCGTGTAATCGGAAGCGGCGATCTCCGCAAGGTTTTTGTCGTTTTCATCTTCGAGAGAAACCGCGAAGCTCTTTTGATTGAGCGTCAGACCCTTGCTCAGCTGTTGAGCTTGAAATCAAGCACGTCAACATTGTTGACCGCGCCGACAACAGAGGATTCGATTTTGAATTCAACGGTATCGCCGATAGATACGTCGGTGAAGTTGACGTTGTTCTGAGTAGAGTTGGTGATTTCCTTTTCAATGTCGGGGTTATCTTCTTCTACCTTAGCGGCAAGATTGATCGTATCGAGGTCATATACCCAGCCGTTTTCGGCGGTGTAGTACGGGAGCGCAAAAGCGGAATTGGTGACCTTCTTCACGCCGGAGGGAAAATTGGTCGCGCGTACATAATAGATACCCTGCGCCAGATTGGTAAACGTCTTGCTCCTGCCGTCGGTATCGACCTTGTAGGTGCCGACGATCGTTGCGCCTGCAAGCTGGGTGTCCTTGTCGAGCGCGTTCAGAATCTTCGCTCTGTTCGCGTCGCTGAGGTTGCCATCCGAAATCGCCGCTCTTACCTCGCCGGAGCTGACCTTCACGTCATACTTAACGGAATACGGATTAGTCGTGGTTTTGAGGTCTGCGATCTTGTAAACCGAAAATTCATAACCGGGCTTGGAGCATTCCGCCGTAAAGCTGACCTTCTTTGTTGTCACCAGCTCAGAGGTCGCCGCAGAAACACAGGGGATGGAAACCGCAATCACCATAATGATCGCGAAAATCATGGTAAACATTCTTTTTTTCATCAGTATCAACCTTTCTTTTTTGAAGTTTTAGTAGTGGTGTAAAGGAGCGCCGCGCCGAAAGCTGCGAGCACAGCGGATAAAATACCAAAGACATTGTTCCGTTACTTTGGGACGCACTACCTCTCTGTGAAATTCATTAGATTCGTCACCCATTG
>CACZWQ010000094.1 GCA_902784855.1 uncultured Ruminococcus sp. | reverse complement strand
GTGCGCAGCACCCGCTTGTTTTCGTCTATGAGAGCGGCTTTCAGATAGGTGGAGCCGCCGTCCAGTCCTGCATATATTTTCATCGCTTTGACTCCTTATTTTTTGATAATGCCACGTTATTGACCCGCCGTTTTTCAAGCGTGATCGTTATCGCTGACCTTTCCGAAGGCGGACTGCGGTGTCGCCGCCGCGACCGTACTTTATCAGCTCGATAAATGCCTCGACCCTGATTCGGAGCTGTTCCACATCCTCCTCGTTGTAGTCGCTCTCCACGCGGATGATGGGAATGCCAAGCTTTCCCATCTCTTCCTCGAGCACCCGATACTCGTAGTCGTAGACCAGACAGCCGCGTAAAACATGGTAGATCACGCCCTGCACCCCGTAGTCCTCGAGCATTTGCATGATTCGGTACACCCTGCGCTTATTGTCGGTAAAGGTCGGGCAGGTGCAGGGGCGCGTGCTCTTGTTGGCAAGCGCGCGCATGATGCCGTCGGTGGTTTGGTCGGCGATCGCGGGCGGGTCGTATGCGCCGCGCTCGCCCATGCAGGTCTCGTCCGCCACCAGCGCGCCGCCCATCTCTTCGATCAGAAGCGGCAGCTTGAAGTTCGGGAACACGATCGGCGAGCCTGTCACCAGAATGCGCGGGCGGTTCTCCTTGGAAGCCATCTCGCCGTTTTGGATGCGCCGCTCCGTCTCGTCGCAGAGCGCGCGCATATACTGCGTCCAGATCGACACGTGCGTGTAGCTCAGGGCATTGAGCGCCGCCAGATAGTGCGTGCCCTTGATGACAAGCGGCGCCCTTCTTCTCAGCTCGATGAACCGCGACAGCTCATACTGCGCCGCTGCGGTCAAGCCGCACGCCCAAGACAAGCGCTCGTAGCTGAGCGGTTTGCCCGTTATCTTTGTCAGCTCTTCGCTGAACTGATAGAGTTCTTTGACATAGTGCTCCATGTCCCCGTCGCGGCTTCTCCCGGTGGGCACGTGGAGCGTGACGGTCTTGCGGCGTTCGCTCAGATACCCCGCGAGCTTCTTCTTGCAGTCGCAGGTGATCGGCACCGCCATCAGCTCACACTCCCGATAGACGGGCATGACGCCGATGCTCTCGAAGCCCATGACCGCCTTGACGAGCGGACAGGCGTCGCGCGGCGCGATATCGTCGCCGATATTGAACGCCGTGTAGCTGCCGCCGCAGAGCTTGACGGGCATGGCGCCCGCCGCGTAGATCAGCTCGGGCGGCACCATCACGCAGTAGGTGCCGACCGAAAGCGTGCCCGCGGGCTTGACCGCTCCCTGCATATCGACAAAGACATGCTTTAGGATGTTCAAAAACGGGTCGAGAGAGGCGGGCTTGTGCGGCAGCTCGTCGATCTTTCTCAGGTATTTCACGGACGTCGCCGCGCTTTTGTTGAAGAAGCGCTGCTTTCTGCGCTCCTCGGGGGTTCCCTGTCTGTTATCTGTCATGGCTTGTCCTTTCCGCGAAACGGCGCGTATTTGTCGGGCTTCGGCGCGTACTGCTTCATGAACTTCATGCGGTCGGCGTTGTATATCTTTTTGCCGCAGAAGGTGATCGCCAGCGCGTTGTTTTCGGGGCAGCGGCGCACGCATTCGCCGCACATGATGCAGTCCGAGGTCGTCACGTCGAGCTTTTTGATGTCCTTGCCCTCGCGCTCGGTGAAGATGGATTTGATCCCCATCGGGCAGGCTTCATAGCAGGCGCCGCATTCGGTGCAGGCGACGGCGTTCTTTTTCAGCTTGAACAGCGAGAGCTTGTGCGTCAGCCCGAGGATGAAGCCCAGCGGGCAGACGTTGCAGAAGCACCTGCGCTTGAAGAAGCCGCTGACGAGCACGATCACCATGATAAAGCCGCCGAGCCCCAAGCTGAGCTTGAAGCCCGCGAGCGCGGGCGATACCGCCGCGGCGGGACAGAAGTCGCAGAAGTTGCCGCCGATGAAGCCGACGCCGAGGAAGATGATCAGCATGACCCACTTGACCAGGCGGAGAACGGCGTACATCTTCTCGTTGAGGGAGATGCCCTCGATATGCAGGGCTTGTCTTGCTTCATGCGCGACGTCCTGAAGGAAGCCCATCGGGCAGACAAAGCCGCACAGCACGCGCCCGAGCAGGACGGCGCAGACGAGGAAGGTGCCGAAAAAGGCGAGGATCGCCTGCCAACTCTCGGAAAAGAGCACGTCCAAATGGCTGAAATAGTAGCAGCCCGCGTTGGTGAGCTGTTCGAGGTTGTAGGGGCAGGCAAAGACCGGAAGCTGAACGTTGGTGAACACCGTCCCGAACAGTCTGCCGCCGTAGATCAGCAGCGCAAAGCTCAGGATCATGACGCCCCAACGGACGGTCTCAAAGCCGAACACGAAGCGCTTTTTGCGCTTGTCGCGCGCCGTGATACCGGTTTTGCCGACGGGCAGCTTTTTCTTTTTGTAGAGCAGCTTGCGCAGCAGCACGTCGAGCGCGATACAGACGGCTGAGACCAACAGGATGAGCCCGAACGGCAGCATGGCGGAGAACCATTCCGAGGTGAAAAGGGCGGCTCCCGTCTCCTGATATTCCTCGCCGCCGAATTGAAAAAAGGTGATGTCAGCCGCGAAATACGCCCCCGCGCACAGGGCGGCGGCAAAGGCGGCAAACAGGATTTTACCGATTACTTTTTTCTTCATGTTTCCTCCTAAGCGGTTCTGCGTCTTTTATTTCTGACGATTTTTCTCTGCGTCAGCATTTCCCCGAACGCTTCCATCCGTATCCACAGCTGCTCCATATCCTGATACTGATAGTCCGTTTCCAGACGGAACACGGGGATGTCGAGCTTCTCCGCCGCCCTTTCGATGCGCGGCAGCTCAAAGTCATATTCGATCTGCCCCTTGAGGATGTGGCACACGATGCCGTCGGGATGAAGCCGTTTGACAAGGTACTTGAAGTATGAATACAAGCCGTCGTTGCTTACTCTCGCGCCTGATGAAATCGTCTTTAAATGTGTTTGGGCGATTTGTTGCAGCAAAGCGTCGGCTGACGCAAACACTCCTGCTTTCGGGGTCACAACGGACGCGCCGAGCGACAGGCTGTCCGCGACCGCCGTGATGTCCATTCCCGCCGATGAAATCAGCTGCGGCACCTTGAAATTCGGGAACACGATCGGCGAGCCGAGTATCATCACCTTCGGTCTGTCTTTTTGAGAAAATGCGTACTGCCTGCCGAGCTGCTCGAGTTCTTCGCCGAGCGCCCTGATATGCGCGCACCATTCCTCCAAATCGTCGGCAAAAAGCATACATTGTACTGCCAGCAGCACCGCCTCGTCCGAGATGATACTTCCCGCCGAGAGCGCCGCCGTCAGGAACCGCCGCCGCTGACTGCGCGCATTCGCGACCCGCTTCACGGCGCGTTTCAGATTACTTCCCGAGAAGCGCTTGCCCGTGTGTTTTCCGATCTGCCCGGCAAGCTCGGTCAACTGCTCCGTATAGTAATGAACGGCGTTCGGAGATTGATTTGGAGGGATGTCCAATGCTGCGACCTTCCTGCCGCCGCTCTGCAATACGGAGATCAGCTTGCGCCTGCTGTCGGAGGAGACCGCCGTCACGATCAGGGCGTTCTCCGTCAGGTCGAATGCGGGATTGACAAGCCACCCCAGAGCGGAACGGCTCAGCGGGTCGGTGTCGCGCGGGGTCAGCTCGTCCGCCCAATGCGCCGTGCCGAGGCTGCCGCCGAGGACATAAAACGGATCGTCGCAGACCGCGTACAGAAGCTCGGCGGGGATATCGTCGCCGAGGACGATCACCTGCGGCTTCCTGCGATCGAGATAATTCCTGTCGAAGCGCCGCAGCGCGGTTTGCAGAAACCAGCCGAGCTGCGTCAAATGCCTGTTTTCTTTATCGATTCTGTTCAGCGTTTCCATCGCCTCGTTCAAAAAGGCGTTATGCTCCGTAGATTTCATAGTATTCCACCGTCGCGCTTTCTGCTTTTGCGCGTCCTTCCATACATCTTGGTCTGATGAGCGGGCAGTTGTGTCGGCAGCCGCCGCAGATCAGGTTCGAGAGAAATTGGCTGAGCGTGGGCACGTCGCCGCCGGATTCGTTTTCCTGAGGGTTGAGCTCCTCTTCCTGCTCCTCCTCAAACGAGCCGCCGTCCACGATGACCTCCTCCTGCACGGGCGCCGTGAGCGCCTCCGTTGCGGGAGGTTCCGTCGCGGGCGCGGTCGTCGCGGGCTGCGTCGGCTGCTCCTCGGGCAGCGTCGGCGGGATGGTCGTCACGGAATAGAGGGTCGTCGGCTGCGTCGTGTCCGGCGCGATGACGCTCTGCTCCGCCGTGATCAATTCACTCGGATCATTCATCACCGCGAACGGCTGGCGGATCAGCGCGTAGGCAAAGCAAACGCCGATCGTCCCCGCCGCGAATCTTTTGATGATCTTGTCTCTCATATCAAGCCACCTCCTGTGGTTTGACTGTATTGTACACGGTGAACCTAATATGAAACTTAAACGGCGAGCCGCCGCTCCCAGGGCGCCTTTTGACAGGTTGATCTTTCGGAAAGAATCATCAACGGCGCGTCATAACGCGGGTTATTAATCTTTGCCGCTCCCGCAAACCTTTCACGCGCGGACTGGATGGAACGTCACGTTCCCGCGGATTGGGTCGAGCGTCACGCTCGCGGCGCGTCATAACGCGGGAATGAACAGTTACCGCTCCCGCAAACCTTTCACGCGCGGATTGGGTCGAGCGTCACGCTCGCGGCGCGTCATAACGCGGGAATGAACAGTTAC
>CACZWQ010000093.1 GCA_902784855.1 uncultured Ruminococcus sp. | reverse complement strand
TCGGCAAATACATCACCAAGTGGCGCCCGCAGCATACGCTGATGGTCCCCGCGCACTATGAAAAGCTGATGAACAGCAAGGAGATGAAGGCCGGGCAGCGGCTGGACTTCTTCATCACGGCGGGCTCCGGCGGCGATACGATGAACGCCGGGCTGGAGGCGAAGCTCAACGGCTTCCTCAAAGAGCGCGGCGCGAAGTTCCCGCTCAGTCAGGGGTACGGCATGAGTGAGGTGAGCTCAGCCGCCGCCTGCAGCTGCAACGGCAACTTCCGCTCCCTGAGCGTTGGCTATCCGCTGCTGATGAACAATATCAGCATCTTCAGGCCCGACACCACGGAAGAACTGGGCTACGGCGAAGAGGGCGAGATCTGCATTACGGGTCCTGCCGTCATGCTGGGCTATCTCAACAATCCCGCACTCACCGAGAAGAGCTTTACAAATTACAACGGCGGGCGTGTTTACAAAACGGGAGATTACGCGCGCTGGACGGAGAACGGCGACGTGGTGATTCTCGGAAGATGCGACAATCAGGTCAAGCTCAGAGGTTTGAGGATCGAGCTGGGTGAAGTCGAGCGGGCGATCCTCTCCTGCGACGGCGTCAATCAGGCTGTCGTGCTCATCCGTCCCATCAACGGCGCCGACAACCTCTGCGCGTGGTACAGCGCCGCTCCCTCGGTCACCGAGGAGTCGGTTCGGGAGCATATTTCCAAGCGCCTGACCGCCTATATGATCCCCGCCGCGATCATCCGTCTGGACGAAATGCCGCAGACGCCTAACGGCAAAACCGACGTCAGGGCTCTGCCGCAGCCGAAGATCAGCTTTAAGGCGGCGTATACCGAGCCTGTGACCCGCGAGGAAAAGATCCTCTGCGAGATCTTCGAAAACGTTCTTTCCCTCGAGAAGGTCAGTGCCGACAGCAGCTTCTTCGACCTCGGCGGAACCTCGCTGACGGTCACAAGCGTGCTTGTCGAAGCGAACGAGCGGGGGCTGGAGGTCTCCTACGGCGATATCTTCGCGCTCAAAACCCCGAAGGCGATCGCCGCGAAATGCTCGGGCAAGCCCGAGTTATCCGACGGTCTTGCCGATTACGACTATGCGGTATTTGACGATATCCTCGCCGCCAACAATCTTGATTCTTTGAAAGAAAAAAAGAACCGCGTCGGCGATCTTCTGCTCACCGGTGCTACGGGCTTCCTCGGCATCCATATCCTGAAATACTTCCTCGATAACTACAGCGGTCACGTCTACTGCCTGCTGCGCTCGTCCAAGCGCCTCAGCGCCGAGCAGCGTCTCAGGGGTCAGCTCTATTACTACTTTGAGGACGATTTTGCGGATCGCTTTGAAAACCGCGTGACCGTCGCGGAGGGCAGCCTGACCGATACCGAGTGGTTTTCTCAGCTCAGAGACGCGCACATCGATACCGTGATCAACTGCGCCGCGCTTGTCAAGCATTTTTCCGAGACGAACGACATCGAGCTGGTTAACGCCGAGGGAGTGAAGAACCTGATCGCCTTTTGCAAGGAGCATCAGAGCATGCTCGTGCAGGTCTCAACGGGCAGCGTAGCCGGCGACAGAGTCAACGGCTATCCGTCACCCGACGTCAGGCTCACCGAGCAGAAGCTCTATTTCGGACAGGTGATCGACAATCAGTACGTCCGCAGCAAGTTCCTCGCGGAGCGCTATGTGCTCGAGGCGGTCAAGGACGGCATGCGGGGCAAGATCATGCGTGTCGGCAACCTCTCCGCGCGCGACAGCGACGGCGAGTTCCAGATCAACTTTGTGACCAACGGCTTTATGGGCAGGCTCAGGGCATATCTTGTCATCGGCGCCTATCCCTACAGCATGATGAATTACCCGGTTGAGATGGCGCCGATCGACGAGACCGCCGAGGCGATCGTCAAGCTCTGCGCCACGCCCGACAAGTGCTGTGTCTTCCATCCCTTCAACAACCACTATGTCCCCTTGGGCGACGTTATCCTTCAAATGCGCGACATGGGCATGCATATCAAGCTCGTTGAGGACGATGTGTTTTTGGAGATGCTCGCAAAGGCGCAGAGCGACCCGGAAAAGGCGGCGAAGCTCACGACACTGCTTGCCTATGACAACAAGGACAGCTCCAAAACGGTCGAGATGATCTCCACCGATAATGAATACACCACCCAGGCGCTTTACAGGCTCGGCTTCAGCTGGTCGATGACCTCGCGCGATTATATGAGCAACTTTATCTCTGCGCTCGACGGCTTGGGCTTCTTTGAAACGGAGGGGGATGCATGATGGCGCTGCAGCGAAATTCGGTTCTGCTCGGCAGAAAGTTCAATGAATACCTTTTCCCGACGATCATCAGCTCCATGTCGATCCTTCTCGCCTCCTTTGTAGACGGGATCATCGTTTCCGCTTTGGTCAACGACAACGCCCTTTCCGCCGTCAACCTCGCCGAGCCCGTGGTGCTCTTTATGCAGGCGATGTTCTTCCTTTTCGGTATCGGCGGAGCGATCGGCATCTCGATCGCGAAGGGTCAGCGCGACGCCCGCAAGGCAAACGCGTTGTTCACGCTTTCCTTCCTCGGAGCGGCGCTGGTATCGGTCATCGTGACGATCGTCGGCACGCTGCTGATCGACGTGATCACTTCCGCGATGTGCAGCGACGCGACGCTGACGGAATATGTCAAACATTACGCGCAGGTTAATATCTACGGCTCGCTGTTCATGATCGTGGTGCCGTACCTCATCTTTATCATTCGAGTTGACGGGATGCCGAAGTTTTCCGCCAATATCCTGCTGGTGTCCAACATCGTCAACCTTCTCATGGATTTTGTTTACATGGGACTTTTCAAAATGGACACCGCGGGCGCGGCGCTCGCCACGGTCACGGGCTATGCAGTCGGCTTTTTGATGGAGCTGTACTATCTGTTCTTCTTCAAAAAGCGCACGCTGCGGTTTATCGCGGTCAAAAAAGCGGAGCTGAGCTGCCTCGGCGAGCTGCTCACCGGCGGTATTGCCTCTGTTGTCAATACCATCCTGCTGTTTGTCAAGGCGCTGCTGCTCAACCGCATCGTGCTCGGCGCCACCGGAGCCGACGGCATGGCGGTGTTTTCGGTCTGCAATTTCACTGTGACCTTTATTTCGATGTTCGTATCCGGCGGCAGCGACACCATGACGCCGATCGTCAGCCTGCTGTACGGTGAACGCGATTACAAGGGTATCGACATCGTGCTGCGCAAAACCTTCATTTTTGTCGGCGCGTCCTGCGCGGTGATCATCGCCTTCATCCTTCTTTTCCCGAATCTCCTGCTCTCCCTGTTTTCCGTCAAAAGCCCGGAGCGCGTCGCGATCGGGGTCCCCGTCGTGCGGATATTCTCGCTCAGCCTCATCGGAATGGGTGTGTGCTATATCACCATGAACTATCTGCAGGCGACAAAGCAAAAGACGATCTCACTCATCACCACCTTCCTGCGCGGACTTGTGATCACCGTACCGCTTGCGTACTTCCTTTCCTACGGGTTCGGACTTTCGGGCACAAGCTGGGCGTTCGTGATTTCGGAGGCGCTGACAGCAGCGATCACCTTTTTGATTTGCTTTATCGTTTCCCGCGTCAAAAAGGACAGATACAGCGGGATCCTGCTGCATGAGCGCCAGACCGACTGCAGCGCGCTGCTTGACGCCAGTCTCCGTCCCGAGGCGGAGCAGGCGGCAGAGATCTCCGATCGGGTCATCGGCTTCTGCGCCGAAAACGGCGTGACCGGCAAGAGCGCCTACTATGCGGGCGTGCTTGCCGAGGAAACCGTGGAGCACATCAGGCGCTTCAACAGCGACAAAAAGCAGCCGCAGATCGACCTGATCTGCCGTATCACCGACGAGAGTATCATTCTCTCGGTCAGGGACAACGGCGAAGCCTTCGACCCCGCGACCGTACACGACGACGAGGACGAGCTGACAAACCTGAAAATGATCAACACCTTCGCGGACGAGGTGAGCTACACCCGCGCGCTGGGACTGAATAATATGCTGATTACGATAGGGAGGACATCATGCTGAAATTCTATTGCTACAATTTTACCCCGGAGAAAACGACTCCGCAGATCATCGATGACATCAAGACCCTGTGCGAGCGCACGAAGCAGTTTGAAAGAGAAGAGGAGATCATGCTCTTTGTCTTTGTTCCCGCCGTGTCGCTGGAGGCTGTTTGCGCGGCGTTTCCCGACAGAAAGCTCGTCAAGATCTCCTCACAGAGCTTTACGGTCAGGGAGACAACGGACGAGCTGACGCCCGAAAAACTCAGCGCCTTGGGAGCCGACATGGCGATCACCGGGCTTGCGGACAGGCGCTATTATTTCGGCGAAACCGACGAAATGACCCGCGACAACCTGGAAGTCATCCTCAATATGGGCTTTAAAGCCATGCTCGGCGTCGGCGAGACCCGCGAGATGGCAGAGAAGGGAACAGCTTCCTCGGTCATCGCCGGTCAGATCAAAACAGGCTATTCAAGGATCCC
Organism: uncultured Ruminococcus sp.; assembly: GCA_902784855.1. Classification (GTDB taxonomy): domain Bacteria; phylum Bacillota; class Clostridia; order Oscillospirales; family Acutalibacteraceae; genus Ruminococcoides. Next base: position 343 of record CACZWQ010000093.1, on the reverse strand, counting down.
CTACGAGGCGCATTACAGGATCGGGACCATCTACCGTCCGCTGTGGGATTTCGGCAGTGTGTATGCCCCCGACGAGGACTACACCCTCAAAATGTTCCAAACCATCAGGGAGACGGTGAAGGAGACGCTCCCGAACTTCCCGATCGAAATGCCTCTTTTCTACGGCGGCAGCCTCAGCGCCGAAAAACTGTCGGAATATTTCCGTAAAGGAATAATAGACGGCGTGTTCTGGGACAGCCGCGACATCACAGCAGAGGAATTTGCCAGCATGATCCGGCTCATCGGATAAAAACAGGAAGAAAATAGTATATTAAAAAAAGAGTGTAAAAAAAAAAAAAAAGAA
>CACZWQ010000092.1 GCA_902784855.1 uncultured Ruminococcus sp. | reverse complement strand
TCATTTAATATCATTTCTTCTTTATATAAACGCTTATAAAAATCCCCGTACATTTTTCCATACCACAGGGCATTTTCTTCAACGGCATCGCCGGATAAATCTCTCATTTTTGCACTGTTAAAAGGATGAGAACTTACATCCTTCGCAAAAAGTCTACCCATTTCGGCCTTTTCTTCAGCTGACATCTTTGAAATGTCATCTAGAGACTTATTATGGACTCCCATTGCATAAATAAGGATTTTTTTGCATGAAGAACGTGTTATTCGTCTGCACGGGCAACACCTGCCGCAGCCCGATGGCGGAGGGGATCTTCAACAAACGGGCGGAGGAGAAGGGTCTGGACGTCCGCGCGGTCAGCTTCGGCATGGCGGCGGTACCGGGACTCGCCCCGGCGGAGAATGCCGTGGCGGTCTGTCGGGAGATCGGCGTGGATATCAGCGGCCACCGCACCCACTTCGTCTATGACTTCCAGCTCGAGGAATTCGAGAAAATCTACTGCATGTCGCTGTCGCACGCGACGATCCTGACCGAGAGCATCGGCATCCCCGAGGATAAGGTCGAGATCATCGGCGTCGTCGACCCCTACGGCGGCAGCCTCGAGACCTACCGCATGTGCCGCGACGTGCTCGCCGCTGCGGTGGAGGAGCTGATCGCGCGCTATGAGGATTGAGCCGATGACCAAGGCGCACCTCGACGGCGTGTGTGCGCTGGAACAGGCGTGCTTCGTCCACCCGTGGTCGCGGCAGAGCTTGGAGAGCGAGCTTGAAAACGGTCAGTCGCTGTTTTATGTCGCCGTGGAGGGCGGCAGGGTGATCGGCTATATCGGCATGAGCTTCGTGCTCGACGAGGGCTATCTCTACAACGTCGCCGTCGATGAAGCGCACCGCCGTCGCGGTGTGGGCAGCGCTCTGCTGCGCGCGCTGACGACTTATTGCCGCAAGCACGGCTTTGCGTTTTTGACCTTGGAGGTGCGCGAGAGCAACCGCGCGGCACAGTCGCTGTACGGGAGCTTCGGCTTCATCAAGGTCGGGGAACGGAAGCGTTACTATACCGAGCCGGAGGAAAACGCCGTGCTGATGACCGTCTTTTTCAGCCAATAACAATACAGAAGGGTAATAAACATGAAAATACTTGCAATCGAATCATCCTGCGACGAGACCGCCGCGGCGGTGGTGGAGGACGGCAGGACGGTTTTGTCCTCGGTGATCGCCTCTCAGGTCGCGGAGCATCGCCTCTACGGCGGCGTCGTACCGGAGATCGCCTCCCGCCGTCACGCGGAAGCCATCGTGCCCGTCGTGTCGCAGGCGCTGGAGCAGGCGCAGCTGACGCTGTCCGACCTCGATGCGCTGGCGGTGACCTATGCGCCGGGACTGATCGGCGCGCTGCTGGTCGGTGTGAACTTTGCCAAGGGGCTGTCGCTTGCAACGGGCTTGCCGCTGGTGCCGGTACATCACCTGCGCTCGCACATCGCCGCCAATTATATTTCCAATCAAGAATTAAAACCGCCGTTTCTCTGCCTGGTCGTCTCGGGCGGCCACAGCCACATCGTCATGGTCGAGGACTACACCGAGATGAAGATCATCGGCAAGACCCGCGACGACGCGGCGGGAGAGCGGCGACCCGCACGCCTTCAAGCTGCCGCGCCCCGTCGTCCACGATGCGCCCTATGATTTCAGCTTTTCGGGTCTGAAAACCGCCGTGATTAATCTGCTGCACAACGCCGCGCAAAAGGGCGAGGAGCTAAACCACGCGGATGTCTGCGCGTCCTTCCGCTATGCGGTCGTCAACTGCCTGTGTCAGAATTTTCTCAAGGCAGCACAGGATCTGGGCGTTTCCAAGCTCGTGATCGCGGGCGGCGTCTCGGCGAATTCCCTGTTGAGACGCACGCTGTCGGAGGAATGCAGCCGGCGCGGCCGGGAGTTTTACATGCCCGAAAAGTCCCTCTGCGGCGACAACGCCGCCATGGTGGGCGCACAGGGCTTTTATGAATACCGCTGCGGCAACATCGCCGGCAGCGGTTTGAACGCATACGCCACAATGAATATCGAAACCAATTATCATAAGGAGTGAAACATATGACCGACCTTTACCGTGAAAACGATTTTGACACCGAGACCCTCACGACGGCGGAGCAGGAGCCCGCGTTCAATCCCTACGCCAAGCCCCTGCAGCCCGAGAATGTCGAGCCGAAGCCCGTCGAACCGCGTCCGTTTGCCGAAAGGCAGCCGCAGGGCGAACCGTTCCCGCCGCAGCCTTACCGGCAGTCTCCGCAGCCGCCGCAGCCGCCGCAGCGCCCGGTGACGCCCGGCTTCCCGCCCAATCAGCCGCCGCAGCGCCCCTACCCGCCGACATATTCCAACCGTCCCGCTCCACCCGCACGGAATTCCCGCGGCGCGGCAAAGGCGTTCGGCATGGTATCGTTTTTGATCGGCTGCTTTATCCTGCCGATCACCTCGATGATCTTCTTCAACTTTCGCAGCAGCGTCGGCGAAAAATTCGGTGCGGCGACCTTCTGGAGCATCGTACTTTCGGTGCCCGCGCTGGTTTTCGGCGTCGTTTCGCTGATGAAAAAGCCGGAAAAGCGGCTCTTCCCGATCCTCGGCATCGCCTTTGCGGGCGTCTTGCTGCTCTGCGCGTTTATCACCTACTTCTTCATGGTGAACACTGCGCCGGACTATCACTCGGTGATCTACTGATCCGGACAGCCCGGCAACCTCAAAATGAAATAAAGGAAGGATATACATGAGCAATCCCATTGTTACCATCGAAATGGAAAACGGAAAAATCATCAAGGCGGAGCTGTACCCCGAGATCGCGCCCAACACAGTGGCGAATTTCATCAGTCTCGCGGGCAGCGGCTTCTATGACGGGCTGACCTTTCACCGCGTGATCTACGGCTTTATGATCCAGGGCGGCTGCCCCGACGGCACCGGCATGGGCGGTCCCGGCTATCACATCAAGGGCGAATTCGCGATGAACGGCTTTCGCAACGACTTGAAGCACACCGCGGGCGTGCTCTCGATGGCGCGTTCGATGATGCCCGACTCCGCCGGTTCGCAGTTCTTCATCATGCACCGCGACGCGCCTCACCTCGACGGTCAGTACGCCGCCTTCGGCAAGGTGACCGAGGGGATGGATGTCGTCGACGAGATCGCCGAATGCGACACCGACTTTTCCGACAAGCCGCTCGACCCGCAGGTCATCCGCCGTATGACGGTCGAGACCTTCGGCGCAGCCTACCCCGAGCCGGAAAAAGCATGATACTATATTTAGCGCTTCGATAAAGTATCACCACAAAATACAGGGTGATTCAGAATCCGTATACTATTTATATTGTCATTATTTCACGATGAAAAGCGAGAGGAGAAAGCCTATGAACGTATTATTGGCAGGCGGTGCGGGCTATATCGGTAGCCACACCTGCGTCGAATTGATCGAAGCCGGTCACACCGTCGTGATCGCCGACAACTTTGCCAACTCCTGTCCCGAGGCGGTCAGGCGCGTCGAGGAGATCACCGGCGCGTCGATCCCGCTCTATGAGGCGGACGTCTGTGACAGGGCAGCGACGGAGAAGATCTTTTCCGAGAACCAAATCGACGCCGTCATCCACTTTGCCGGTCTCAAGGCGGTGGGGGAGAGCGTGGAAAAGCCCCTGCTCTATTACCGCAACAATATTGACTCCACCCTGACGCTGCTGGAGACGATGGAGAAATTCGGCGTCAACAACTTTATTTTCAGCTCCTCGGCGACTGTCTACGGCACGCCCGAGGAGGTGCCGCTGGTGGAGACCATGCCCACCGGCAGCCCGACGAACCCTTACGGCTGGACGAAGCTGATGATGGAGCAGATCCTCACCGACACCGCGCACGCGCGCCCCGATATGTCGATCGTGATCCTGCGCTACTTCAATCCCATCGGCGCGCACGAAAGCGGCAGGATCGGCGAGGACCCCAACGGCATCCCCAACAACCTCATGCCCTACATCACGCAGGTCGCGGCGGGCAGACTGCCGCAGCTGGGCGTGTTCGGCGACGACTATCCCACCCACGACGGCACCGGCGTGCGCGACTACATCCATGTGGTCGACCTCGCCAAGGGACATGTCAAGGCGCTCGACTACGCCGGAGATCACAAGGGCGTCGAGATCGTCAACCTCGGCACGGGCACGGGCTACAGCGTGCTCGACATCGTCAAGGCGTTCGAGCGCGTCAATCACATCGAGATCCCCTATGTCATCAAGCCCCGCCGCGCGGGCGATATCGCCGAATGCTATGCCGACGCGTCGAAGGCAGCGCGCGTTTTGGGCTGGAAAGCGGAAAAAAATCTTGATGATATGTGCTATGATTCATGGAATTGGCAGTCAAAAAATGTGAATGGTTACAAATAAAGAAATGTCTCCTTGTGAATTATGACAAATTGTGATTTGTTTCCTTGTCAATTTAAACGAAATATCATATTTCTGTAAAAAATTGTTTTCCAATTAAGAATTTTTATTGACTTTTGGACGCCACTTGTATTATAATAATATTGCTTATAGAAGCATTATCACAAAAGGAGGAAAAGAAGAAATGTTCAAAAAAGCACTAAGCCTTCTGCTCGCGTTAATGCTCGTTGTAGCATCGTTCTCTGTGGCAATGATTTCCGTTGCCGCTACGGGCGACGGAGCAGCATTGTCAATCACGGTTACGTCGAACTTGTTCCCTACCCATACGGCTTCCTTTACACAACAGGAACTCGATGATATGAACGGAACGGTTACCGTAACCTATGGCATTGAGTCAAAAGATTGGCGAATGGTCAATGCGGATTGGCTGCTCACCTATGACGGCACCGTTCTGCAGTATGACGAGGCTGCTAACACCAATGTGATGCCTGTTGCACCTGACGCAACAGTCAACACGAACCCCACTTCTGTGGAGTACGGCATTAAGGGTAACTGTACCAGCTTGCAGACGTACTATCTCGATGCCGAAGAAGGCGGCGAGGTCGCTTTTGTGACCGTTACCTTCAAGGCGGTCGGCACAGGCGACACAACTGTTGATCTTCAGGTTCGCGATATGCTCGTCACCAAGTTGGATGACGGTCAGACGTTATCTGAGAATGCCAATGAGGAGCAGCTTGTGACGAATGGCGAAGTCAACGACGAGATCGTCGGCGATTTTGCTCTTTCCGCCGGAATCGAAGGCCCCGAAGTTGAGCCCGAGATCACCACAGAGCCTGTTGCTACAGAGCCTGAGGATACCACTGTTCCCGCAACCGAGCCCGCAACCGAGCCCGCAGAGGATGCTGTCTGCATCGTAGCAGGCGCACCCGCCGACATCTTCGGCACCGCATGGGATGGCACAAACGAAGCCAACACCATGACCAAGGGCGAGGACGGAAAATACACCAAGGAATACACCGTTGACAAGGCTTTCGACGATGTCCAGCTCAAGACCGTCAAGAACGGCGCAGAGTGGATCGGCGACAAGACCGGCAACAACGTGACCTTCAACCTGACCGGCGCAGGCACCTTCACGGTCGTTTACGATCCCGAAGAGAACTACACCTATGTTCAGGGCGACATTGTACAAGAGATCACCGAGTTCAAGTATGACACCGTATTTGCAGTCGGCAACGGCGAAGGCGCATGGCTCAACGGCTCAGCTTGGGATCCCGCCTATGCTGCCAACGAGATGACGAAGGTAGCAGATGACGTTTGGGAAATCGAATTTGAAAATGTCCCCGACGGCTTTGAGCGTCAGATCAAGTTTGCGATCGACGGCGCATGGACCCACAACTTCGGCGGCGCATTCGTCGAGAGCGGCGTAGAGACCGACGCGGTTTACAACGGCGACAACATCACCTTCGATACCGAAGAGACCTGCACCGTTAAGGCGCAGCTCGACCTGAGAAACTTTGACTTTGCTACCAAGGAAGGCGCAAAGTTCACCGTTACCATCACCGAAGAGGGTGAAGAGCCCACTACCGAGCCCGCAACCGAGCCCGTCGAGGCAAAGGGCTTCACCTTGGTTGCGACCTCCAATCTCTTCCCCGAGAAAGCCAACTATTATGACGATCTCGACACATATCAGGATGAGAACGGCGACGTATTCGTTACCGTTGACTATGATATGTGTGCTCCCGGTAAGTACCTGATCAACATTGATGTTGATGAGCTGACATGGGATCCCGAAGTCCTTGAATTCAAGGAAGCATACAATACGATGGGCACCGGCCGCAGCGCCAAGTTCACCATCTTCCCGTTTGCTTATGAGCAGGGACTCGGCGCCGGTATGGTTAACACCTTCGGCGACAACAACGGCGGCAGAATCGTCGGTAACTACACTTCCGTTCAGCCCGCAGCTTATGCGTCGAACGAAGATGGTTCCGCAGTCACCGTTGTCAGAGCTGTGTTCAAGGTCCTCAAGAAGGATCCCGGCACAGTGACTACCGTTAATCTTAAACTGGACACCCTTTCTCTGGACGATGAAACCGCGACCGAGCCTTCTTCGAAGTATTCGCTCGTTTCCCGCGGCGTCGTCAAC
>CACZWQ010000091.1 GCA_902784855.1 uncultured Ruminococcus sp. | reverse complement strand
ATTTTTATGCTATACTAAAATTACTACAATAAGGAGGTGTACAATCCATGGCATATGTGATCAGCGATGAATGCATCATGTGCGGTGCTTGTGCAGATGAATGTCCTTGTTCGGCTATTTCCGAGGGCGACGGTAAGTACGTTATCGACGCTGACGCTTGTGTAGACTGCGGCTCCTGTGCCGATGTCTGCCCCGTAGGCGCTCCCGCAGAAGGCTGATTTAGGGTCACTGTAAACCGAACAGGCGGCAAGGCTTGTCCTTGCCGTCTTTATTGCGTTTCGGTTGTCTTTTGCTAACTCAAATTCTGCTTGCAGTCTCGCCGCTCCTATTGTATAATAAGATAGAAATTTCACGAAGATTGCGAGGCGCCTATGAACGACATCCACCGCGAGCCACTCGGAAGCGGCATGGAGATCTATGTGTCCAAAACCCACCGCTTCTCCACCGATACCATCCTGCTCGCCGACTTTTCGCTGCCGACAGGCAAAAAGTACTGCGCCGATCTGGGCGCGGGCTGCGGCACCATCCCGCTGCTGTGGCTGAAAAAGAACCCGTCTCTGACCGTCGCGGCGGTGGAGCTGCAAGAAGACGCCTGCGCGCTGCTGCGCGACAGTATCGCCTACAACCGCCTGAGCGACCGGCTGACGGTCGTGAACGCCGACCTGAAAGCGCTCAAGGGGATCCTGCCCTTCGGCGCGTTCGATACGGTCAGCTGCAACCCGCCCTACAAGCTCGGCGGCACGGGCATTTTGAACCCCGATGAAGCCAAGCTGACGGCGCGCCACGAGACCGCCTGCACGCTCGACGATATCTGCGAGAGCGCCGCCAAGCTGCTGCGCTTCGGCGGCAGGTTCTGCGTCTGCCAGCGCCCCGAACGGCTGGCGGACGTGATGGAGAGCATGCGCAGAGCCGATATCGAGCCGAAGCGCCTGCGGCTGGTGCAGCAGCGCCCGGGCAAGGCGCCGAAGCTCTTCCTGCTCGAGGGCAGGAGATCAGGCAGAAGAGGCTATATGGACGTGCTGCCCACCCTCTTCATCGAGGACGGACAGGGCGGCTGGTCGGCGGAAATGCTGGCGATCTACGATGACTACAAGACAAGGTGAGGACAGGAGCATGGCTGGAATTCTATATGTAACGGGCACGCCCATCGGCAACCTCTCCGACCTGTCGCCCCGCGCGGCGCAGGTTCTCGGTGAGGTCGACTTCATCGCCGCCGAGGACACCCGCGTCACCCTCAAGCTGCTCAACCATCTCGGCATCAAAAAGCCGATGGTGAGCTATTACGAACACAACAAGCGCGAGCGCGGCGAGATCATCTGCGCGCGCATCGAACAGGGCGAGTCCTGCGCGATCGTCACCGACGCGGGCATGCCCTGCATCTCCGACCCCGGAGAGGACTTGGTTCGGCTCTGCGCTTCGCGCGGCATCCGGACGGTCGTCGTGCCGGGTCCGAGCGCGGTCGTCGCGGCGCTGGCAATCTCGGGGCTGAGCACGGGGCGGTTCTGCTTCGAGGGCTTTCTCAGCGTCAACAAAAAGAGCCGCAGCGAGCACCTGCAAAGCCTGCTGCACGAGCGCCGCACCATGATCTTTTACGAGGCGCCGCACAAGCTGCCCGCCACCCTGCGCGATCTCTTCGCTTTCTTCGGCGACCGCCGCCTGAGCATCGTGCGCGAGCTGACCAAGCTCCACGAGGAGGTCATCCGCACCACCACCGCGGACGCCGCCGCACGCTTTTCGGACGGCAGCGTCAAGGGCGAGATCGTGCTCATCTTGGAGGGCGCGCCCGAGCCTGACGCGGCGGACGCCTACACCTTGGAGAGCGCCGTCGCCTTAGCGCGCGAGCTGACCGAACACGGCAAAAAAGCCACCGACGCCGCCAAGGAAGCGGCTGCGGTGACGGGCTTCAAGAAAAATGAGATTTATCGGGAGTTGATGACATGACCTACGAAGCCGCACTGGAAAAGATCCATTCCCTTTTGACCTTCGGCTCGCGCCCGGGACTCGACCGCATGCGCGAGCTGCTGCACCGGCTGGGCGATCCGCAGGACAGCCTGCGCTTCATCCACGTCGCGGGCACCAACGGCAAGGGCTCCGTCTGCGCGGTGCTGTCGGCGATCCTGCGGGAGGCGGGCTATCGGACGGGTCTGTTCATCTCGCCCTATATCACCGACTTTCGCGAGCGCATCCAGATCGACAATGTGCCCGTTTCAAAAGAGACGCTGACCGCCGCCGTGGAGGCGACCTGCCCCGTGCTCGAGCAGCTGCGCGAGGAGGGCGTCATCATCACCGAGTTCGAATATGTCAACGCGCTTCAGTTCTATATCCACGCGCAGGCGCACTGCGACATCGTCGTCCTGGAGACGGGCATGGGCGGGCTGCTGGACTGCACCAACGTCATCCGGCCGCCGCTGGGCGCGGTCATCACGACCATCGGGCTTGACCACACCGCCGTGCTGGGCGACACCGTAGAAGCCATCGCCGCGCAGAAATGCGGCATCATCAAGAACGGCTCGGCGGCGTTCACCTCGCGCCAGTGCCCGGAGGCGATGGCGGTGATCGAAGAGACCGCCGCGCGGCTCAACGTCCCCCTCGTCAAGAGCGAGTCGCTGCCCGTCGACATCGACAGCATGGCGCTGAGCGGCAGCCGCTTTTCGGTCGGCTCGCTCGACTGCACGCTGCACCTCGCGGGCAGGCACCAGATCGAAAACGCCCTCACGGCCCTGTCCGCCGTCTTTTATTTTCGAACGCACAAGCTGCTCTCCGTCAGCGACGAGGCGATCCTTCGCGGCTTGGAGACAGCGCGCAACCCCGCCCGTCTGGAGCTGATCGGGACCGCCCCCACGGTGCTGCTCGACGGGGCGCACAACCCCAACGGGATCGCCGCCCTGAGAGACGCGGTCTCGCTGTTCCTTCCCGATACGCCGATCACCTGCGTGCTGGGCATGCTCGCCGACAAGGACGTCGGCAGCGCCGTCGGGCTGCTGCGCGGCGCGTTCCGCCGCGTTTACACGGTGCCCGTCTGCAATCCCCGCGCGATGGCGGCAAAAGATTTGGCGGAGATCTGCCGCGCCGCCGACATGGACGCTGCCCCCTTTGATTCGCCCCTTGCCGCGATCGAGCAGGCGGTAAACGCCGCCGAGAAGGAGCACGGCGCGGTGCTGATCTGCGGCTCGCTGTATCTCGCGGGCGAGGTCAGACCCGCCCTCCTGAAAAAATTCGGGCGCCCGACAGAATAAGACAGAATTTTTCAGCCATACTAGCTATGATAGTAGTTAGTATGGCTTTTTATTTACTATGGGAAGGAACGATCACATGATGGAAACTACATACGAAAACAACGTGCTGACCGCCTATATCAAGGGCGAGATCGACCACGACAGCGCCACGCGCATCCGCTCCACGGTGGACGCCATGGCGCAGTCGCTGCGCCCGCAGCAGCTCTGTCTCGACTTCGGCGGGGTGAGCTTCATGGACTCCTCGGGCGTCGGGCTGGTGATGGGGCGCTACCGCCAGATGAAGCTGCTGGGCGGCTCGCTGCATATTCAAAATGCCTCCGACAGCGTCCGCCGCATCTTTCTGATGTCGGGACTGCAAAGTCTGGGGGTGCTGAAATGAAAACGGTCAACGAAATGAAGCTGCGCTTCCCCTCCAAAAGCTGTAACGAGGCGTTCGCCCGCAGCGCGGTGGCGGCGTTCATCATGAACCTCGACCCCACGCTCAACGAGCTGAGCGACCTGAAAACCGCCGTCTCCGAGGCGGTGACCAACTGCATCGTCCACGGCTACCGCCGCACGGGCGGGACGATCTTCCTCGACGGCAAGATCGGCGAGGACGGCACGGTCGTCATCAAGGTCCGCGACAAGGGCTGCGGCATCGCGGATGTGCAGCAGGCGATGCAGCCGCTGTTCACCACCGCCGCCGACGAGGAGCGCGCGGGCTTGGGCTTTGCGGTCATGCAGAGCTTCTGCGACCGGGTGCGCGTCCGCTCGACGCCCGAAAAGGGCACCACCGTCACGCTGGAAAAGAAAATCGGCGCCGATGACTGAGCGCGACCGCTTCGCCTCCCGCCACATGGGGCTGGTGCACGCGATCTGCAAGCGCTTCTCCGGCAGGGGAATCGAATACGAGGAGCTGTTTGCGGCGGGGTGTCTGGGGCTGACCAAGGCGATGGACGGCTTTGACAGCAGCCGCGGGCTGCAATTCTCCACCTACGCCTTTCCCGTCATCATGGGCGAGGTCAAGCGGCTGTTCCGCGACGGAGGCGCGGTCAGGGTCAGCCGCTCGCTCAGGGAGCTTTCGCTCAAGATCGCGCGGCTCAACCGCGAGAGCATGCAGCAGCGCGGCGAGGAGCTGACGCCGGGCGCGCTGGCAGAGCGCCTGTCGGTCACGCCCGAGCAAATCGTCGAAGCCATCGGCAGCGCCCGGGCGCCGCTGTCCCTGACGGCGACCGATGACGGGGAACCGCAGCTCGAGCTTCCGACCCCCGACATCCAGGAAGCCCTCACCGAACGCCTGAGCCTGCAAGCCGCGCTGAACACCTTACAGGAGCGGGACAGACGGCTGATCGCCCTGCGCTACTATCAAGGTCAGACGCAGACGCAGACCGCCCGCTTCTTGGGCATGACGCAGGTGCAGGTCAGCCGCCGCGAAAAAAAGCTCCTCGCGCAGCTGCGCGCGCTGATCGGCTAGAGCTGATTGCCGCGGATGACCAGCTCCGCCCATTCGACGGGACCGACCGCGCCGTTCTGCTCGATGCCGAGCGAGCGCTGAAAGGCGGTCACCGCCGCCTTGGTGCGCGGTCCGAAGATGCCGTCCACCGCGATCGTCGGAATCGCGCGGTTGCCCTGCGCCACGACGTTGAGATAGCGCTGGATGATGCGCACGCTCTCTCCCCTGTCGCCCTCCACGATGAAGCGCCCCGGGTACGGCTCGCCGATGGCGGTCCGATAGCTCGGCGGCAGGTCGCTCACGGCGTTTTGATACGCCCGCTCGATCTCGTGGAACACGTTCGCGTCCACCACGCCCGTCACGGGCAGCCCGTAGTTGTTCTGGAAGGTGAACACCGCGTCGCGGGTCAGCTCGCCGAAATAGCCCGTGATCGGGATGGGCGGCAGCTCGGGATAGAAGTAGCCGAGGAACGCCAGATAGTATTGCAGCGCCTCCACATCGACGCCGCGATCTTATACCACGTCGCCTTGCCCACCACGCCGTCGGGGTCAAGGTTGAAGATCGTCTGAAACACCCTGACGGCGTTCTCGGTCTCGAGATCATACACGCCCGTGTTGCCGTTGACGGTCGGGATGGCGGGATAGTTCTTGGCGATGCGGTTGAGCTCGCGCTTGATAGTCAGCACGTCGTCGCCGAAGGAGCCGCGCCGCAGGGCGATGCCCGGATACGACTCGGTGTTGCCGCCGACCTCGGCGTTATAAACGATGCTGATGTCGTCGCCGTAGTAGTAGCGCAGGATTTGCAGCGGCGTGTAGCCCTGATTGGCGAGGGTCACGGTGCCCCACTGGGACAAGCCGCCGCACATCGTGGTGTAGCCGTCGCAGAACTGGGCGTACAGCGGCTCGACCGTGCCCGTGCGGACGATGTAGTTGTTGAAGATCTCGTCCGTGATGCGGCTGATGTTGTCATAGACCTCGCCGCCGTAGACAAAGTTCTGGTCGATCGAGGTGTTGTCGGTGATGTCGAAATCATACCCGCGGCTGCGGTAGAACTCGGTATAGACGCGGTTGAGCGCAAAGGTGATCTGCGCGAGGATATTGGCGCGGATGGCGTTCTCCGGCCATGTGGGATAGATCTCGTTGGAGGCGACGTTCTTGATATAATAGGTGAACGGCACCGTGACGTTCGGTGCGGGCGTGTTCGGTCTGCCGAGGTGCACGGTGATCGTCTCGGGGATCACGGGAGTGACAGCCATCCTCAGCCCTCCTTTGCACCGTTGAGCGGCTCCAGCGCCACGGGCAGGATGGTCTCGATCCTGTCCTGAACGGTGACAGGAAAGTCCACGATCTCCTGAAACGAGGGATGGAACACGGAGATCAGATAGACCGCGTCATCCTTTCCCGCCGTTTCGGGCGCGTTGTTGTCGCTGCCGGAGCAGGCGGGCAGGACGATCTCGTTGACGATGCCCGACTCGTCGGTCACGTCGTGGTAGAGGCTGTAGCGCATATCGCCGTCGATGACCGCCACCTCCACAAAGACGTTTTTGACGGGAAAGCTCCGGTTGGCGGCGCTGACCTGCACCTTGAGCGAGCCGCGCCCCGGGTGCTTGCTGATGTACTGCTCAAATTCAGGCTTGAAGGGCGAATCGCCCGACATACGGTTATCAAACCGGTTCATCATGATAAAAACCCCTTTCATCAGTCTATTCTATGCTGATGAAAGGGGTTTGTTGATTGATTTTTCAGTAAATATCAAAGGCGTATGCCGCCCATGCATAGCTCAGCGCGATATACAGGTGCGAGGCGTTCTCTTTGGCGTCAGCCGCGGAATTGAGCGGCAAAAGCAGCTCGCCGACGCTCGCCTGATAGTCGGGGTCGACGTCCTTTAAAGTGACCGACCTGCCGTCCAAGTCCATATCGCTGTAGGATTCCAGGTCGTATTCATCCTGCTTGAGCTGGGCAAAGACGATCTGCTCCAGCTCGTCCACCGCACCCGCAGCGGCAGTCGGCGAATGCGACGCAAAGGCTCGAAACGACTCCGCTTCGGTGATCTTGGTGCGCAGCTTGCGCTCGGCATGCTTGGTCACGCCGACGACGCTCTCCAGCTCGCCGACCGTGAACGATTGCCCGCGCTTGCGTTCGCCGAAGAACAGCACGCCGCTCTGGGCATTCTCCCATTCCGTGAGCGACACGGCGGACATCGCCTGATTCATGCTCATCAGCTTGGCCTTGTAGCCGTTGTACTGGCTTTTCAGCTCGTCGGGCAGCTTGTCTCCGTCGGTAAAGAGGATATACGCCTCCATGAGCTTGTCGTAAGGAATCTTGACGGGGTCATCGGCATTTTGAAGCTGCGAGGGGTCGAATTCGGCGGCGAAGGTGCTGCGCCGTTTCAGGAGATCGGCGTATTCGCGCGTCGCCTCCGCCTCGGGGGAACGGATGCCGCTGATCAGGTCGAGCCCCGCGTCGACGTCGCCCTCGATCATCGCCTGCGCCGCTTGGGCGAGCTTGAAGCCGTCGGAGTTGAAATAGAGGAAGCGCGACAGCGCGAACGCGCCCAGCAAGACTGCGATGACGCCCAGCGCGAACGCCAGCACGATCATGCCCTTATTGCGTTTTTTCCGCTGCGGGATCCAAGGCTCGGGCTCCGGGCGCGGCGGCTCCGGCTCGACGGGTTGAAGCAGTTCGGGCTCGACGGGTTGAAGCGGCTCGGGCTCGACGGGTTGAAGCACCTCGGGTTCGGCGGGTTGAAGCGGCTCGGGTTCGGGTTGTTCCTTCGGCGGCTCGGGCACCTTCCATCCGCAGTTCGGACAGCACAGCGCCAGATCTTCTATGATTTGACCGCATTTACCGCAAATCATCATCTCAGCTCCATTCTCATAT
>CACZWQ010000090.1:1064-6276 GCA_902784855.1 uncultured Ruminococcus sp. | reverse complement strand
TGGGCAGTCGAGCCGGAGAACGCGGCGATTTTGGCGGGCGTCACCATCGGAACGCACCTGCAAATGGGCATCGGCGACGGCATCATCCCCGATATCCTCAATATGAATATTTACGACAACATCTATGTCGTCACCGACGACGAGGCGCTCAGCACCGCCAAGCGTCTGGCGCGCGAGGAGGGCTTGATGTGCGGCATCTCCAGCGGCACCAATGTCGCGGCGGCGCTCAAGCTCGCAAAGAAGCTGGGCAAGGGCAAGACAGTCGTCACCGTCCTTCCCGACACCGCCGAGCGCTACTTCTCCACGCCTCTGTTCGAAGAATAGGCGCCGAAGCTGCGAACTGCTTTTGCGCAGGCTCGCAGCTTGTCAAAAACATGCACGGATTTCTTGCATAATCGCGGACAGTTTTGGCAAAATACCAACATAATATTTACAACTTTTTCACCACTCTTGATTTTACGCGGACATTCTGTTATGCTATACCACGGAAATACAAGGGAGATGAAGTAACGTGAAAACAAAAGTGATCAGTATTTCAATCGCGGTAGTACTGTTTTTAACCATGGCTGCGGTGAGCCTCACGGCTGCCAACGCCGATTTTTGACGGAAAAAGAGGTACATGTGAAAAGAAACAAGATAGTTTTGACCGCCGTTGTTGTTGCTCTCAGTTTGCTGATTGTCGGATGCGGCGGCTTTTTGCTTTATAAAAATCTAAATGAAGGTCAATCGGAAGAGGAGTACGGCAGTCTTGCCGCCTCTGTCATGACACAGCAGTCGCAGACTGCGTCCGGCACATCCTCATCGCAGGCGCAGACCGCGGCGGACGCATCCACCGCACAGCAGGCGCAGACCGCTGCGAGCACCGTGCCCGCGGCGCCGAATCCCGTTGACTTCCCAACACTGGAGGTTCAGAATCCGGATATCTATTCCTGGATCAATATCCCGAACACGCAGGTGGACTATCCCGTGCTGCAAAGCCCCGACGACGATAATTTTTATCTCGACCACGGCGTCGACAAGGACTACCGCTTTGCGGGCGCCATCTATTCCCAGCGCTGCAACGCGAAGGATTACTCCGACCGCGTGACGGTGCTCTACGGTCATAATATGCGAAACGGCAGCATGTTCGCCACGCTGCATTGGTTTTCCGACCCCTCGTTCTTTGCGCAAAACGAGCAGATGACGATCTACACCGACGACAGGCAGCTCAACTATCAAATCGTCGCTGCCTATGTCTACGGCGACAACCATATCATGAATTCCTTTGATTTCAACAACGACGAGGTCTACCGCGACTTCCTCGACAGCGTGCTCAACCCGCATTCGATCGACAGCAACGTCAGAGAGGGCGCGACGCTGGACATCAGCGACCGCATTGTGATCCTCAGCACCTGTCTCAACTACGGCGACGGAAGATATCTGGTCGTCGGGAAGCTCACGGGAGAGTCTCCGCTGGCTTGAGGGGAAGATGATTCTCACCGAGAAATTTGAGGCGGAAGAGAGCAAAATAGACAACTTTTTGCTCGTTATTTTGTGCAATAGTGCGGTTTACAATCCGGTTCTTCTGTGTTATAATGAATCAAAAGATAAAGGGATGACTTGAATATCCTTTTAGTCAGGAGGTTTTTATTATGAAAAAGTTTTTAGCTGTTGCTGCAGCGATTCTGCTGATTGCTCTCTCTGTGATGCCTGCGTTTGCTGACTCGGTTCAGAGCCCCACAGCGAAGCCCACGGGTTATGCGGTTCATTTCAACGGAGCGGAGCACGGCAGTGCTACGTATTCGTACACTTCGGAAATCGGCAGCGACGGCAAGCAGGGCATTCGTCTCACAGCAGTTCCCGAAGCAGGCTATGAGCTTGCCAGATGGGACATCACCGGCGACTATACCGCAACCGGCAAATTAACGGATGCTGTCCTTGATTTGATTGCTTCCGGCGACATCACAGCGACTCCGGTTTTCCGGAAGATCGGTTCCTCCGATGAGCCGACTAAGCCGAGCAACAGCGGCAAGACCGATACAAGCGACAAGTCTCCGAAAACAGGCGAGCAGGGTACCTTTACCATGATCGTTCTCGGAACTTCTGTTGTAGCTTTGGCTGCAGTGCTTTTCGCAACCAAGCGTCGTTCCGCAAAGTAATCTGATAATAAGTTAGTGTGAGGGATGGCAGCGGCTGTCCCTCTTTTATTGTCTTGTTGAAGCCGGCAGCCCGTATGCGGACGGCTTTTTCGTTTGGAATGCGGCGTTGTTCGGTCGAACCTTGACCCGCTGCCGTTGTTCTCCGTTTGAGACGGAGAAAGCATTGAAGGAGGAATGAAAAGATTGACAGACGAGCATAATATGACCGCAGAGGAAAACGGCTCGCAGTCGGAGCTTCCGGCAAAAAATACATCACCGGAGCAGCAGGCGCTGATCGCCGAGCTGTCTGCTGCCGCGCAATCCGATCGGCAGCAGCCCGAGGCAGAGAGCGCGGACGCTTCCGGCGACGGTCATCATCATCACCATCATCACCATCATCACCACCATCACCACCATCATCATGACCGTCATCACCGCCGTCGTCATCACCACCGTCACCACCATCATAAAAAGAAGCAGATCAAACGTCTGCTGCTGATAGCGGGTGTGCTGATGCTTCTGGGTATCGCGGTCGGTGCAGGGCTGGTTTTCTCCATGTACCACAGCGGCAGGGAGCAGGTCGTTGATGAAAATATCAGCATTACCGCTCCGAGCGAGGTCATGCTGGGTGATGACGGCAGATATGTGATCTATCAAAACGAGCGTTATAACTATAAGAAGGACATCATCCCGATCCTGTTCCTCGGTGTGGACATCTGCGGAGACTTGGTGCAGGATAAGAATGATTCCAAAAAACTGATGGCGGATGTGATCACCCTGTTTGCCATTGACAAGGAGGACGGCGTTATCAATGTCATCAATGTTCCTCGTGACATCATCACCGATGTCGGCGTCTATTCCCCCGCGGGCGGCTTTGTCGGTTTGGAGAAGCAGGCGATCGCCGCGGCATACGCCTATGGTGACGGACGTGACATCAGCTGTATCAACACCGAGGATGCGGTATCGCGCCTGTTTTATAACCTTCCGATCAAGACCTATGTATCGCTGAACATAACGGGCATCTCCACGATCAACGACAGCATCGGCGGCGTCGATGTCGTTTCGCCCGAGACGGTCGATCAGTTTGTTGAGGGTGAGCGATATCATCTTGTCGGAGAGACGGCAAGTGATTTCGTCCGTATGCGCTCCAAAGACCGCGCCGACGCGAACCTTTTGCGCAACGAGCGGCAAAAGATCTTCTTCAAGGAGTTTGTGGCAAAGGTGGTCGCCGAGACGCGCAAGGATATTCAGACGCCGCTGCGGATCAAAGATATCGCAGAGCCCTATTCCTGCACCAATCTGAACGCCGACCGCATCACCTATCTCTCGACGGAGTTCATCGTCAACCGCGACATGAAGTTTGTCTACAGCAGCGTGCCGGTTGAGGTTGCGCAGGTTGGAGATAACGCTGAGAACTATGTCAAGGAAAAGGAATTCTACGAGTTGTTCCTGAAACTGTTTTATCAAAAGGCAAAATAAGCGTGCAAAAGAAATATGGTTGCATTCTGCATGCTGTCGTGATATAATCTTAAATGATCGATTCGTTATGGAAAGGATATGATTACCAATGAGAAGTGACGCAGTAAGAACCCCCATCCAATGTGCGCCGCAGCGTTCCCTGTTTCGGGCGCTCGGTATGACCGAGGAGGAGCTTCAAAAGCCTTTGATCGGCATTGTCAGCTCCTACAATGAGATCGTGCCCGGTCACATGAACATCGACAAGATCGTCAACGCCGTCAAGACGGGCGTGGCGATGGCGGGCGGCAACCCCATCGTATTTCCCGCGATCGCCGTCTGCGACGGTATCGCCATGGGACACAAGGGCATGAAGTATTCGCTCGTGACGCGCGACCTGATCGCGGACTCCACCGAGGCGATGGCGATCGCGCACGCGTTCGACGCGCTGGTCATGGTGCCCAACTGCGACAAGAACGTGCCCGGTCTGCTGATGGCGGCGGCGCGTCTGAATATCCCCACGATTTTTGTCAGCGGCGGTCCCATGCTGGCGGGACGCGTTGCCGGCGCAAAAACCAGTCTCTCGAGCATGTTCGAGGCGCTCGGCTCCTACAACTCGGGCAAGCTGACGCTCGACGAGCTGGAGGAATATGAGAACAAGACCTGCCCCAGCTGCGGCTCCTGCTCGGGCATGTACACCGCGAATTCCATGAACTGCCTCACCGAGGTCTTGGGCATGGGTCTGCGCGGCAACGGCACCATCCCCGCGCCGTATTCCGAGCGCATCCAGCTTGCGAAGCACGCGGGCATGAAGATCATGGAGCTGCTGGAAAAGGATATCAAGCCCCGCGACATCATGACCGAGGACGCGTTCCGCAACGCGCTGACCATGGATATGGCGCTCGGCTGCTCCACCAACTCGATGCTCCACCTGCCCGCGATCGCGCACGAGTGCGGCATCGACCTCAACCCCGATATCGCCAACGAGATCTCCGCCAAGACGCCCAACCTCTGCCATCTGGCGCCCGCGGGCAGAACCTACATGGAGGACCTCAACGAGGCGGGCGGCATCTATGCCGTGATGAACGAGATCAACAAGCTCGGTCTGCTGAAAACCGACCTGATCACCTGCACGGGCAAGACCGTCGCCGAGAATATCGCGGGCGTGCTCAACAAGAACCCCGACGTCATCCGCCCCGCTGAGAAGCCCTACAGCCCCACCGGCGGCATCGCGGTGCTGCGCGGCAATCTGGCGCCCGACAGCGGCGTGGTAAAGCGCTCGGCAGTCGCGCCCGAAATGCTCAAGCATACGGGTCCCGCGAAGGTCTTTGACTCCGAGGAGGAGGCGATGGAGGCGATCAACAACGGCTTCATCACCGACGGCGACGTCGTCGTCATCCGCTACGAGGGTCCCAAGGGCGGTCCCGGCATGCGCGAAATGCTCAACCCGACCTCCGCGATCATGGGACGCGGCTTGGGCAGCACGGTCGCGCTGATCACCGACGGACGCTTTTCCGGCGCGACCCGCGGCGCCTGCATCGGCCATGTCAGCCCCGAGGCGGCTGTCGGCGGTCCGATCGCGCTGGTCGAGGACGGCGATATCATCGAGATCAACATCCCCGAGAACACCATCAACCTCG
>CACZWQ010000090.1:0-955 GCA_902784855.1 uncultured Ruminococcus sp. | reverse complement strand
GAGGACGCAGGAATCCTGACGGATTCCGAGGACGACAACGCAGCTATGCGGAATTTAACGCGACAGATGTTAACAGGGTTTTATTAGAAGATAGTATGAATACAGCAGGATCGGAAATATAGCTATGTGGAAATTGCGACGATTTTTGAAGGACTATAAAAAAGAATGCATCATCGGGCCGTTGTGCAAGCTGTTTGAGGCGATCCTCGAGCTGTTCGTGCCGCTGGTGATGGCGAATATCATCGACGTCGGCATTCACAACCGCGACGCGGGCTATGTGTGGGCGATGGGCGGGCTGCTCGTGCTGCTGGCAGTGCTCGGCTGGTCGAGCGCGATGTTCACCCAGTACTTCGCCTCCAAGGCGTCACAGGGCGTGGGCACCAAGATCCGCCGCGCGCTCTTTGCGCACATCAACACCCTCTCGCACGCCGAGCTGGACAGGCTGGGCACGCCCTCGCTGATCACGCGCATCACCAACGACACCAACAGGGTGCAGCAGTCGGTCGCGATGATGATCCGCCTGCTGACGCGCGCGCCGTTTCTCATCGCGGGCTCGCTGGTCATGGCGATGACGATCAACCTCAAGCTGTCGCTGATCTTCTTCGCGGCGGCGCTGCTGATCGCGCTGACGCTGTGGCTGGTGATGACGCGCAGCGTGCCCATCTTCTCTCAGATGCAGAAAAAGCTCGATCAAATCGGCTTGATCGCCCGCGAGAACCTCTCGGGCAACCGCGTCATCCGCGCCTTCTCCAAGCAGAAGACCGAGTGCGCCCGCGTCGACCGCGCCACGGAGGACTTGGCACGGACTGCCGTCCGCGTCAGCCGCCTGTCGGCGCTGCTCAGCCCCGTGACCTACGCGGTGACGGATATCGCGATCATCCTGATCGTCTGGTTCGGCGCGGTCGAGGTCAACATCGGCGGCATGCAGACGGGCGATATCGTGGCGCTGGTCAGC
>CACZWQ010000089.1 GCA_902784855.1 uncultured Ruminococcus sp. | reverse complement strand
TACATCGCAGATTATTTGATGGCATTTATTAATTTGCCGGTGTCATTCGCGATTACAATATTTCCAAACGTGAATGGGTTTTACAAGGCAAATCGGTTGTATGCGCAGGCTCGGATATGATCAAAGATACCTTGAACTATGATTTCAATTTGGAAAAGAGCTTTGATTACAGCACCCTCGGCATAGATGAAAGCATAAAACACATCACCGGATTTATCGCGAATATGTGGCAGATCCATCCGTTCGGCGATGGCAATACCAGAACCACCGCTGTATTCGCGATCAAGTATCTTCGTTCACTCGGGTTCAACGTCACAATTACGCTTTTTGCCGACAATTCAAGGTATTTCAGAAACGCGCTTGTAAGGGCGAATTACGCTGATATTCAAAATGGCATTTACGAGGACAGGAGTTTTCTTGAAAAGTTTTTCAGAAATCTGATCCTCTTTTATTTTGTGCTCTCTGTTTTTATACAAACGGCTATCGACCGGATTGGATTCAAGAGGTTGAACAAATAGTTTGAGGAACTCTGACCACATACCCGACCATAACGCGCTTTGGGGCACACGGAAACAGTGCGGCAAAGAGCGCCAAAGAGCAGTTTTTCCGGAACAGATACCACTATATGTTGTGGTATGGATTTATCCTCAATCTATTTTATCTCTTTGGGAGCAGGATGTCGGGGGTTCAAGTCCCTTCACTCCGACCATATTTCTTAAAGGTATTCGGAGAATGCCTTTAAGAAATATTATCAACAAGCAACGGGTGAAGGGAATTGAAGGCGAGCGTTAAGAAAACGTCACAGTATGACGTTTTTAGCGAGAGAGTTGATGAACTCTTAGCGATGAACACGCCGCAGCAAGCGAGGCAGCGCGTTTCTCAAGATGAATGTAAGCATTGTCCGGCATGAAATAACGGATAGTCCAACGGGCTATCCGTTATTTCATGGTTAAACGAAAAACCTTGCTGAGCAGATAGACTCAGCGAGGTGCGCTATTACGGCTTCCAAAACTCTTCCGCGTCAATGACGAGCACGTTTTCCGCTCCCGACCCGATGGCGATTCTCCCTATAGAGCCGACATAGCAGATCGTCTTGTCGGGGAGCACGGCGATGTAGTCGGACGGGTGCATGGCGGTCGGCTTTTCCCCGCCGAACAGGAAGCCCTCTTTTTCCGCCTGTGAGAAAAACCGTTTGCAGATTTCATCATTGCCCATGCGGACATAAACCTTTTTGTTCCTGTTGATCATGCTTTCGATCGTTTTCATTTGTATCCTCCGAAAAAATTATTACCTATCCGGAGCACGAAAAAACGCCCATCGTCAGACGGGCGTAGTAAATCAAAGGATTACCCTCGCAAAATACAGTCGTTGCGCGTCGCAGTTAAAACCGCTCCTTCAACTCCTTATTTTGCGCAGCGCTTTTGCTCCCTTCATCCACCAACGGCGGCGGTCGCAACGCTACCCATCATACAAGCATTACCACCTTGCCGTGCGGCAGGTTGGTGTGCGGTCAACGAGCTTGTCTCTCGCGCACTCTTTATAGGTTGGTTTCAGTATAACGCAAAGGGCGGCGCTTGTCAACTCCGAAAAATGATGATAAAATATTTTCAGAAAAAACTTGACTTTGACGCTGCGTCATAGGTTATCATAGAGTCCGAGGTGAGGAAAATGAAAATGCAGATCAAGGAATTCGCGGAGCTGACGGGCGTGAGCGTTCGCACGCTCCATTATTACGACGAGATCGGCTTGCTGAAGCCGTCGGAGGTTGATGCACAGACAGGTTACCGCTTTTATGATGAAAAATCCTTGGAGCGTATGCAGGAGATCTTGTTTTACCGCGAGCTGGATTTCTCGCTGAAAACCATCGGGCATATCATCTCGTCACCCGACTATGATAAGCAGCAGGCATTGTCATGCCAGCGACAATTGCTGCTTGCGAAAAAGGAACGGCTGGAGCGCTTGATCGACGCGCTCGATGGCTTGGAGAAAGGAGAAGGCTTCATGAAAAATGAATACGAGGATTTGAAAAACAAATACGCGGAGGAGGTCAAACAGCGTTGGGGCGACACCGCCGCCTACAGGGAGAGCGAGGCGCGCAGCGCGGATTATGTAAAAGCGGCGCCCTTGCTTGACGCGGTAATGGAGGGCTTTGCCGAGCTTGACCGAAGCGGCACGGCTCCCGACAGCGAGCCTGCAAAAATGCAGGTCGAGAAACTGCAAAGGTGCATCACCGATCACTTTTACACCTGCACCGATGAGATCCTCGCGGGTCTCGGCGAGATGTACGTTGCCGACGAACGCTTCCGCAAAAACATCGACAAACACGGCGAGGGTACGGCTGCGTATATTTCAAAGTGTATCAAGAATTATTGCTGAAAAACGCGCCCACGTCGATCACCACTTACGCGCTTTTTTACAACGGAGAATATCTGACAAATGAGCAGATGAATGACAAGAGGTTTATCAAGCCGGTATCACGATAGGGCATAAGCCTTTGAACCTTTGAAACAGAGAATCATTTTTACTCCAAAAACGATTCTCTCATACCGCAGAAAGCGGAAAAAGCCAACCGTTTTTCTCTTGACTTTCTCGAAAATCAGCGTACAATAGAACACATGATTGAGATCGGAGCGGATTAAAATGGACTGCACATTTCTAACAGAGCACGGAAAATTCAACTGGCGTGTGGGTGTGATCGTCACAAACGGCAGGAAGGTGCTGATGGCGCGCAATCCCAACGAGAAACGCGCGTTTTACTATTCCGTCGGCGGCAGGGTGCGCTTCGGTGAGAGCATGGAGGACGCCGCTCTGCGCGAGCTGAGGGAGGAGACCGGCATTGACGGCGAGCTTGACCGCCTTGCCTGTATCCACGAGAACTTTTTCACCGATGATGACGGGGTGTTTTTTCATGAGGTATCCTGCTTTTTCACCGTGAAGCCGAACGAAAGGCTCCTGCAAATCGAAAGCGGTCACCGAACCGACGGAGGACCCGGCGGCGAGTATCTCGAATGGATCGACTTGGATGACTGCGGCGGCGTGACGATCTACCCCGATTTTTACAGAGCTGTCGATTTTGAAAACGACAGGGAAATCAAGCACTTTATTTCAAGGGAATGAACGCGCGCCGGCAGGTGCGCAAGCAGATTCTCAAGCGGCGTCTTGCTATTTGTTCCGATCCGTGATAGAATGAGATCAGCACACCGTATTCTATGAAACGAGGGAGAAAAGATGAAAAGCTGTAAACCGGATGGGTCAAACAATCCCGCGGGCTTTGTGGTATTGGCGGATTATGTGCCGGGCATCATTCAGGAGATCCGGTATTATTCCACCTATAATTTTATCGGAGACCGGATCGACGGATATGAGGAGCCCTGCGCGCTCCTGACAAAGGAGGCGGCGCGCGCACTGAAGCAAGTCAGCCTGGAAATGATGGTTCGGGGCTATCGGCTGAAGGTGTTTGACGCTTACCGACCCGTATGCGCGGTCAAGCATTTTGTCCTGTGGGGGATAGAGGATCAGGATATCCGCATGAAGCCGTATTTTTATCCCGAGCTGGAAAAGCAGGAGCTGTTTGAAAAGGGCTATATCGCCAAGCAATCGAGTCACAGCCGCGGCAGCACCGTGGACTTGACGCTGCTCGACATGGCGACGGGCAAGGAGCTGGACATGGGCAGTCCGTTTGATTTATTCAGCGTGGCGTCTCACCCCGATTTCCGCGGCATCACCGAGGAGCAGTACAACAACCGCATGATATTGAGGCACGCCATGCTGCGCAGCGGGTTTCAGCCGATCGACTGCGAATGGTGGCATTTCACCTTGGAGGATGAGCCTTATCCCGATACCTATTTTACCTTCCCGGTATCCTCGGAATACCTGAGAAGATGACAGTGTCGGTCACGGACGGCAAGAAGCTGCGCCGAAAAACACCTGTACATGATACAGACAAAGGAGCTGTCGCTACTGCGACAGCTCCTCGTTCTATCAATTATTATTTTGTTTATTTCAGGCTGTTCTGGATAGCGACCGCAACAGCGACGGTAGCGCCGACCATCGGGTTGTTGCCCATGCCGAGGAAGCCCATCATCTCAACGTGCGCGGGAACGGAGGAGGAACCTGCGAACTGCGCGTCGGAGTGCATTCTGCCCATGGTGTCGGTCATGCCGTAGGAAGCGGGACCTGCCGCCATGTTGTCGGGATGCAGGGTTCTGCCGGTGCCGCCGCCCGATGCGACTGAGAAGTATTTCTTGCCCTGCTCGATGCATTCCTTCTTATAGGTGCCTGCGACGGGATGCTGGAAGCGGGTGGGGTTGGTGGAGTTACCGGTGATGGAGACGTCTACGCCCTCGCTGTGCATGATGGCAACGCCCTCGCGGACGTCGTCAGCGCCGTAGCAGCGGACGTTGGCGCGCTCGCCGTCGGAATAAGGTGTTTCCTTCACGACGGTCAGCTCGCCCGTGAAGTAATCAAACTGTGTCTGCACATAGGTGAAGCCGTTGATTCTGGAGATGATCTGCGCAGCGTCCTTGCCGAGACCGTTCAGAATGACGCGCAGGGGCTGCTCACGAACCTTGTTGGCGTTTCTGACGATGCCGATGGCGCCTTCCGCAGCGGCGAAGGACTCGTGACCCGCGAGGAACGCGAAGCACTTGGTGTCATTGGAGAGCAGCATGGCGGCGAGGTTGCCGTGACCGATACCGACCTTGCGGTTCTCGGCGACGGAGCCGTCGATACAGAAGCTCTGGAGACCGATGCCGATATATCTGGCAGCCTCCTCCGCGTTCTTTGCGCCCGCCTTCAAAGCGATGGCAGCGCCGACGCAGTATGCCCAGCAAACGTTTTCGAAGCAGATGGGCTGAATGCCTTTGGCAATCTCATAGGGATCGAAGCCTGCGGCCTTGCAGATCTCGCGGCTCTCCTCAACGGAAGCGATACCGTACTGAGCGAGAACGCCGTTGATTTTCTCAATTCTTCTGTCGTAGTTTTCAAATAAACTCATTCTGCACACCTCCTTATTCTTTGCGCGGGTCAATATACTTCGCGGCGTTGTCGAACTGGCCGTAATGACCCTTTGCTTTCTCGATCGCCTCGTTGGCGTCGATGCCGCTCTTGATGAAGTCCATCATCTTGCCGATGCTGACGAACTCATAGCCGATGATCTCGTTGTCCGCATTCAGAGCGACGCGTGTGCAGTAGCCCTCGGTCATCTCAAGATAACGGGGACCCTTTTCTTTGGTGGCGAACATGGTGCCGACCTGCGAGCGCAGACCCTTGCCGAGGTCTTCCATGGAAGCGCCGACCAGCAGACCGCCCTCGGAGAACGCACTCTGGGTTCTGCCGTAGACGATTTGCAGGAAGAGCTCTCTCATAGCGGTGTTGATGGCGTCGCAGACGAGGTCTGTGTTGAGCGCCTCCAGCAAAGTTTTGCCGATGAGGATCTCGCACGCCATAGCGGCAGAGTGAGTCATGCCCGAGCAGCCGATGGTCTCAACCAGCGCCTCTTCAATGATGCCCTCTTTGACGTTCAGGGTCAACTTGCAGGCGCGCCTTTAGCGACGGGGCACATATTGGTGACTTCTGCTGTGTAATACATAAGCAATTCCTCCTTATAAATAGTATTAAAGAATACACTTTAACTTATGTACATTATAGACGAAAAAGTAAAATCCGTCAAGTAGAAAATGCCTATTATGTTAGATTTTCAGCAAATCATCCACGATCTCTGCCGCATGGCGGACAAGCTGCGGACACGGGCGCTTGCGATAGTATTCCTGTGTGCGCGCCTCCGGCTCATTTCCCGGTTTGGCGGCGGTGCCGCTGAGCAGTTCGCGGCAGATGATGGAACCGTTTTCCGCGCGGTAGCGCTGCGCGAATTCTTGGATCAGGTGATAGTGGTCGCGCTTTGCGTCGGCGTCCTTGGGATCGCTGTAGCCTTTGAGCAGTCCCAGCACCATGGACGCGCCGCTCACGGCGCCGCAGACCTCGCGCATCCTGCCCAATCCTCCGCCAAAGGAGGAAGCCAGCCTTGCCGCCGTGTCCTGCTCCAAGCCCGTGAGGTCGGAAAACGCCAGCAGCACCGCCTGCGCGCAGTTGAAGCCGTCGAGAAAGTATCGTTCCGCCAAATCTCCGTGTGTCATATCAAAGTCCCCTTTCGGTTTTGAGTATAGCACAGCCGCAGGGGATAGTCAATCTTCCCCGCGGAAGGGGAGGCGGGAAAAAGAGTTTTGTGATAAAAACCTCAAAAAAACCGAGAAATGGGCTTGACAAATCCGCTTCTTCTTGCTATAATAGTAACGTTGCATCGGGATGTAGCGCAGTTTGGTAGCGCACACGTCTGGGGGGCGTGGAGTCGCAAGTTCAAGTCTTGTCATCCCGACC
>CACZWQ010000088.1 GCA_902784855.1 uncultured Ruminococcus sp. | reverse complement strand
GAACAATACAACAGCATGATGAAGGCGGCGCGCAACGCGGAATACCTCGCTAAAATCGACAGGAGCATGCAGCAGCTCGAACGCGGCGAGGGAAAGGCGCACGAATTGATAGAGGCTGAGAAATAGTAAAGGCTACCCCAATCAATGGGATAGCCTTTTTAAAATATCATCGTTTTGACCCCGCCGTTGATGACGTTTTCCTAACCAAAAAGCGTCTCAAAAGGCGGACTGGGTGCAGCGTCACGCTGCCTGCTTATTTGTCGATCCAGCCGTCGTAGCCGTCGGCGTATTGGCTGTCAGTGATGGGGGTGTAGCGGCTTTGGTCGCCGATGTCGTCCAAAAAGCCGTTATAGGCGCGGTAGATGTTGCCGGTCTCGTTGTCGTAGACGCGCTCGTATTCCTCCAGCATGTCCGAGCGTTTTTCCTGAATGATGGTGTCGGATTTGCTGCGCTCCTCAAACGCCTCCATCACGGGGTCGGGGTCGTTGATAGACGAGGGCGTTTCGGTGGCGCTTTGGGCGATGGCGCGCCATTGCTGCAAATAAAGGTCGGTGTAGGCAAAGGATTTGGCGATCGTCGCGATCACCGGCGCCCAGTCAACCAGCCTGCCCTGCGGCGCCCATTGGGTGAAAACGCAGTTGATCTCCCATGCGCCGTAGTTCATGCCGTTGAACAGGACGTCCTTGGAGTCCATCACCACCGCCGAATAAATGCCCTCGCCCTCCACATTGCTGTCCTTGAAGGTCGCGTAGAGAGACTGATAGTCGTGGATCGGCGTGTAGGGACGGATGGATTGCAGCAGCTCCTTGTTTGCCGGCACGCAGGCGTTTTTGACGGTAAAATATTCGGTGGAGCCGGCAAAGGTATTTTCAAAAAATTCCTGCACCGTGCCCTTTGTCATCGAGATGTTGAAGCCGAGCGTCTGCTGCATATTGGGATCCTTGGCGGCATAGCAGTGGTCCATGTTGCTCATACCCACCGTGTTGTCGGGCGCGGTCACCATCCATTGCAGCTGATTGGCGTCTCCCTGCCACTGCACCTGCCAGCCTGCCGGGATGGAGAGCGTGAAGTATTCGCTGACATACGGCTGCCACTGCACCGCAGCCCAGTCGGCAGGGCGAACGGAAGCCTCGACAGGCGCCGCGGCCGTGGGCGCATCGGTTTCAACAGGCTCGGTATAGGGGATGTGCGGCATGTCTGTGACCTCCTCGGTAAAGAGTATCATGTCGGGTTCGGCGGTCGCGCCGCAGCCAGCCGCAGCGGCGGCAAGTACAGCGGACAGTATGGCGGCGATAGCTTTTTTCATATGTACAGCCCCTTTGGCGGAATGACGCTTCCGCATATGATACAAAAAGTATATAACAATTCGCTAAAAAATGCAAGCGTTTTGGAGAATATAACAAAAACCACCGCCGAAAAGCAGGCAGTGGTTTTTTGTCTTATCGGGCGTTTTCCGAGTAGCCGTGCGCCTTGTCGAGCAGCATGTCCTTGACCTTCATCAGTCGGGTGCGGCTGGAGCGGTCGTTTTCTTCGAGCTTCATGGAGATGTATTTGATGGTCTCCTGATAGCGCGGGATCATCACGTGCTCCAGTGAGTTGACGCGGCGGCGCGTTTTTTCGATTTCGGCGCTCATCAGCTCACAGCTCTTTTCATACTGCGCCAGCAAAATCAGGTCGGGCAGCACGCGGTTGAGCGCCATCACGGCGTCGTCCAGCTCAAAGGAGGTGAACGCAAAGCCGTAGGGGAAGATGTCGCCCTCGCTTGCGGTGCGCTGCTGTGCCTCAAACTGCGGGATCTCCACGCTCATCACGTTCTTGGAGCCGACCTCCAAATTGATCTGCTGCTTGGGCGAGAGCAGCGAGCCGTCCAGCGCCTCCTTGCTCATCACTGCGGACGCGTTGACAAAGTGGTCGTTACAGAGCTCCAGCTCGCGCTCCACCTTGTCGCGCAGGTCGCGCGTCTGACGCACCAAGTCCAAAAACCGGCGCATCAGCTCGTCGCGCTTATCCTTTAACATTTTGTGTCCCCTCACGGCAGTCACCAGCTGCTTTTTCAGCTTGCTCAGCTGCATACGCGTGGGGTTAACGTTCATTACAGCCATATATTACCTCAAATGCACAAAGTTCCGTTCACGGGACATCAGCCCTTCGGATAGAACTCATCGAGCATATCGTCCTTGATACGCTTCAATTCGCTTCTCGGGAGAATGGCGAGGAGCTTCCAGCCGATGTCGAGGGTCTCCTCGATGGAACGGTTGGCTTCGTAGCCCTGCGACACATATTCTCTCTCAAACGCTTCGGCAAACTCCGCGTACTTTTTGTCCATATCGGTCAGCGCCGCTTCGCCGAGGATGACCATCAGCTCACGGGCGTCCTTGCCGCGCGCATAGGCGGCAAACAGCTGGTTCATGGTTGCGGCATGGTCCTTTCGGGTTCTGCCGGGTCCGATACCCTTGTCCTTCAAACGCGACAGCGAGGGCAGCACGTCGATCGGCGGCGTCACGCCCTTGCGGTACAGCTCGCGGCTGAGGATGATCTGACCCTCGGTGATGTAGCCGGTGAGGTCGGGGATGGGGTGGGTCTTGTCGTCCTCGGGCATGGTGAGGATCGGGATCAGGGTGATGGAGCCGTCCTTGCCGCGCAGTCTTCCTGCTCTCTCATAGAGAGTGGCGAGGTCGGTGTACATGTAGCCGGGATAGCCGCGTCTGCCGGGGACTTCCTTTCTTGCTGCGGAAACCTCGCGCAGCGCGTCGGCGTAGTTGGTGATGTCGGTCATGATGACGAGCACGTGCATGCCGAGGTCAAACGCCAGATACTCGGCGGCGGTCAGCGCCATCTTGGGTGTGGCGATACGCTCGATAGCCGGGTCGTTGGCGAGGTTGACGAACATGACAGTACGGTCGATGGCGCCGGTCTCCTTGAAGGACTGCACGAAATATTCGGATTCCTCAAAGGTGATACCCATCGCGGCAAAGACAACGGCGAACTGCTCGTTTTTGCCTCTTACCGTCGCCTGACGGGCGATCTGCGCCGCCAGCTGCGCGTGAGGCAGACCGGAAGCGGAGAAGATCGGGAGCTTTTGACCTCTTACCAGTGTGTTCAGACCGTCGATGGCGGACACGCCGGTTTGAATGAATTCCTGCGGATAGTTTCTCGCGGCAGGGTTCATCGGGGTGCCGTTGACGTCCATGCGCTTTTCGGGAATCAGCGCCGGACCGTCGTCAATCGGGTTGCCCAGACCGTCAAATACGCGCGAGAGCATATCGGGAGAAACGGGCAGCTCCATGGAGCGACCCAAAAAACGAACCTTGGAGTTGGCGAGGTTGATGCCGGCGGCGGATTCAAACAGCTGCACCAGCGCGTTGCTGCCGTTGACCTCGAGCACCTTGCAGCGGCGTGTTTCGCCGTTGGGCAGCTCGATTTCGCCCAGCTCATCATACTTGACGTCCTCAACGTCGCTGATCATCATCAGAGGACCTGCTACCTCTCGAATGGTACGGTATTCCTTTGGCATCAGTCATCACTCCTTTTCAAAACGTCGCTGATTTCAGCGTCAAGCTGGGTCTCAATCGACTCAAATTCAGCCTGAATCTTGTCCTCGGGCTCATATTTAAAACGTCCTATGCGCTCGCGCACGGGGATGTTGACGAGCATTTCGATGTTCGCGCCCTTGCTCAGCGCCTCGCGTGCCTTGTCGTAGTAGCTGAGGATGGCGCGCATCATCAGCACCTGCTTGGGCAGGGAGGTGTAGGTGTCGGTGGGGTCGAACGCGTTCTGGTGCAGATAGTCCTCACGGATAGAGCGTGCGCTCTCGAGCTTCAAGCGGTCGGGAGCGGACAGCGCGTCCATACCGACGAGGTTCACGATCTCCTGCAGCTCGCTTTCGTCCTGCAAAAGCGCCATCATTCTGCCGCGCAGCTGCATAAAGTCGGGCGCCGCGTTCTCGGCGAACCACTTTTCGAGCTGGTCGGTGTAGAGAGAATAGGAGGTCAGCCAGTTGATAGCCGGGAAATGGCGCTTGTAGGCGAGGTTCGCGTCCAAGCCCCAGAACACCTTGACGATGCGCAGCGTCGCCTGCGAAACCGGCTCGGAGATGTCGCCGCCGGGAGGGGAAACCGCGCCGATAACGGACAGTGCGCCTTCGGTGTCGGCGGTGCCGTTGACGAGCACGCGGCCGGCTCTCTCATAGAACTGCGCCAAACGGCTGCCCAGATAGGCGGGATAGCCCTCTTCACCGGGCATTTCCTCCAGACGTCCGGACATTTCGCGCAGCGCCTCCGCCCAGCGCGAGGTGGAGTCCGCCATCAGCGCGACGGTGTAGCCCATGTCGCGGAAGTATTCGGCGATGGTGATACCGGTGTAGATGCTCGCCTCACGCGCCGCAACGGGCATATCGGAGGTGTTGGCGATCAGCACGGTTCTCTCCATCAGGGAGTTGCCGGTGCGCGGATCCTTCAATTCGGGAAATTCGTTCAGAACGTCGGTCATCTCGTTGCCGCGCTCGCCGCAGCCGATGTAGACGATAATATCGGCTGCCGCCCATTTTGCCAGCTGGTGCTGCACAACGGTCTTGCCGGAGCCGAACGGACCTGGAACCGCCGCGACGCCGCCCTTTGCCAGCGGAAACATTGTGTCAATGGGGCGCTGACCGGTGGTGAGCAGAATGTCGGGCGAGAGCTTCTTTTTGTAGGGTCTGCCCACACGGACAGGCCAGGTGGTGAACATTTTGACCTCGACGTCGCCCTTGTCGGTTTTGATAACCGCGACAACGTTGTCAACGGTAAAGCTGCCGCCGCTGATTTTGGCAACGGTGCCCTCCACCTTGTTGGGAACCATAATCTTGTGCAGCACGGCGGCGGTCTCCTGAACGGTGCCAAGCGTGTCGCCTGCCTTCACCTTGTCGCCGACCTTGGCAACGGGCTTGAAGTCCCATTTCTTTTTGTGGTTGAGCGAGGGAACGTCGATGCCTCTTTTGAGGTTGGTGCCGGCGACCTTCATAATCTCGTCGAGCGGACGCTGAATGCCGTCGTAAATCGCGCCGATCAGGCCGGGGCCCAGCTCAACGGACAGCGGCGCACCGGTGGATTCAACGGTTTCGCCGGGGCCGAGACCGGAGGTTTCTTCATATACCTGAATGGACGCGCGGTCGCCGTGCATCTCGATAATCTCGCCAATCAAACGCTGCGAGCTGACGCGCACAACGTCGAACATATTCGCGTCGCGCATACCCTCGGCGATAACCAGAGGACCCGCGACCTTTGTGATAATTCCTTTTTTCAAATATTACACCTCAATTGTTAAAGATGATGTCGGAGCCGACCGCCTTTTCCACAAAGGA
>CACZWQ010000087.1 GCA_902784855.1 uncultured Ruminococcus sp. | reverse complement strand
ATCAGGTGGTGAACGTCGTTAAAGAAGTAAATCCCCTCGGGTGTAATAAATATCTTGAAGCGGAACAGCGGTCCGTTCTCAAAGTCAAAGGGCTTGACAAAGTCCGCGCACAGCTTATCCGCGTCGGTTTCGTCGGTGGTTTCCGTATCGACGACGATCTTCATATCCCTGACGGGGACGACGCAGGGCGTGCCGTCGATCACCCGCGCGCAGACCCTCATAAAGGGATACAGCCGTGCTGTCTCCCCGACTGCCCGAGCGAGCTTTTCGGGATCAACGCCCGACTCCTTCGGGAAGAACATCGAGGCGGGGTTATTGTATTCCAGACTCTGCGGCTGCCGGATATTCGCAAGATAGATGCCGAGCTGGGCGTCGGTCATGGGATAAGCGGGCTTTTCCTCATATTCAAAGGAAACGGTCTCGCCCTCGCCCGTGCCCGCGGTGATCGCCTTGGGCGTCCGCAGCGAGAATATCTGAGCGGAGGAAAGGCGGAAATCCGCAAGCTCCTCCTGCAGCATGACTGCCTTGATCGAGTCGCCGCCGAGCGAGAAGAAGTCGTCGTTCACGCCTACCCGCTCGACTCCCAGCAGCTTTTCAAACGCCGCGCAGACCTGCTTTTCCGCCTCGGTCTCGGGGGCTGAGTACGCCGCTTGGAAGTCGGACGCGCTCGGCTCTCTGAGCGCCTTGCGGTCGAGCTTGCCGTTCGGCGTGAGCGGGAACGCCTCTATCCTGACCAGAAAACGCGGTATCATATACGGCGGGAATTTTTTGGAGAGCGTCCTGCGGATCTGCGCGTCGCTGAGCTCTCTGTCCGCGGTATAGTAGCCGCAGATATACGTCTGCCCGTTATCGTCGGTGAATGCCTTGACAACGGCGGTCACGATCCCCTCGATCTTGCCGAGCTGTACCTCGACCTCCCCCATCTCGACCCGCTGACCGTTGACCTTGACCATCCAGTCCTTGCGGTTCACATAAACGATACTGCCGTCGGGCAGCCTTTTGCAGATGTCCTTGGTGTGCAGCAGCCGCCTGTCCGATTCATCGACCGAGTACGGATTCTCGGTGAAAACCTCGGCGGTCAGCTCGGGAAGGTTGATATAGCCCCTCGCCATCGTGCCGGCGATACAGAGCTCTCCCTCCTCGCCGTCGGGAACCTGTTTGCCGTTTTCGTCGAGCAGATACGCCTTGAAGCCCGAAAGCGGCTTCAGGCTGCTCTCTCGGACAGGGAGCTGCTTTAACAGCTGCGGGCTGATGACAGAAGCGGTGATGTGATGGCTGTCGATGTATTCATTGATAAACAGGATATCCTTGCGCTGGTCCTCGGTAAGGATATGGATCTCCGCGCCCGCCCAAAGCGACGTCAGGATATCGTGGGCGGAAATCGCGAAATTAAAGGGCGTGACGCTGAGCTCGACGTCGTCGAAGCCCGCGCCGATCTCCAGCTGCCGCACGATCGCGTTGGTGTACGACCAATGATCGTGCAGGATCCCTTTGGGATTTCCGGTGGAGCCGGAGGTGTAGATCGCGACAGCAGCGTCCTCCATATGTATCTCGGGAAATTCGGAGAGTATCCTCTCGCACCCGATATCCCTGAGGAACTGATCATCGACCGCAAAATCGGCTCCGCAGTCCCTGATGATAAAGTCCACCCTGTCCTTCGGGTACTCGACGGAAAGCGGAGAATAAGCCGCACCCGACCGCAGGATGCCGAGTATCGAGGCGATATAGAAAAAGCCGCGCTCGAGTACGATCGGATACACCTTTTCTCTTTCTGCTCCCCTGCGCAGCAGGCGCGAGGCGATTTTTGCGCTGAGCCTTTCGAGCTGCGCGTAGGTCATTTTTTCTTCCCTGCACACCAGCGCGGTCTTATCGGGATGTGCCGCCGCTATGCTGAGAAAACGTTCGATAAAGTTTTGCATGATATCCCCCTTTTGTTCTGTAATCAGTTTCTATTATACTGTATTTTGAGAAAATATCAATATCATTCACCATATTTTGTGGTGTAAAGCGCGAAAGAAGCTTTTTGGAACCGTCAAGCGGCGTGACGCTGCGCCCTGTCCCGCCTTTGGAAAAAGAACAAGCTGCTCTCTGTTTTCAGAGAACAGCTTGCTTCTGTACAGCCGATTTGGTTGATGATTTCGGGAAATCCCCCGTAGGGCTCAATACGGCGATTTTCTTCCTGTCGGGGAGTCCATCCCGTGACCATCCGTCAGAAGCGGTCAGCCCTTTTCCAGCTCATATTCGTCGTCGGGGCTGTGATCGGAATCGGTGAAGATATCCTGCGCCGTGATTTTGATGATCTCCAACTCCGTACGCTCATACTGTTCTTTTTTCATACTGCGCATCTCCTCAGTCGGCGAAGTAGGCGTTCGCCGCTTTATTGTAATAATACATCGCCGTGACAAGCGCCTGCGTCTTTGGGTTAGCCTGTTCGCCGGTTTTGGCAAGACAGCTACTGACATAATCGAGCACCGCGTAATCATAATCGCCGTCTCCGATGTGAAGCGTGTAAGGAGTATCGAGCTGTGACGCCGGGATGTTTTTCAGCTCAAAGTAGATCTCCTCGTCCTTTTCGGTATAGGAAACGGGCGCGCCGTTGAAGGTGACGCTGTCTTGGATCAGATCAAATGCCGCCTGATTCGTGATCGTGTAATAGTGACGGATGGAGGTCTGCGTGAGCAATACCACCGTAGTGCCGGTGTATGCCAGTCCGCAGGTCTCGAGTCCTTCCGCCATGTCACTGCCCGTAGGCGTGATGCTGACGGGATCATCGGTATGGTCGATATAGCTGCCGCCGTTGGCGAGATCGTCCGGATTCCTGTTAAAGCGCACCTGCGCTCTCGAGCCGTAGTCGAGCATCGTCTCGACCAGCGCCTTTAGATTTGCGTATGATTTCGCGCCCGTACCGGTATATGTCGCCGCGTACTCTGCGGAGAGAATATCATCCGCATACTGCTTGGCGGAATACGTATCGGTCATCTTCTCTTCCCCGCCGATCGTCAGTGTCGCGGTGATCGCGTAGGTCATCTCGGCGGGAGCGATGCGGCAGGTCGCGATGTAATAGCCCTTGCCGTTGGGGTCGAGCGCAAGCGGTTCAACCGTGGAGGTCTTGTCAAACCATGCGAAGCTGACCGTTTGCATCCGCCGCAGTCAGGGTGTCGAGCATATAGCCCGCGTCGGGCTGCGGTGTAATCGTGACCGTCGAACCGCAGACAGCTGTTTCGGGAGCGGTCAGCGTGCCGTGCTCCATATCTTCGGCAACCGTGATCTGATAGGTGTTGCCTGCGAAAACAGCGTTGACGGCGACAGGCTCGGCGGGCATCGTAAAGCTGAAAGTGCCCTGTGGTAGCAGGTGATCTCTTCGCCGTCCGATTGATAAGTCCACGAGCACAGGGCGTAGCCGTCGGGCAAGCCGCCCGGCGCGTTGACGCAGCTGCCGAGATAAGAACCGCGCTTGAGCTTGAGCGTTTCATAGATCGCCGGGTCATCCGTGGTCTTTTTCAGCGTATAGTTTTTCACAGGGGCGCTCAGGATCTCGACGATATTGCCGTTCGCGGCAGCTACTGCCTCGTTGAACGCGAGATAATACTCCCGGCTGCCGTCCGCCTTGATGATCGCTGCCTCACAAGGGATCCACAGCGCTTCGATCTCAAGGTTTTCAACCACAGCCTCACCCACATAGGGAATTCCGTAGGTTCCCCAAGACGCGTCCTTGAAGAATCCCGCGAAGTGGCTGCCCGGGCTGAGCACATCCGGCAGGTATAGGGTCGGGAAAAACCATCCCTCGGGATAGGGGAAGATGAATTTGATATCCGTATAGCTGAGCGCCTGCAGGACAGGCGGCGCGATCTTGATGAGGGAGGACGTATTCTGATTGTAATCGTCCCAGATCGTTTTCAGTCCGTCGGGCAGCGCGTCTGCACTTGACAGTGCATCCATCGCCGTGATGCCGGTATCGACCGTGACCGGATGCATTTTCAGGTTCTTGATCTTGGTCTTGCCTTCATCTGTCGAGCGCTCGAGGCATTCCTCTTCGGGATTCTCGGGCTCAAAATCGAGTCCGTCGATGCTTTCGCCCTCGATCGTCAGCTCTGCGCCCGCGCCTATGGTAACAGTCGTTGCGGCGGCGCCGCCGGAGATTTCAATGGTGCCGGTGCTCGTCGAGGTGGAAAATCCTGAGCCGTTGCCCGGCTGCAACACTGCCGTTCCCGCGATCAGCACCGTTCCGCTGTTCACAAAGCGGAGCGGAATATTTGCCGCATTTGTCAGAACGCCGCTGTTCATGGTGAACCTGCCGCCCTCGGCTGTATCTAACTGCGCAAGCGTCAGTCCCGAAGCGGACGGCTGATCGGCGGTATCGATCACGGTCAGATCGCCATTCTCTTCGATGCTGAGCCGGCTCACACGGAATTGATGACCGTTCAGCTCCAGCGTCAGCGTTTTATTGAATGTCAGGAGATTCTGCGGATCCGGCATATCGCTGAGCAGCACAATGGTATCGCCGTCATTCGCCGCCGATGATGAGCAGTCGACGTAAATGTCAAAATTATACATGCTTACCGTTCCCGTGAGAATATAATCTCCGGGATCGTCAACCCTAAGGCTCACATAATCCGCCGCTGTGATCGTAACGGCGCTTCCGCACGGCGCGGCTTCGACGACAGCCGCCGAAGCGCTGTTCACCGGGGTGACGGCGAACACGCCGAACGCCATGATCAGCGACAGCAGGATACTCACGGACTTTCTCAATACGCGCATAAAAGAACCTCCTCGATGTTTTTTGCATTTTTGTCATCTATCTGCAAATTATACTGATAAATAACAAGAATCTTGCCGATCATTATCAGAAAGAAGCATGATATGACAATCCATCTCAATCATAGTACTTCACACAAAAAATTTATATCCCGATTTTTCGGAGCTAATAGTTGAAAACGCCGGATGATTCTGATAAGATAAAAGCATAAATAATAACACTAAAGGAGCCTGATAACATGCTGGGAAATTTCAGTTATCAAAACGCGACAAAGCTGTATTTCGGAGAGGATTCTCTGAAATACCTCCACGACGAGCTGCCCAAGTACGGCAAGACCGTACAGCTCATTTACGGCGGCGGGTCCATCAAGCGCAACGGGATCTATGACGCGGTCGTCGGGATACTCAAGGAAAACGGCAAGACGATCGTCGAGGACGGCGGCGTGATGCCCAATCCGACTGCCGATAAGCTGCGCGAGGGCGCAAGGCTCGCGCGCGATCATCATGTCGACCTCCTCCTTGCGGTGGGCGGCGGCTCCTGCTGCGACTACGCGAAGGCGGTGTCCGTTTCCGTCAACTGCGACGACGACCCGTGGGAGAAGTACTACATCCGCTATGAAGAGCCCGACTGTGAGATCATCCCCGTCGGCTGTATCCTCACGATGGCGGGCACCGGCTCCGAGATGAACGCGGGCTCTGTCATCACCAACCACGAGCAGAAGCTGAAGATCGGTCATGTGTTCGGCGAGGAGGTCATGCCGAGGTTCTCCATCCTCAACCCGAGGTTCACGATGAGCTTGCCCAAGCGCCAGATGGTCGCGGGTATCTACGACATCTTCAACCATATCTGCGAGCAGTATTTCTCCGGCGAGGACGACAACACCTCCGATTATCTCGCCGAGGCGCTGATGAAGTCCGTCATCCGCAGCTCGCTGATCGCGGTGGAGAATCCCCAAGACTACGAAGCGCGCTCCAACATCATGTGGTGCGCGACATGGGCGCTGAACACCCTGATCTCCTGCGGCAAGGAAACCGACTGGATGGTGCACATGCTCGGTCAGGCTGTCGGCGCGATCACCGACGCGACCCACGGCATGACGCTTGCGGCGGTGTCTCTGCCCTATTACAAAACGATCATGCCCTACGGACTCAAAAAGTTCGTCCGCTTCGCCGAAGAGGTCTGGGGCGTAAAGCCCGAGGGCAAGACCGATGAAGCGATCGCAAACGAGGGCTTGGCGGCGATGGAGAGCTGGATGAAGCAGCTCGGCGTCGCCATGAACCTCAGTGAGCTGGGCGTGACCGAGGACATGATCGAAGCGATCGCCGACGCGACCATCCTCCTCGACGGCGGCTACAAGCAGCTCGACAGAGGCGAGGTCGTTGCCATTCTGAAAGCGAGTCTTTCAAACTGATCTCAGATTTAGGGGCGAATGGTCTTTTCTTTTTGAAACAGTTGCGCTATAATAGAGTCAGAATTTTTCGGAGCGTGGTTGACGGATGAATATTATTATGTTTGCACTTATCATGGCGATCGTGTGCTTGCTGGGCTTCTTCAACGAGAAGGTCACCAAGCTGAACTACGAGATCTCGCTTATGCTGTTTTCTGTTGTGATCGGCGGCTTGGTGCTGGCTTTTGCCGCTGTTTTTAACGGCTCGGGCGTCGGCACGGTTTTGGCACAGACACAGTTTATCAATATCGAGGGCTTTTTGATGGAGGGCGTGCTGTGCTTTATGCTGTTTGCAAGCTCCTGCCACATGAAGCTGTCCGACTTCAAGCAGCATGCCCGGCAGATCACCGTGCTGTCGCTTGTCTGCACGCTGCTCGGCGCGTGCTTCTACGGGCTGCTGTTCTTCGGCGCAGCCAAATTACTGGGGCTGGAGCTGTCGCTGCCTGTTTGCCTGATGTTCGGCAGCATCGTCGCGCCCACCGATCCGATCGCCGCGACCGGTATTCTCAGCAAATTCGGTCTGCCGAAGGGGATCTCCTTCAGGCAGGCCACC
>CACZWQ010000086.1 GCA_902784855.1 uncultured Ruminococcus sp. | reverse complement strand
ACCTGCAAAACCAGCCGCGCGCGCAAGCCCTCTTTTCTCAATCTCTCCTCGACGCGCACCATGGCGATCTTGATGATGTCCGCCGCGGTGCCCTGGATGGGCATGTTCCGCGCGACGCGCTCACCGAAGGCGCGCATCATGTGCTTGCCGGAGCTTAGCTCGGGCAGATAGCGCCGCCTGCCGAACATCGTCGACACATAGCCGTCGCGCTTTGCCTGCTCGACCACCTCGTGCATATAGCGGTCGACGCCGCTGTAGTGTGCGAGATAGCTGTTGATATACTGCGATGCTTCTTTCATCGAAACACCGATGTCCTTGCTCAGCGAGAACGCGCCGATGCCGTAAACGATGCCGAAGTTGACGGCTTTGGCGCGGCTGCGCATGAGCGGTGTCACCATTTCCAGGGGCAGGTTGAACACCTGCGAGGCGGTGATGGCGTGGATGTCGTCGCCGTTGCGGAACGCCGCCTTCATGTTTTCGTCGCGTGCGATATGTGCCAGCACGCGCAGCTCGATCTGCGAGTAGTCGGCGTCCACCAGCACCCAGCCCTCGCGGGCACAGAAGAATTTCCGCATTTCGCGCCCTAATTCGGTGCGCACGGGGATGTTCTGCAGGTTCGGCTCGGTGGAGCTGATCCTGCCCGTGCGGGTCTCGGTCTGGTTGAAGCTGGAATGGATCCTGCCGTCGTCGGCGATCACCTTGAGCAAGCCCTCGCAGTAGGTGGAATTGAGCTTTGTCAGGGTGCGGTATCGGAGCACCATCTCCACCACGGGGTGCTCGTAACGCAGGCTTTCCAGCACCTCCGCATTGGTGCTGTAGCCGCTTTTGGTTTTCTTTTTGACCGGCAGCCCCAAGTCCTCAAAGAGGATCTTGCCGAGCTGCTTCGGGGAATTGATGTTGAACTGACTGCCCGCCGCCCGATAGATCTCGGCTTCGAGCTGCGTGATCTGCTGCGAGAGCATGGCGCCGTAGTCGGCGATGCCCTGCCGGTCGACCGCAAAGCCGATGTTTTCCATCCCGGCGAGCACCCGGGCGAGCGGAAGCTCTACGTCAAAGAGCAGCTTTTCCTGCCCGTTTTCGCGAATCTCGGCGAGCAGCTTGTCGCAAAGCCTGCGATAGACCGCCAAGGTGCGGAAGGGCTTGTACGCCTCCTCCTCACAGGCGGGCAGCTCGATCTGATTCGCGGCGCAGAGATTCTCGTCGGTATAATCCTTGGAGGACGGCTCCAAGAGATAGGCGGCAAGCTCGGCGTCAAAGAGCCGGCAGCGCACCTCTAGCCCCTTGCCGTCGGCATAGGCGAAGAGCGCCTTGCTGCCGCGGCAGCAGAGTGTCAGGCTGTCGTCGCCGAGGAGACGATCGAACAGCGCGCCGTCGTGTGACAGCCAAACGCTGCCGTCCGCCTCGATCGCAAAGGAGTTTAATTCTTTATCGGAAAATTCAAACCGGATCGGCAGCTGCTCCGGCAACGATTGCGGGAATGCATCTTCAATGACCTTTAACACAGCCGCTTCATGCGCGACTTTTGCGGCGGCGGGTGCCGCTTCGAGGTCGTATTTTTCTATTATGGAAAATAATTCCAAGCGGGACATCATCCGCGCGGCGGCGGCTCTGTCCGCGATCTCGACCCGGTAGCGGGTGATATCGGTTTCAATCGGCGCGTCCTTGACTATCTCGCCCAGCATGCGGCTGAGGATGGCATT
Organism: uncultured Ruminococcus sp.; assembly: GCA_902784855.1. GTDB lineage: Bacteria > Bacillota > Clostridia > Oscillospirales > Acutalibacteraceae > Ruminococcoides. Next base: position 3,868 of record CACZWQ010000086.1, on the reverse strand, counting down.
GTCCTTGGAGGCGATCAGCTTTTTGCGCACGCCGTCCTTGATTTCCAGCTCGTCAAGGTGGTCATATATATAGGAAACGCTGTGGTAGCGCTTGATCAGATCGCCCGCGCCCTTGGGGCCGATGCCCGCGACGCCGGGGATATTGTCGGAGGAATCGCCTTGGATCGCCTTGATCTCGATGAGCTCGGCAGGCGTGACGCCGTAGTCCTCCATGATCTTTTCGGGTGTGTAGAGGATGTCGTCGCGGTTGGTGCACAGGTGCACATGGGTCGTATCGCTGACCAATTGCAGGCTGTCGCGGTCTCCCGTGGCGATCACGCAGGTGTCGCCGTTTTTCTCGCATGCTGCCGCGAAGGTGCCGAGGATATCGTCCGCTTCGTAGCCCTCGCAGGTCACGAGCTGATAGCCCAGCAAGCCGAGCAGCTCCTTGAGCGGCGCCATCTGGCTGCGCAACTCGGGCGGCATGCCCTTTCTGGTCGCCTTGTAGCCGCTGTATGCCTTGTGGCGGAAGGTGGGCGCCTTCAAATCAAAGGCGATCGCCACCGCGTCGGGGGTCTCTTCCTTTTCGATTTTGCGCAGCATGGTCAAAAAGCCGTAAATCGCGTGGGTATACTGCCCCTCTTTATTGGTCAGGGGGCGAATGCCGTAGAACGCGCGGTTGACAATGCTGTTTCCGTCAACAACCAATAATCTCATAGCTTATACATCACATCCGTCATCACGCCGTTTTGATAGTAAATACGCGGTACGCGCTTGCCGACCAGGCAGACGACCTCATAGTTGATGGTCTCGGTATTCTGCGCAATAGAGTCGGCTGTCGGTTCGCCGTGCTCGCCCGTGCCGAACACAATGACCTCGTCGCCGACGCTGACGTCCGCGATATCGGTGACGTCGAGCATGGTCTGATCCATGCAGATCCTGCCGACGATCTTGGCGGGCTTGCCGTTGACGAGCATGTAGCCGTCCTTCGCGTTGAGCCGCACATAGCCGTCGGCATAGCCGATGGGCACGGTAGCGATCTTCATGTCCTTGGCGGCGGTGAAGGTCCTGCCGTAGGAGATATCCGCGCCCGCCCTCAGGGTCTTGACATAGGCAATGGTGGTTTTGAGCGTCATGGCAGGCTTTAGATCGAGCTTGCCGCTGAGCTTCGGCGACGGCGCCAGACCGTAGAGGATGATGCCCGCGCGCACCATGTCGCAGTAGGTATCGGGATAGTCCTCAATCGCGCCGCTGTTGGCGCAGTGGAAGATCGGGATGGGCAGCCCCTTCTCCTCCAACGCGTCCCGGACGTGCGTGAAGTTGCGGTACTGCTTTTGCGTAAAGGCGCGTCCCGCCTCGCTTTCGTCGGAGACACAGAAGTGGGTGAACATGCCCTCCGGCTGCAAATTCGTCAGGGCACATGCCGCGCAGATCTCATCGACCGAGGCGTCGTCGCGCGGGAATTCCTGACACATGAAGCCGATGCGGCTCATGCCCGTGTCGCACTTGATGTGGATCTTGCAGACGCAGCCGTATTCGGCGCACTGCGCGGACAGCGCCTTGGCGTAATCGAGCGAGAAAACCGCCTGTGAAATGTTGTACTGCGCCAGCCGCTGGGCGTCGCGCACGGGCGTATAGCCCAAGATCACGATCGGCAGCCGCACGCCCGAGGTGCGGATCTCGATGCCCTCGTCGATGTTGCTGACCGCGAAGAAATCCGCGCCGAGCTTTTCATAAATATGCGCCAGCTCGACCGCGCCGTGACCGTAGCCGTCCGCCTTGATGACGCAGCAGAGCTTCGCCTTTCCGCCGACCTGCGCCGCGATCTGTTGAAAATTATGCGCGATCGCGTCCAGCGAGATCTCCGCCCATGTTCTCTTGACAAAATCCATTAAAATCACCTGATCGTTATAGTTAATGTTATTATACTATGGTTTTGAAAGAAAATCAACCGCTGCCGCAAGATTACCCAAAAAGCCTGTCACAGGTAATCCCCGATAAAATAACAAAAAATCCATAAATATAATAAAAACTCTTGATTTTTCAATAACATTTTGGTATAGTATAAACGTGTTTGTGCTTTAACGCACTAAACTATCAAAAACAAGAGGAGGAACAACATGAGTTCAGACAAAATCATTACCTTGGTTGCCTTTGGGTTCTATATGGCGCTGATGATCATTATCGGCGTGTTTTACTCCAAAAAAACCAAGAATAATGAAGACTATTTTCTGGGCGGCAGAAACCTCGGCGGCTGGACGGCTGCCCTCTCGGCACAGGCGAGCGATATGAGCGGCTGGTTGCTGATGGGTCTCCCCGGCACGGTGTATCTTGCCGGCACGGGCGAGGTATGGATCGCGGTCGGTCTGCTGATCGGCACCATTCTCAACTGGTACATCGTCTCGTCGCGTCTCAGAAAATACACCATCGTGGCGGGCAACTCGCTCACCATCCCCAGCTTCTTTGAAAACCGCTACCGCGACCGCAGGGGCGTCATCAAGATCGTCTCCGCCATCATCATCGCCATCTTCTTCGCGGTCTACACCGCTTCGGCGTTCAGCTCGGGCGCCAAGCTCTTCGCGACGCTGTTCGGCGATTCCATTGAAAACGCCTACCTGATCGGCTTGATCATCGCTGCGGCGGTCATTCTGGTCTACACCCTGCTCGGCGGCTTTAAGGCGGTTTGCACCACCGACTTCATCCAGGGCATGCTGATGCTCGTCGCCATTCTGGCGGTGCCGATCGTGGCATACGCCATGGTCGAGATGAACGGCGGCTTCAACGCGTCGCTGCAGGCAAACGGTGTCGCCGACCCCGCAAACTACCTCAACCCCGTCGTCAACACGGACGGCAGCGCCATCACCCCCGTTTCGGTCATTTCCAGCCTCGCGTGGGGTCTCGGCTACTTCGGCATGCCGCACATCATCATCCGCTTCATGGCGATCAAGAACGAGCACGAGGTCAAAAAATCCAGAAAGATCGCGATCATCTGGGTCATCCTCTCCCTCGCCGCAGCCTGCTTTGTGGGCGTTGTCGCGAGAGCCTTCCTCACGCAGCAGCTTGACGGCGCCACCAGTGAGACGGCGTTCATCCGCCTGATCCAGCAGGTGTTCTCGGGCAACGGCGCGCTGATCTTCATCGGCGGCATCTTCCTCTGCGGCATTCTGGCGGCGATCATGTCCACAGCTGACAGCCAGCTGCTGGTCACGTCCTCCGCGATCTCAGAGGATATCTTCAAGGGCGTCATCAAGCGCCACGCACCCAAGGACGAAAACACCGAAAAGAGCGCGCTGCTCGTCGGCAGAATCGCGGTCATCGTGATCGCCGTCGCCGCGTTCCTGATCGCACTCGACCCCAACTCCAGCATCATGGGTCTGGTTTCCGACGCTTGGGCGGGCTTCGGCTCCGCGTTCGGTCCCGTAGTGCTGCTGGCGCTGTTCTGGAAGCGCTCGACGCTCTCCGGCGCTGTCGCGGGCATGGCGACCGGTACCGTCACCGTTATCGTATGGGACTATCTGCCCCTCGTCGGCGGCGACACCATCTATCATGCCACGGGTCTCTATTCGCTGGCAGTCGGCTTTGTGCTGGCGCTGGTCATCAACGTGGTCGTTTCCCTGCTCAGCAAAAAGCCCTCGCAGGAGATCGTCAAAGAATTCGAGTCCATCAAAACCACAGAGATTTAAGCCTTCCGTTTATACGGCAGCAGGCTCGGAGCCTTTTGGTTCCGAGCCTGTTTTTTTCGTTGAAAATCAGAATCAAAACACCGCCGTATCCCGCGTCATTCTTCGCGGGATACGGCGGCAGATTTTTTGATCGTGCTTCTTATTTCTTGGCAAAGGGATTCGGAATGTTGCCGAGGAAGCCCTTTGACTGCTTGATGATGTCCTTA
>CACZWQ010000085.1 GCA_902784855.1 uncultured Ruminococcus sp. | reverse complement strand
TTGGTTGCGGGAGAAGGATTTGAACCAACGACCTTCGGGTTATGAGCCCGACGAGCTACCGAACTGCTCTATCCCGCGATATATAACTGCTCTCTAAAGCTTTATTAGTATAGCATTTTTCCCCGTCTTTGTCAAGCACAATCGCGAACTTCGCTGTTCTGCCTAAAAAAGCCGATTCCCATGCGGATTTTTATGCAAAACAGTGAGTCCTGACGGCATATTCCGATCGTCTGACATTAACCGCCGACCGCTGAGTCGCTCTCTGCGGCGGAAGTGACCGTTGTTGTCTGCTGCAAATGCTCCTCGCTGCTCGTGAGCGACGACGTCACAAGCGTTGCCAAGGCGGTCAGAATCAACGCCGCGAGCACCAGCAGCGCCATCATCTTTCCCTGCCGGGTGAGGTATTTCTTTTCCCGCGTGACGTGCGCCGCCTCTGAGGAGAATATCTCCCCCGCGATTTCGGCAGATCGCCGTCTTGCCTGCTCCTGCGCCATGCAAACGCCCCCTTTTCCGATTCTTCTCCCCCAGTATACCACATTCCCCGTGATGTCCCTGTGACGAAAAACGGAAAATTCATTGAAAACTTCTCACGGTTGTGCTATATTATAGAAAACCGACAGGGAAGTGATCGTATGCGGGAGATTTATCCCGATTTTTACCACGCATTCAAGTGCATCGCCAACCGCTGCGAGGACAGCTGCTGCAAGGATTGGGACATCGATATCGACAGCGAGACCGAGCGGTTCTATCAGACCGTCACGGGTGAGCTGGGCGACAAGCTCCGCTGCAAGCTCGTCACCGACGAATACAACGAGCGCGTCTTTAAGGCGGAGGACGGCAGATGTCCGTTCTGGAACCGCGACATGCTCTGCGACATCTTCATCGGCATCGGCGAGGAACACCTCAGCGACACCTGCGGCAACTTTCCGCGCGTCGCGATCGACTACGGCGATTTTTGCGAGCATATCCTGTCCTTTGCCTGCCCCGAGGCGGCGCGCTTCATGCTGCGCGCCGAGCCCGACGCCTATGCGGATTTCGGCGGCGAGGAGGAGCTTGCCCTCGCGGAAAAAAGCGGCGACTTTATGAGCTTTTTGCTGAAAGCACGGGAGCGCTCGGTAAGCATACTGCTTGACAGCAGCCTGCCCTTTGCCGAACGGCTCGCCGATTGCTTGGATTTCAACGTGCAGGTGCAGCACCTGCTCCAAGGCGAGGAGCCGCAGCCGCTTTCTTCCCCTGACCATGCACCCGGCGACTGCCGCTTTATCTTTTCGCTGCACCTCGGCTTTGAGATCATGAGCGAACACTGGCGCACGGCGCTGACGGACGCTGCGGCTCACCTCGACAGGCTGAAAGTCAGACAGGACTTCACACGCGACTTTGAGGCGTTCGCGCAATACTACCTCTACCGCTACTATCTGGAAGCGATCCGCTCGGGCGACGTGCTCTATTCGCTGAAACGCATCGTCTGCGCCTATCTCGTCACGGGTCTGCTGGATGCGGACTTCGCGGAACAGGGCTATCCGTTCACACGCATGCGCATCCTGCAGCGCTACTCCAAGGAGGTCGAGCACTCCTACGAGAACACCGAAGCCCTTGATCTCGCCTTTGACACGGACAAGCGCTTTGCGGCGGAAAACCTGATCGCGCTGTTGGAGTCGCTCTCACAGCACTGATACAAATCGATCGACGGCATGGACGGTCTTTTGCGCGGCTAGCGCACAGAACTTGACGAAATCCATGCCCTTGTTCTCGTTGATGTCGTCGGAGATCGCGCGCAGGATCGCGAAAGGGACACCGCAGCAGTAGCAGACATGTCCGATGGAAGCGCCCTCCATCTCGCAGGCGATCGCACCGAAGCGGTCGTTCAGACGCAGCCGCTTGGGACGCGCCGAAATGAACATGTCGCCGCTGGCGATAATGCCGCGCACAACCTTGGTATCGGGAAGATCGGTGCACGCCTCCTCCAGCCGCCGCACCGTGTCCTTGTCACAGTCAAAATAGAGCACCTTTCCGTTCGGAAAGCTCACCTCTCCCTGCCTGTCGCCGAGGGCGGTGGTGTTCATATCATGCTCCACGGCGCGCGTACCGATGACGATGTCGCCGATGCTCACGACGGGCGACACCGCACCCGCTACGCCGACGTTGATGACCAGCGCGGGCTGATAGCGGTCGATCAGCACCGTCGCGCACATGGCGGCGTTGACCTTGCCGATACCGCAGACCACGATCACCAGCTCCCTGCCGTGCAGCGTGCCGCGCGTAAAGGTCATGCCGTATTTTTCTTCTTTCACGATATCGCCGCAGAGCGCGAGAATGCCGTCGGCTTCTATCTGCATGGCGCAAATAATTCCTGTCATATTGCTACTCCTTTAATCAAAATTTCCCGTTTGATACATGATGATCGAGAGTGCGGCGAGCGGCGCCGTCTCGGCGCGCAGGATTCGTCTGCCGAGCGTCGCGGTTTTGCCGCCGTTCTTCACCGCGAGATCGACCTCCTCGGGCGCAAAGCCGCCCTCGCTGCCGATAAAGACGCCGATGGTTTTCGGCTTGCCTGACAGGATATCCCTGACGGGCTCGCCTCCCAATTCATAAAAGAACACCGTCGCTTCATTTTCCCGCGTCAGCTCCGCCGCCTCGGCAAAGGTCACACATGCGCAGACCTCGGGGACTCTCCCCCGTCTGCTCTGCATGGCGGCTTGCAGGGCGATCTTCTGCCAACGCTCGCGCTTGCTGCGCAGAGCTTTTCCGTCCGGACGCGAGACGCAGCGCGAGGTGATCATCGGCACGATGCGGCTGACTCCCAGCTCGACGCATTTTTGGATGATGTAGTCCATCTTGTCGCCCTTCGGCAGCGCCTGATAGAGCGTGACGAACACATCCGGCTCGTTTTGACAGGCACAGCGCTCCGTGACGCGCAGCACGCCCTCCGACTCACAGACGCAGGCGCACTGCTCTCCGCGGGGCGTGACGACTGTCACCGGCTCACCCGCGCGCAGACGCAGCACCTTGGCGTGCCGCAGGTCGTCGCCGCTCAACACATAGACGTCCGAATGTATTTCCTCATTACTGAAAAACCAAGCCATCCCCTTACTCCTCTCCGTTGCCACGGCGGGCAAACTAACCACCAACCACTAACCACTAACCACTGAAAAGAGGTCTTACCATGAAAACGATCACTGCTTCCCAACTGCTCTCTCTGCTGCGCGACAGCGGACTCGACCGCGACACGCTCGAAATGACCGCCGTTGCCGCCCTGAAAAGCCGCGCGATGAAGGTCGCCACCGCCGAAAGCTGCACGGGCGGTCTGCTGAGCGAGCGCATCACGCGCGTCAGCGGCGCCAGCGAGGTTTTCGACTGCGGCGTATGCAGCTATGCCAATGCCGTCAAAGCCAAGGTGCTGGGCGTCAGCGGGGAAACATTGCGCACCGTCGGGGCGGTCTCTCCCGAAACAGCCGTTCAGATGGCGCAGGGCGTGCGCCTCCTTGCCGACGCCGATATCGGTATCAGCACCACCGGCATCGCGGGACCCACGGGCGGCTCCGCCGACAAGCCCGTCGGGCTGGTCTATCTGGGCGTGAGTACCCGAAAAACTTCCTATGCCGTCCGCCTGCTCTTGGGCGGCGAAGGTCAGACGAATCCGCGCGGCGAGATACGCCGACTCGCGACCGATGCGGCGCTGTTCACGGTTTGGTCGACGTGTCTTTCTCGCTGAAAATCATCTCGCGGAACGCGGTGGGCGTTCTGCCGTTGAGCCGCTTGAACACGCGCGAAAAATACATTTGATCGGAAAATCCCACCGAGTAGGCGACGTCCTTGATCGACAGGTCGCTGTTCGCCAGCATTACCTCCGCCTTGTTGATACGGCAGCGAATGATATAGTCACTGACCGAAATACCCGTCTTGTCCTTGAAGATGCGGTACAGATGGCTGCGGTCGATTTTCAGCGCCTCCACCACATCCTTGACGCAGAAGCCCGGCATGCTGTAGTGCGCGTCGATGAACCGGCACGCGCGAAAGACATACCCCTCGTTCTGCACGGTCTTGCTCGGGAATTTTTCGATGTAGTAGGACAGCAGCAGCAGAATGCAGCCGCCCAGCCGATAGAGCGAATAGGCTTCTCCCGTATTCACGGGCATTTCAAACAGATACTCAAACCCGTCCATGTCGATTTTTCCGAGGACGGGCTTTTGTTTCGAAAAGGCGATCCTTCCCAAAATGGCAGTGCAGGCAAAGCCCGAAAACTCCAGCCAGACATATTTTGCGCCGGCATCCTTCTCTATCACAAAATCACAATACGGAAAAATCAGCACCGAATCGCCTTTATTTGCTTCGTGGCACCTTCCGTCTATATTTACCCTGCACGTTCCCTCATAAATATACAACAGCTTGCAGGACTCTCCAAGCGTGTTTTTCTGTAAAAGCACAGCATTTGTCTCGCTGTTTCCGTTTGAATGACAACGAAAATCCACCATATTGCCGCCATAGTGTTTCATAATTCCACCACTCAACATTTGTCCATAGAAAACCAACAAAAATACATAGAAATAAAAAACCAATGCGTATATACTATATATAATAATATTACTACAAATTATTTGCTTTTTCAAGACCGCAAGGAGTTATTATCAAAATGGATTATAAATATGACGTGGTGAATTACAATAAAAATATTCCCGCGACTGTGATGCGCTTGAATCTCTCATCCGATACGCACAAAACCGAGCTGCAATGGCACCGCGAGCCGGAGATCGTTTTTGTCGTCGAGGGCAAATCGGAGTGCTGCCGCAACGGTGAATCCCGCATCGTGGATCAGGATGATTTTATCATTTTTAACAGTGAGGACGTCCATCTTGTGCGCCCTGTCGACGGCACCAGCTGCAGTCTGTTGTGTGTGAATTTTTCTATTGAATACATCCGCATGTTCTGCAAATCCATTGACAGCATGTTGTTTGATGACGGAGACAATCCTGCCGTGCACGCGGAGATCATCGACGTGCTCAGACAGATCGCCTCGGTCGACATCAACAGCGATTATTCCCCGTTGATCCAGATTTCCTACATCAACAAGCTTTATTATGTGCTGCTGACAAAGTGCGTACATTTCAAAAGGCTGTCGGGAAATCCGGCGTCGCCCCGGCGCGACTTCTCCTATGCCAAGACCGCGATCGCCTATATCAATGAAAACTTCAAGCACGAGATCTCGCTTGATGAGATCTCCGGCGTCGTCAATCTTTCGCCGTCTTATTTTTCCAAGTACTTCAAAAATGTGACACAGGTCAGTTTTTCCGAATATCTGGCGAATCTGCGTTTGGAAAACGCGATCAACGATATGCTGTCTTATAACACGACAGTGTCTACTGCGGCGTTTGAAAACGGTTTTGCCAATGTAAAGTCGTTCATCACCCAGTGCAAAAAGATTTACAACTGCACCCCCGCCCAATACAAAAAGAGACTCCTCTCCCGCAAGCGTGACAAGCTTGAAGCTTGACCCAGTCCACGCAAGCGTGACGCTTGACCCAATCCACGCGTGAAGGGTTATTTTTGACAGTAACCGTCTTGCCCGCGCTATAACGCGGGATATTTACTTGACCTT
>CACZWQ010000084.1 GCA_902784855.1 uncultured Ruminococcus sp. | reverse complement strand
CTCATCCACTCGATCCACTGGCTGTCCGCGTAACGGCAGTCCGTGCGGCTCCAAAATGACCCAGCGAAGGTTAGCACGTGCCACTGGCGGTCATCGAACCAGCGCGCGCCGCACGATTCCTTCAGCGGTTCATCGACTTCGCCATCGCGGGGCAGAAAATGCCCGCGCCCGTGAAGATATCCCCCGCAAAGGCGGAATTCATGTCGGGGCCGTACATGTTGCCCTCGTCGTCGTAGGAAAAGCTGCTCGTGATCAGAAACTCGTCGACGAAGCGGTATTCGTCGATGTCGAAGCCCAAGCCCTGCAGCAGCATGGTACAGGCGTAGGTCTCGCAGCCCGCCTTATAAAAATCCTGCACCACGATGGGGACGCCGTCGATGCGGTGGCCGACGCTCCGGGTGACGGGCTGCGTGGGCGGCAGCGTCGCGGGGACGGTCGGTTCGACCGTCTGCTCCGTCTGCTCCGGCTGCGCGGGAGGTGCGGGTTCACTCGGCATCGCTGCCGAGGAGGTGATGATGCCGAGCACGATCAAGCCCAGACACACGAGGGTGACGGTGCGCTTGGTCTTGCGCGGCAGCGTGACGACCAGACGGGATAACACATGGAAAAACCGGAAAAACGGATTTAGGTCGGTATTCTTCTGATTCGTTCTCTTCATATTACTCCAATGTCGCCGAATGCTGACTGGCAACATAGTCGGCGTACTCTTCGAGGCACATATCGAAAGCGCGCATTTTTTCGGCGTCCTCTTTCCCCACATAGCGGTAAGCGGAGGGGTTCTGCTGCATGTGGGTGATGTCTTCCTTATTTTCGGCAAAGCGCTGAATGAAGCCGTAGCGGACACATTCGCGCTCGACGAACTGTTTGGTGCGGGGATCCGTGACGTCAAACAGGACGAGAAGTCCGGTCTGCGCCTCGCAGCAGCCCGCTTCCGGCACAATGCGCTGTGCCGCCGCCTGTGCCCGGACAGGCGTATAGTCGGGGCTGTTCAAATAGGGCGCAAGGTTTTTCTCGTACCGCTTCTGCTGCTCGTCGAAGGAGATATACCCTTCGGTGACGGTCAGGCGGATGTTTTTTTGCTCGGCGCCCTGCCGCATGGCTTCCAGCTCGTCCGCGATCGCGGCGTGGACCTTGACCTTTTCAAACGGCGCAAGCGGCGGGACGTCCGTTTTTTGCAGGGGATTCGCCTTGTTGACGGGGCGCAGCCGCTCGGAAGCGGAGAGCGTGACGCGCCGGCGCTGCGCGGCGGTGCGCTCAGGTGAGAACAGGTGCATGCAGACGGGCACGGTGGCGATGGCGAGAACGAGCACCGCAGCGGCGGCGACGATCAGCGCCTTGCGCCTGCCGCTGCGGCGGTAGGGCTTGATATAGCCCGTCTCGCTCTGCCTGAGCGCCTGCTTTCTGCGGCGCTTGGATTCTCTGTAGCTTTTTCTGTCGTATTCATAGGGAGAAAAGCCCATGCGTCACCTGCTTTGCCGTTGCATCTTATTTGATTGCCTTGGAAGCGATCTCCTCCTGCGCCAGCGCGAGGAACGCTTCGAGCTTCATGGCGCCGAGGTCGCCGTCCTTTCTGTGGCGGACGGAGACGGTGTTCGCCTCGATGTCCTTGTCGCCGATGATGATCATATAGGGAACCTTCTCGAGCTGCGCCTGACGGATCTTGTAACCGATCTTCTCGCTCCTGTCGTCGACCTCTGCGCGCAGACCCGCCTGCTCCAGCTGCTTCTTGATCTCATAGAGATAGTCGAGGTGTCTGTCGGCGACTGCCAGCAGCTTGACCTGCGTGGGAGCCAGCCAAAGCGGGAACGCACCCGCGTATTTTTCGATCAGCAGCGCAAGGGTGCGCTCGTAGCAGCCGATGGAGGTGCGGTGGATGATGAAGGGGTGTTTCTTGACGCCGTCGCGGTCGACATACTCCATGCCGAAGTTGCGGGCAAGATAGGGGTCGATCTGGATGGTGATCAGGGTGTCCTCCTTGCCGTAGACGTTCTTGATCTGGATATCGAGCTTGGGTCCGTAGAAGGCGGCTTCGCCCACGCCGACCGCGTAGTCGATGCCGAGGTTGTCGAGGATGGTGCCCATCATCTTCTGAACGTTGTCCCACTCCTCCTCGGTGCCGATGTATTTGGCGCGGTCGTTGGGGTCCCACTGGGAGAAGCGGTAGCTGACGTCCTCATAGAGACCGACGGTCTTGAGCATGAAGGCGGCAAGCTCGACGCATTTTCTGAACTCGTCCTCGAGCTGCTCGGGGGTGCACATCAGGTGACCCTCGGAGATCGTGAACTGGCGCACGCGGATCAAGCCGTGCATCTCGCCCGACGCCTCGTTGCGGAACAGCGTAGAGGTCTCGTTATAGCGCAGCGGCAGGTCGCGGTAGGAGCGCTGCTTGTTGAGATATGCCTGATATTGGAACGGACAGGTCATGGGACGCAGGGCATAGACCTCCTCGTCGCTGTCGGGGTCGCCGAAGATGAACATGCCGTCCTGATAGTGATCCCAGTGTCCGCTGATCTTATAAAGGTCGGATTTCGCCATAAAGGGGGTCTTGGTCAGCAGCCAGCCGCGCTTTTGCTCCTCGTCCTCGACGAAGCGCTGCAACAGCTGGATGACGCGCGCGCCCTTGGGCAGCAGGATGGGCCTTGGATGCGTCGCCGCGCCAATAGGCGCCCGTGCAGTTGGTCAGCTCAATCGCCTTGACCGCCGCGACGGACATCAGGTGCGGGCCCGCGCACAGGTCGGTGAACTCGCCCTGCTTGTAAAAGCTGATGTTCTCGCCCTTGTCGGTGTGCTCCTGCGCCAGCTCGACCTTGTACGGCTCATTCATCTCCGTCAGCAGCGCGACCGCCTTTTCAGGCTCCAGCTCAAAACGGGAGATTTCGAGACCGGATTTGACGATCTTTTTCATCTCCGCCTTGATCTTTTGCAGATCCTCGTTCGAGAAGGGCTTTTCGACATCAAAGTCGTAGTAGAAGCCCGATTCGATGGCGGGACCGATGGCGCATTTGGCGTTGGGGTACAGTCTCTTGACCGCCTGCGCCAGAATATGAGACGCGGTGTGCCAGAACGCGTGCCTGCCCTCGGGGTCGTCGAAGGTGAGCAGCTCTACCTTGCTGTCCTCGGTGACGGGGGTGCGCAGGTCGACGACCTCGCCGTTGATCTTTGCACAGCAGACTGCCTTATACAGCCCCGCGCCGATGGATTTTGCGATCTCAGCGGGCGTGACGCCTGCGTCAAACTCCTTGACGACGCCGCCCTTTAATTCAATGTTGATCATCATGATTCTCCCTTTCCTGTTATTACATAAAGAAAAGTCCCAATACCCCCGGGGGATATTGGGACGAATTGACTCGTGGTTCCACCCAAATTCAACGCTGTGCGTCCTTTGGACTCCTTAACGCGGAAAACGCCGTGCCATTTCCTGCACAGAGCTCAAGGGTGGTAACAAACGGCGCGGGATGCGGCAATCTCAGCTACCATGCCGCTCTCTGGATCCCGGGAACCCGCAGGTCGTGTCCCTGTCATCGCTTTCTTTCATATTATGAACTATCATAACACCGTCAAGCCGAATTGTCAACCGTTATTTTTTGTCGTTCAGCTCCTGAAGCAAACGGTTGACCGCGCTCTTTCTCTCGCGGAAAATCTCCTGACGGGTGCCGATGTTCTCGGGCTGGGGATTCGACTGCGCCTTTGCGATTCTTTCCGCTTTCATGCGCTCTTCCTCCGCCTTTCTCGCTTCCTCGGCAAGGCGGGCTTCCTCTGCCTTTCTCGCTTCCTCGGCGAGGCGGGCTTCCTCCGCTTTCTTTGCCGCCTCGAGACGGGCTTCCTCCAGCTGCTTTGCTTTTTCCGCTACGCGAAGCTCCTCCGCCGATTTGCTCTCCTCTCGGGAATCGACACGACGCAGGTTGTTCCTCGCGGATCTCTCGGATTGCTTTCTGGATTCCGCCGCCTTGCGCAGCTCCTCGGAGAGCCGGTCGATGTCAGCGTAGGCGCCATTCGATGCGCTGCGCGCGTTTTTCTTCAATCCGGCTTGCAGGATCGCTTCTACCGACTGCGCTTCCTCCGTCAGGGGTTCTGCGATCGGCTGCGGCTCGGGCTCAGTCGCGGTTACGGGCGCGGCAGCGGGTTTCTGCTCAGGCTCCGGACGGGTTTGAGGTACGACGACCGTCTCCGGCGCCGTTTCCGGCTTTTCCGCAACAGGCTTTTTTGCAGCCATTTTCTGTTTGACGGCATTCTGCTTCTCGGCGGCTCTTCTTTCCGCTTCCAGCTTTTTTGCCGCTTGGCGCTCCTCTTTTTCCTGCTGCCTGAGCTGCCTTGCTTTTTCCTGCTCCGCTTTTGCGATCGCTTTCTTATCGTCATCATAGGCATATCCCATGATGAAGTCATCCATGCCTCTTGCGTTGGAATAATAATCGTCCGCGTAGGCGACATTGGGATTGTTATCGGGTGCTCTGTCGGAGAAAACCAAGTCGTCGATGCGGCTCTCCTCTTTCTCCGCACCGAGGTCGGCTGCTCTGAGCGCCGCTCTCAGTTCCTTTTCGGAGTCAGCGGTCTCCTTGAGACGGTTGACATGCCCCTCCCCTGCCGTCTCTCCGACAAGCTCGGAAGAAGCGGGTCCGATCGAAATGGCGTTGGCAAAATCATCCTCCTTCGCATCCGGAAGGTTATCGACGATCTCCAAGTCATCCTTGGTGTAGTTGTTGGAATACAGCTCGACAATGAACGAGAGCGCGTAAATTCCGAGCACGATCATCATGAACGCGCGGATAAGCGTGTCGGCGGAGAAGCCCTCGCGGCTCATTCTCACCAGCTCATAAGCGCCGAAGGTGAGCGTCAGCGCCGCCATCGGCACGCCGTACAGAAAGACTCCCTTGACGGGGTTTCTGCCCTTGACGCGAGAGACCACCATCGAGTTGGAGAACAAAAACAGCGCCAGGAAAAGATAACAGAAAAGCGCCGTCATATCCTTGGACGAGATGCTCGCCTTGGTCGCGCTGAGAAACTCGCTGACCAGATTCGCGCAGCCCCAGAGCGAGGGGAACACAAAGAGCATGGAGACCGAGGATACCGTGCTTTTGCCGCTGAAATGCACCTTGGAGATCAAAAGCATCGCGATTCCCGCCGGAACGGCAAAGCCCGCGCAGATCAGCGCCATCAACAGATTATCCGTATTGGCTTTATCCGAAAGCGCGACGATCACGCCGGACACCGCAGCGGCGATGATGCCGCAGCCCGACAGGACGGCAAAAAATCCGGCAGTGGGATTCACCTTGACGGGATAGGCAGGCGCTGTCTTTCTGTCGAGCAGATTGAACAGGGCGCAGACCAAAAACAGTCCGAGCGCGATACCGATCACCGTGTAAGAGATGTTCATACTGTTCATTCCCCAGAACTGCCCGTTTCCGTCGACGCCGACCACGCTCATGACCTTGAGGAACAGCATCGCCAAAAAGGCGGGGATAAAGGGAATGACGGAATATTTTATCTTCATACCAAATCTCCGTTCTCGTAAAATGAAAAACAGGGTAATCAACCCTAGAATGCGTTCATATACTATTGTATGACAATTGCGTCCTGTTGTCAAGCAAAATCATGCGGGAGAGTGCAAAAAATGAGAGATAAAATATGGATGATCGGGCTGTTTTTTTTATTGATGGCGACGTTGCCCCTGACAATATTGTACAAGAACAGCGGGACAAGCGGCGAAGAAATCAGCAACTATGACAAAGCGGGCAACAGCGCTGCCCTTGACGTCGAAATTCGGCAAGCCGCTTCGCTGTGTAGGGATGACTTCTGTGACGAGGCGCTGAGAGCCGTCGTCATCCTGCAAAAGACCAACGCCGCCGTTTCCTTCGACCAAAAACAGTCGGGAGCCGACGCCGACGCCGCGCTGACAGCGCGCGTCAAATCCATTTATTATTCCGAAGAGGAAATATTGACGCTCGGCGGAAAGCCCGCTGCCGTCCCCTGCTGCCCCTCGACGAACGGCTGTACCGAGGCGTCACAGACCTATCCTTATCTGAGAGCGGTCGCCTCTCCGTGGGATGCGTTCTGCGCATACCGCGACAGCGGACAGGCATGCGTCGGCGTGAGTCTGAACGGACTGGATTGGCTGTGCCGCCACGGTCTAAGCGCCGAGGAGGCGCTGCTGTGGTATTTGCCCGGGATGGAGATCTCATCCTGAAAAGGCAATTCATTCTGTCATGACTCCCCGCTTTTTTCCTGCGCCGTTACCGTTCATTCCCCGTACAGCACCGTTCGTTCTGTTTTTGTTGACTTGATCCCCTCAATCTATTATAGTATATTTCAGTGAGCAACGGAGAATCTGTATGCATCCCGCAACAAGGAAAAAAGGAGGGCGGATCTACCGTATGAAGAAGATCAGCGTCCGCTTCGAAAAAGAACCCGCGCGCGACGATATCGAGATCATCATCCGCGCAGACAGCCGCGACGGACAGGTCAACGCGCTGATCGAAGCGCTGACACAGCACGAGCCGATCAGACTGACCGCGCTCGATCAGGAAAACCGTCCGAGCATCATCGACGAGAAGGATATCGTTTTCATTTCCGCTGCCGGAAAGAATGTGCAGATCGTCGCCGTCCACGGAAAATACAGGGCAAAGCAATCGCTGCAGCGGATCGAGGAGCTTTTGAGCGGTCAATTCCTGCGTGTGTCGCGGTTTGAGATCATCAATTTGAAGATGGTGCGCAAGTATGATTTTACGCTCATGGGCACGCTGCGCATCGAGTTCGATAACGGTATGGAGACATGGGCTTCACGGCGGTATATCCCGCTGATCAAAGAGAAGCTGTCACGAGAGGAGGGGTACCTGTGCTGAAAAGAATCTTGATGCGAGCGGGGATCGGTTTTTTGATTGGAATGGTGATCGGCAATTTGATCGCGATCCTGACCGGCAACGCAAATTCGGGCGGCGAGCGGTTCACTTCTTTACGGCTGATCGAGATGGCAGGCGGGAGCGAAGCCGTCGCCATGATCCTGCAAAGCCTGTTTTCGGGCATGTACGGCGCCGTTTGCTTTGCGGGGATGACCTTCTATGAGATCGAGCGCATGCCGCTGGCGGCAGCAACGTTTTCACACTGCGCCCTGATCATTATCCTGTTCATCCTGATCGGGCTGCTGCTTGGCTGGCTGAACAACATCGCGGAGGTCCTGATCATGGCATCGATACAGCTGATCTGCTTCTTCATCATCTGGCTGATACTGTACGCGGTATACAAAAAGCAGGTCAGGGAGCTAAACGAGTTGCAGGAGAAAGTTAACGAACAAAAGTGATACCATAACAGAAAGGGCTGCCGTCCGGACAACGCTCCGGTACGGCAGCCCTTATCCGTCGCGCTGTCACGCGCCGACGCTCCTTTTCATATTATATGGTGAGCACTGTGCTCAATCACACGAAAAGGAGAATGAAAGTGAAACTGGCGGAAATCATGGAAAAGCAATACGGCATCCCGATGCTGCCCGACAATCCCGTGCCGGCAATGGCGTATGTGCCGTTTCAGGAAGATGACGCAAAGATATTCACACCCGATCAGGGGTATGCGCTCGGGACCATGTATTCTGAGCTGAACAAGCCGTTCTGCGGCGGAAAGTGCGGTGAAGCCAATGACTAAGCGCGAGGCGATGCTCAAAAAAATCGCCACCTATCAGTTTGCCGCACTCGACCTGCAGCTGTTTCTTGACACCCATCCCAACGACAAGGAGACGCTGCGGCAGGTGCAGCGCTATCAGCAGCTGCTCGCCCCGATGGTGAAGGAATATGAGGAAAAGTACGGCGCGCTGACCAAGAAGAGCGAAGACGGCAACAACTGGGACTGGATCAAGGCTCCCTGGCCGTGGGAATGCGAGGAGGAGAGCTGATGTTTGTCTATGAGAAAAAACTGCAATACCCGGTGAAGATCAAAACGCCGAACGCCAAGCTCGCCAAGGCGATCATGAGCCAGCTGGGCGGACCCGACGGCGAGCTCGGCGCTGCGCTGCGCTATCTGAACCAGCGCTACACGATGCCGATGCCCGAACTAAAGGCGACGCTGACGGATATCGGCACCGAGGAGCTGAACCATATCGAGATGATCGGCGCGATCCTCTATCAGCTGACCAAGGATTTGACGGTCGATCAAATCAAGGCGCAGGGCTTTGACGATTATTTTGTCGACCACACCCTCGGCGTCTATCCCCAGTCGGCGTCGGGCGCGCCGTTCACGACCGCCTATTTGCAGTCAAAGGGCGACGCCGTCACCGACCTGCACGAGGACCTTGCCGCCGAGCAGAAGGCGCGCACGACGTATGACAACATCCTGCGTCTGGCGGACGACTATGACGTGAAGGACACGATCCG
>CACZWQ010000083.1 GCA_902784855.1 uncultured Ruminococcus sp. | reverse complement strand
TTCAGCCATACGCTGCCGGTGTCGCCGTTGCCGACCGCGGTAACCGTATAGTCTCTGTCAAACCATAAATCTTCCTCCGCGCCGACGCTGACTGCCGCCACGGCAAAGAGTGACAGCACCATACATACCGTCAACAGCACGGATATCATTTTTTTCATTAAAATTCCTCCTTTTTTGTTTCTGCAAAAATGCAAAACACAATTTTTCAGTTATATTATATCATTTATTCTCATAATGTCAACTGCTTTTTGTGATTTTGCGCTTTTTTCGCGCGAAAAAAATCTTGCAGTCTCCCGCCGCTTGTGCTATAATATAGGCTGGATTTTTATACAAAGACAGGTGTATTTATGGGTAATCGTAAAACCGTTATCAAGGTGGGCACCTCGACCCTCACCTATGACAACGGAAAGGTCAACTACCGGCGCGTGGAATCGCTGTGCAAGGTGCTGGCGGATCTGCAGAACAGCGGCGAGGATATCATGCTGGTGTCATCGGGCGCCATCGGCGTCGGCATGGGCAAGACGGGACTCTCCAAGCGCCCCGACGAGACCAAAAAAAAGCAGGCGCTCGCGGCGATCGGTCAGTGCGAGCTGATGTTTATGTATGACAAGATATTCGGAGAATACAACCACGCGGTGGCGCAGATCCTCTTGACCGCCGACGCGGTGGAGACCGAGAACAAGCGCCGCAATATCAACAACACCATCGACGAGCTGCTGAGCATGGGCATCATCCCCATCATCAACGAAAACGACACCGTTTCCATCGACGAGCTGGAGGGCAAGAACTTCGGCGACAACGACATGCTCTCCGCCATCGTCTCTCACATCATCAGCGCCGACCGGCTGGTCATCCTCACCGATATCGACGGCTTGTACGACTCCAATCCCCGCGTCAACGAGCGCGCCAAGAAGATCGACGTCGTGACCAAGATCACCAAGACCATTCTCGATATGGCTGCCGGCACCGGCTCCAACCGCGGCACGGGCGGCATGATCACCAAATTGCAGGCGGCGGACTACGCCACCAAGCGCGGCATCGAGGTGCACGTCATGAACGGCACCGACCCCCGACAGATCTACGATATCTTTGAAGGCAAAACACCGGGCACGAAATTCCTCGCCCACCGGTGATATCAGTGGCTAGTGGTTAGTGGCTAGCGGTTAGCATTTTTTAGGAGGGTTTTGATATGACAATTCTGGAACAAATGGGCGCTTCCGCCAAGCAGGCGGCGCGTGTTCTGATGAACGCGGGCGCCAAAAAGGACGCGGCGCTGTATGCGATCGCCGAGGCGCTGCGCGCCAATGCGCAGACCATCATCGACGCCAATAAGATCGACCTTGAAAACGGAAAAGCGGCAGGCTTGACCGCCTCGCTGCTCGACCGCCTCAGGCTCGACGAGAGCCGCATCGAGGGCATGGCTGACGGCGTGTCGCAGGTCGCCTCCCAACCCGACCCCATCGGCAGGGTCATCGAGGGCAGGACGCTGAAAAACGGCTTGCAGATCGAGAAGATCACCGTCCCCATGGGCGTCATCGGCATCATCTACGAGGCGCGCCCCAACGTCACCAGCGACGCGGCGGCGCTCTGTCTGAAAGCGGGCAGCGCGGTCATCCTGCGCGGCGGCAAGGAAGCCATCCACTCCAACCGCGCCATCGCCGAGATCATGCGCGGCGCCATCGAGCGCGCGGGTCTGCCCCGCGACTGCGTGTCCCTCGTCACCGACACCACCCGCCAAAGCGCGACCGAGCTGATGCAGCTCTCGGACTACCTCGACGTTCTGATCCCGCGCGGCGGTGCGGGACTGATCAAGAGCGTCGTCGAGAATGCCAAGGTGCCCGTCATCGAAACGGGCGTCGGCAACTGCCACGTCTATGTCGACGAGAGCGCCGACATCGAGATGGCGGCAAACATCATCTTCAACGCCAAGACCCAGCGCCCCTCGGTCTGCAACGCGATCGAGACCGTGCTCGTGCACCGAGCGATCGCCGAACAGGCGCTGCCCGCCATCAAGGCGGCGCTCGATCAAAAGCAGGTGGAGCTGCGCGGCTGCGAACGGACGCGCGCCATCCTCGGCGACTGCGTCACCCCCGCCACCGAGAACGATTACGCGGTGGAATTTCTGGACTACATCCTCGCGGTCAAGGTCGTTGACAGCCTTGACGACGCGCTCGACCACCTCGCCAAGTACAGCACGGGTCACAGCGAGAGCATCATCACCCGCGACTACGACGCCGCGAACAAGTTCACCTCCTGCGTCGATTCGGCGGCGGTCTATGTCAACGCCTCCACCCGCTTCACCGACGGCGGCGAATTCGGCTTGGGCGCCGAGATCGGCATCTCCACCCAGAAGCTGCACGCCAGAGGTCCCATGGGTCTCAACGAGCTGACCAGCATGAAATTCATCATCCGCGGCAACGGTCAGGTCAGGTAAACCTTATCTATACTTAATCTATACTTACAACAGCAGATAAACCAGCGCGAAGATCAGCGTGGGGTCGCTGTTTTCATCCATCAACAGCAGGAGCAGCATCATGATCAGGCTGTTCTCCTTGTTGAAAAACAGCGTCTCCATCAGATCGGGCGGCTTCGGCATCGGTTTCGCCATCGGCTTTTGCGGCTCGACCGGCTGCGGCTGCGGCTTTTGCGGCTCGACCGGCGGCGCAGGCTCCGCAGGCGGCGCGGGCTTTGCCGCGCGGCGGTTGTGGGACATCTGTCGGGCGCGCTCGAACGCCTCTTCTTCAAAGCTTGGCATCATATCACCTTATCCAAACAAGCCGCTGTCCTTGAGCAGCGGGATCAGCCGTATCAGGCGTATCAGCTTTTGCGCGCTTTCCAGCCGTTTCAGCTTTTCTCCGCTGAGGAACGGCCGCAGGGCATTGAGCAGCACCGCGGTCTCGTCGTTCGGCTTTGCCGCGCCCATCAGCGGCGCCAGCTTGGACAGCGCAGTCATCATCTCGCCGCTGCCGTGATCGGCGGGCGGCGCGGGCTTCGGCGCGGGACTGCCGATGCCGAGCTGCTGACCGAGGCTCTGCACCTTCCGCATCGCCTCGGGGTCGCTCATGATCTGATTGATGGTATCCTGTAATTCCGACATAGCTCACCTTTACTGCTGCCCCAGCAGCTTCATCAGCGCCTGCGCCTGCGGGCTGTTCAGCATCTCCCCTACGCGCTCGGGGTCGCTGAGGATCTCTTTGACCTGCTTCGCCCGCTCGCTGTCGACGTGTTCCAGCAGGCGCTCCGTGTCGCCGCGCGCACAGGACGCCTTTGTCTCCTCGGGCGACAGGTTCAGCTCACGCGACAGGCGCGCCATCATTTCATTGGCTTCATTCGTCATCAAACCACCTCGTCATATCCTATGCGCGGTGATGGATTTTAGAACGGAGAATCTTATGCGTATTCTGGTAGTTTCCGACACCCACGGCGATTTTTTCTCGCTCAAGCGCGCTCTGGACGCTCAGCCTGCGGCGGAGGCGATCATCCACTGCGGCGACGGCTCCGAGCAGTTTCAATTCATCAAGGACGTCTATCGGGACAAAACGGTCATCGGCGTGCGCGGCAACTGTGACTGGTCAAGCAAGCTCCCCCCGACGGAAACCGTCCGTCTGGGAGACAAAACCATCTTCATCACGCACGGGCACCTCTATCAGGCGAAGTTCACCTTTGCCAACATGGTCTACGCCGCGCGTGAGCAGAACGCGGATATCCTGCTGTTCGGGCACACCCATCAGGCGGTGACGGATTACCTCGACGGGCTGTACCTGATGAATCCCGGCTCGTGCAGCGGCTACTATGCCACCTACGGCACCATCGACATCACAAACAAGGGCGACATCGTCACCAACATCGTCCGGCTGCAAAACAGGTAAACGATATTGAATTTCAACGGATTTGATTTTGACAACAGCACAAAGCAGCTGCTCTCAGAGCTTGACCGCGGCGGGCGCCTGCCGCATGCCCTGATCATCGAGAGCGCAGACGACGACAAAGCGGCAAGGCTTGCCGGCTTTCTGGCAATGTACGCGGTATGCAGCGGGAAGGAGCGCCCGTGCGGCGTCTGCAAGAGCTGCCGCAACGCCGCGCAGGAGAGCCATCCCGACGTGACGGTGCTGCCGCTGCCGCCGAAGAAAAAGCAGTATTCGGTGGAGCAAATGCGCGACCTGATTCGGGACGCGTACATCCTGCCGAATGAAGCGGACGCAAAGGTCTACATCCTTTCGCACTGCGACGACCGTCTGCCGCCGCTGTTGCAGAACACCTTCTTAAAGCTCTCGGAGGAGCCGCCGCAGCATGTGCTTTTCATCCTGCTGTGCCAAAGCGCGCAGAGCCTGCTGCCGACGATCCTCTCGCGGTTCACGGTGCTGCGGCTGCGCAGCGAGACGCGCTTTGACGAGGCGGCATCGACTGCCGCGCAGGCGATCATCACAGGGATCACGGACCATACGGAGTACCCGCTCTTAAAGGCACTCTACAGCCTGACCGACAAGGAACAGGCGGGCGCGGTCCTTGCGGCAGTCAAGCGCAGCCTGCGCGACGCGCTGGTGATCCTGTCGGGCGGCAAGGCGGCGGGCGACGCACAGGCAGCCAACCGGCTGGCACAGCGGCTGACCCGCAAAAAAATACTGGAAATGATGGAGCTGTGCGACAGCTCCCTGGATAGAATCAAACAATACGGAAACATCCATCTCCTCACGACTTGGATGTGCGGAGAATTCAGGAGGATAACATGGCAGAGGTAATCGGCGTCAGATTTAAAGAGGTGGGCAAGGTCTACTACTTTGACCCGCTGGGAAACAAGCTGAAGGTAGGCGATATGGTCATCGTCGAGACCGCGCGCGGGCTGGAATGCGGCGAGGTGGCGATGGCAAACAAGACCATTACGGACGAGGAGCTGAACCATCCGCTCAAGCCGCTGATCCGCATCGCCACCGAAAAGGACCTGAACCATCTGGCGGAAAACCATATCAAGGAGAAAAACGCCCGCAAGACCTGTGAGCAGAAGATCGCCGCCCACGGCTTGAAGATGAAGCTGGTCAACGTGGAATACACCTTTGACAACAGCAAGATCATCTTTTATTTCACCGCCGACGGCAGGGTCGATTTCCGCGCGCTGGTCAAGGACTTGGCGTCGGTGTTCCGCACCCGCATCGAGCTGCGCCAGATCGGCGTGCGCGACGAGGCAAAGATGCTGGGCGGACTGGGCGTCTGCGGCAAGCCGTTTTGCTGCAACACCTTCATGGGCGAGTTCCAGCCCGTGTCCATCAAGATGGCGAAGGAGCAGGGGCTGTCACTCTCGCCCGTCAAGATCTCGGGCACCTGCGGCAGACTGATGTGCTGCCTGAAATACGAGCAGGAGGCATACACCGACCTGCTGCGCCGCACCCCCAAGGTCGGCGCGATCGTCAAGACGCCCGAGGGCAACGGTCTGGTGGTGGAAAACAACCTCATCGCCCGCACCCTGAAGGTCAAGCTCGACAACGCCCCCGCCGACGTGGCGCCCAAGACCTTCACGGTCAGACAGTGCCGGCTCGTCAAGGACGGCTATATCAAGGTCAACAAGAAAGAGCTGGAACAGCTGGGCAATCTGGAATAATGACGGCGGACAGCGGCTATGTCGATAAATTGTCGCAAACTACTTGCATTTTTTTATTTTTATGCTATACTAAAATTACTATAATAAGGAGGTGTACAATCCATGGCATATGTGATCAGCGATGAATG
>CACZWQ010000082.1 GCA_902784855.1 uncultured Ruminococcus sp. | reverse complement strand
ACTGTACATCGCATGTACATGTGTGGAGTTACAGTGAGTATAAACCTGGATCAGATGTAAATAATGGTGGAATTGCCGGGTACGTTTCCAGGGGTACCATTAAGAATTGTGATTTTGACAACTATGTTGCAGCAGCTTCTGATGGCCCGACGATAGACGTAGGAGGGATAGTAGGTTGTATAAAAAATAATTCATCCATAATAAACTGCAGTAATTCCGGATATGTTTCGGGCAGCGTGTATCCCGATGATTCTGAGCCAGACGTGGCAGTTGCTTGCGGAGGCATTGCAGGTGAGTCAGCTTCTAATGTACAGATCAGTGGATGCACCAGTTCCGGAGAAGTATCGGCATTTTCTAATAAGGACAATCCGCCTTCACCCTATTCTCTGTTGGCTGCAGGCGGTATAGTGGGCGTACAGAAAGACACGGTGATCTCAGGATGCAGCGGCAGTACGGACCTCAGCGTGGATGGCCCGGATTCGTTGATGTTCAAGTATACCGGGACCGGAGCGGCCGTAAATGCAGTGACATCTATCGAACTTGATGAAACAAGTAAGACGCTTCATGTGGGAGACAGCTTTAGACTGTATGGAATGGTTCATCCTTCTAATGCGACCTATACCGGAGTAGTGGTGGCTATGGATAATAATGTAGCAACTTACTCCAATGGCGTTGTGCGCGCCGTGGGAGCGGGAGAAACCTTAATACTTGTTTTCTCGTGCTTATACAGCTGGCCAGCGGCATATTGTCATCTGACGGTACTGCCTGATGATCCCGATGAGGTTTATCGGATTGACCTCGAGGTGCCGGAAGGTGATACAGTCGGAGTAAGTCAGCAGATTCAGTGCTCGGCGACCATTAAACCTTCAACGGCGTCAGGCCAGACTCTTACATGGGCTTCCACCGACAGTTCTATTGCATCGGTAGACCAGAATGGTCTTATTACTACTCATAAAGCAGGAGAGGTTATGATCACGGCCGAAGCATCGAATGGCGTCAAAGGAAAGCTGACCCTGGAAGTACTGCCGGCATATTTCGATATCATCGGAGAGCACGAATATACTGTAACAAGAGGGGAGAAGATCAGTATTCCGATCAGACTGTATATTGACGGCTCGATTAGACCGGGAGAAGACAGATATATGCTGGGAATGTGCTTGGCGAACCCTGAAGCAGATACAGGAGTCGTTGATTTTGCATGGTTTGATATTGATTCAGATCCGCTGTTTAACCGATTTTATGGCGATAAGGCCACTGTCAGCTCCTATACTATAAATGGGAACATCATCGATGTGACATTTGAAATCGATACGGCCACCGAGATCCATAGTGACAAAGGCATCGCACTCATCCATAGGCAGTGCGAATCCATAACGCTCTATGCCCCTCCTGTCCCCCAAAGCCTCCAACAGAGTCTCTCCGAGAGTGATAGCGACATCCTCCATAGTGTGGTGCTCATCCACATCGAGATCCCCTTCAGCGATTATCTTCAATGAGATACCAGAGTGATGGGGAATCTGCTCAAGCATGTGGTCAAAGAACCGAAGACCTGTGCTGATGGAACTCTCGCCATTACCGTCAAGGTCAGCCTCAACCAGCACTTTGGTCTCACGGGTGACCCTCTCCCGACATGCCCGGCGTCCTTCCTGGACTGGAGCGTAATCAATCGCTCCGGGATTCTCGAAAGCCCCGATGGACCTAAGCATCTTGTTGTTCTCCTCTGGAGTTCCGACAGTCAGACGGAGACAACCCTCGCAACCGGTGACAGATGAGCGGTTCCTGACTATAATCCCGTCCCTAAGCAAGTGGGAATACAGTGCGATTGGATCTGACACCTTGACTAACAGGAAGTTAGCGTCACTCGGAAATATCTTTTCGACACATCTGAATCCTGCCAGCCTCGAAGCGACCATATCCCTCTGTGCCCTGATCATCTGTATCTCGGAAGCGACTTTCTCAGGATTAATGCTACCGACAGCCAGACGCAAGGTATCTGTACCGATATTATATGGATAACGGACCTTATCGAATAAAGACACTATAGCGGGATCCGCCAAAGCCATTCCTACTCTAAGCCCTGCCATACCGTAAGCCTTGGAAAGGGTCTGGAGAATGATCAAGTTGGGATATTCCTCTAGAAGTCCCACCATTGAACCTTGCTCAGAGAAATCGACATAAGCCTCATCCAAGACAAGGACACCTTTAAATTCGTCCAGAAGCCGTCTGATCCCACTCTCGGGGAAAGCGTTGCCGGTAGGGTTGTTCGGGGAACATAAAAACATCAGTTTGGTCCCGCTGTCGGAAGCATCCAGCAGAGCGTCAACAGGCAAGGTGAAATCTTCTTCCAATTGAATCTGGCGGCATTCCACATCGTTGATTCCGGCGCAGACAGAATACATCCCGTAACTCGGGGCGATCGCGACGGCATTGTTGACGACGAGCTGCCCGCCGATGATGATACAGGCGACGCCGAAAACGATCAGCAGCACGCTCTTGACGACAGGGACGGGCGGCTCGTCGGATTCGGCGGTTTTATTTTTCTTTCCGAGAATAATCAAAAGCGTAAGATAGGCGGCGAACACCACCAGCAGCGCGATTCCGAACCCGCGGCTGATGACGCCCACATTCTCCGCCATCCCGACGGGCAATTTCACCGCGCCCGTGAGCATCGGCAAGCCGACCGCCGCCAGCACGGCGACCGCCGCCGCGATGGACAGCGGAAAATCGCGCTTGAGAATGCCGCGCTCGATCGGAATGGGACGGATGAGGGCGCAGACGCCCAGCACCATCAAAAGATTAAAGATATTCGACCCCGTGACGTTGCTCAGCGCGATCTCATTCGCGCCCTGAAGCGCCGCCGAGGTGCTGACCGCCAGCTCGGGCGCGCTTGTCCCCATCGCCACGATGGTCAGTCCGATGATCACGCCCGGCACGCGGAAGGTGCGCGCCAGCGCCGCGCTGCCGTCGACAAACCAGTCCGCGCCCTTGATCAGCGCGGCAAAGCCGAGCACCAGCAAAACAATATTCAGCAACAATTCCAATCCTGTCATCCTCCGTTTATCGGTTGTTTTCCGCGTATACCTGTTCAACGGCTGCCGCGATGGCGGGCACCGCCTCCGCGCCGTCAAACAGGCTGACATAGCCCTGCAGCGTCATCGCCTTGGCGTAGAGCACGCGGGCGCGGCGGTTCACGAAGATATGCGCCCGTCGCTTGCCGTTTTTTGCCTCCTGAACGGTATTCGCGCCCGCCGAGTTGCCGTCGAGCGCCACGACGACCGAGGGACGCCGCTTGAATATCTCATATGCGAAGCTCTTGTACAGCCCCATCCGCGTCGGTTCGATCGAGACCCGCACGCCGACGCCGCTCTGACGGATGCGCTGCGCTTCCGCCGGCGTGAGCAGTGTCGGCACGACGGCAAAGATCTCAAAACGTTCTCCCGCCAGCCGCACCAGCTCCTTTTCATACCCCGTCAGGCAGCTGCCGATCACAAAGCAGGTCTTTTCGGGGTCAAGCCGCTCGACAAGCGCCCTCAGCAGCGCGACGAGCGGTTCTTTTTTGCGCGTGGCATGGCGGCTGCTGTTGAAGCTGCCGCCGAGCAGCACGACGGGCGCCTTGTCGGCGGGAAGCTCGCGGATACGATCCTTCAGCACGACGGCGCTCTCCGGCTTTCCGGCAGAGAAGGTCGCCTCCGCGTCCTCGCGCGCATGCGCCGTGATGCGGGCATTGAGAAAGGCTTCCACCCGCTCGCCCTGCAAAAGTGACGCAAACCGCGCTGATTTCGCGGCAAAGACGCGCAGGCTCTCCGCTAAGATATCATCCTCGGCGCGGCGCATGGCGCACAGGTCGTCGTAGGAGAGGTCGAGCAGCCGCTCGAGCGCGAGCTGTTCATCGATGGAATCGGTGCCGTAGATGGCGCCGCCGTCGGTTCCCTGCACGCAGAACACGCCGCCGCGCAGGTACTGCTTGAGCGGATGGCTGCGCAGCGAGCTGAGGTTATTGAGCCGCACGTTGGAGGTGAGCTGGAATTCGAGCACCACCTGACTGTCGCGCAGGTCGCGCATGAGCTGCTGCCCCTTCGCCGAGCGGAGGTTGGCGGTATACAGCCCGTGACCGATGCGCATGCGCGGCATCGGCTG
The DNA here is from genome assembly GCA_902784855.1 of uncultured Ruminococcus sp. GTDB lineage: Bacteria > Bacillota > Clostridia > Oscillospirales > Acutalibacteraceae > Ruminococcoides. The sequence continues at coordinate 2,047 of CACZWQ010000082.1, read as the reverse complement.
ACCCTCCCGCAGGGCTTCGCGCACACAGGCGAGGGAATTTGCGACATTGTCGCGCAGGCTGTCGTTTTCGCCCGCATGGACGCGGATGACAAAGCCCTCGTTCTCGCCTGCGATGGCGACCAGCTCCTTTAAAACGGGGCTGAGCTCGCGGATATCGTTGATCTCCTCGCCGATGATGTCGCTGCCCGCCACATAGGGGTCGGCGGCGACAGCGCGGATGACGCGCAGCTGCTCGCGGACATTCTCGCGGACGGCGGCGCGCTCGCGGACGATCGTGAGCGGGATGCGGCGGATCGCCGCCAGAAACCGCAGGGTCACGCCCGTCTCCGCCGTGACGGCGGGCATGACCGCATGCACCTGCGCCAGCATTTCCGCCGCGGCGGCGGGCTTGACGAGGGTGGTGTCGGAGATCTCCGCATAGCAGACGCCGCGGTCGCGCAGGCTGCGGGCGATCCACAGCAGCTTGTTCTGAAACAGCGTCAGGCCGCGGTAATCGGCGCGGCTGTCGTCGATCATCTGTCCGACCGCAGCGGCAATATCGTTGTCGGGGATCGCGCGGTAGCCGGACAGAGAGATCCTCTTGTCGGCGGGCTGCCCCTTGGTAAAGACATAGCGGTAGAGATAGACCTTCTCCAGATTCGTGAACACCGCCTGACCGTCCTTGAGGATGGTCAGCGACGCGCGGATACGCGGCAGATTATACGGCGCGTTTTCGAGGTTGCCGAGAATCAGGTCGGCAAAGTTGAGGAAGGTGTTGTCGTCGATCTTGCGCTCACGGTATTTGCCCGTGAGGTGCGCGTCCCTTAAATGCTCGGCGACCGCCTGCCGCTGCTCGGAGAGCATGGCGCGCTGCGCGTCGGTGCAGCGCAGCCCGAGCTTTTTGATATAGTAGAGCGGATAGCGGATCTGGTGGAAGATGCCCAGCGCGATCAGCAGATCCGCGTCGAGGTTCGCGTTCATGTGGGTGTGCAGGTCGGTGCGGAATTTCGTCTCGCGGCGGATGTAGGTCTTGACCAGCGTCTTGCGCGCGTCGAGGCGGTAGTCCTTTGTCTGGCTCATGAGCGTTTTCGAGATGGCGGGGATGTACGCCTTGCGCTCGATCGCGCCGTCGGGGTAGATGTTCGCGACCTTGGTATCGGCGAGCCGCAGGACATAGACCTCGCGGTTGCGCTCGTCGATGTAGCAGGGCACTTCTCCCTCGATGATTTTCAGCCCGTCCTCCCCCACGCTCAGCGGCAGGCCGCAGAGATGCGCGAGGTTCGTGATCAGATTGCCCTTCGCGTGATTCGGCGTGCGCAGCGTGTAGCGCAAGCCCTGCGCCGTCATATCGAGCGCGATGATGATGTCCTTTTCCTTGTCGAGATAAAACTGCCCAAACGCCGTCATAAAACCCCTCCGTCCGTGACGCCTTGGATATGCATCCATTATATCACAAACGAAGGGGCTTTTCTATCCTTTTTTGATTTTTACACTAATCTCAGATAAAAAGCAGACAAAGATTTGCGAGGATATTTTTCGCAAGACGAGGCGAAGGACGCCGCAAGGCTGCGAAGGACGCCGCAAGGCTGACGCCTTGCAAGGACGACAACGAAGTATTGCGGAAAATAGACCGCAAAGATTGTCTATTTTTTATTTGAGTTTAGTATTACTCTACTGTGACCGATTTTGCCAGATTTCGCGGCTTGTCGACGTCGTTGCCCTTGTTGACCGAGGTGTAGTAGGCGAGGAGCTGCATGGGCACTGTCGCCACCATCGGCATCAGCATTTCGCTTATTTTGGGGATGCGTACAAGGTGATCCGCTGCCTCTGAATCAATATCGGCCTCTTCGTCACAGATGACGATAGTCATCGCGCCGCGCGCCTTTACCTCTTTGATATTGGAAACGGTTTTTTCGAGCAAAGTGTTCTGTGTGGCGACTGCGATAACGGGCATACCGTCGGTGATAAGGGAGATGGTGCCGTGTTTCAGCTCGCCTGCCGCGTAGCTCTCGGAGTGGATGTAGCTGATTTCCTTTAGCTTTAACGAGCCCTCCATTGAAAGCGCGTA
>CACZWQ010000081.1 GCA_902784855.1 uncultured Ruminococcus sp. | reverse complement strand
GAGCTTTCTGCTGTTCCGCTTTACCAAAAGCAAAAGCCTCGGCATTTTTGTCAGCCTGCTGACGGTCTCGCTCTCCTACGCGATCTGCGAGAGCTTTGGGTTCTCGGGGGCGATCGCGTCCGTTGTCTGCGGGCTGCTGTTTTCGGCGCTGCGCACCCGCTTTTCCAAGGAGGAAACGGAGGCGGCGCAGACCTTTGACAGCTTTTGGGAAACGCTGGATGCGCTTTGCAACTCCCTTCTGTATGTCATGCTGGGCTTGACATTTGTGAGGATCCTGCAAATGGAGCATGTATTGCTGCTGTCGGTGATCGCCGTCGCTGCCAATCTGATCGCGAGAAGCGGCAGCCTCACGCTTTCCTCGCTGTTCATGGGGAAGATTCCGGACGGATATGACCGATTCAGCTTCATCAAGCTGCTGACATGGGGCGGACTGCGCGGCGGCTTATCCGTGGCGCTCGCCATGAGCACAAAGGAAATGCTGCCCGAGCAGGTCTATCACATCATACTCGGCGGCACCTACGCGATCGTGTTCTTTACCACCGTGATCCAAGGCTTGACGATGAAGCCGGTTTACAACAGGATCAGCCGGTCGTTATCCGGTTGAGCCACGCCGCGTGTCAATCAAAAAGGCAGAAGAAAAACGGGATTCTCGTTCTTCTTCTGCCTTTTTTTACTGTATAGGAAATTGCTCTGTTACGACCACGCGAGCGTGACGCTCGACCCAGTCCACGCGAGCGTGACGCTCGACCCAGTCCACGCGTGAAAGGTTTGCGGGAGCGGTAACGATTAATAACCCGCGTTATGACCACGCCGTTGATGACGTTTCCCTAATCATTCAACTGTTCCAAAGGCGTGATTGGGTGCAGCGTCACGCTGCGTGCTTTTTCAAGATACGCCGTAAACGCCGGTGTTTTCGACCAGTATTTGACGCCCCATTTTTCAAAGCTCCATTCGTCCATATAGCTGTTGCATTCATAGTCGATGTAGTACAGCAAGCCGTTTTGAACGACAAAGTTTGTCGGGAAGTAATCAATATTCAGCCCCGCGCTTTTCGCAAGCCGCGCCATCTCGCGCACCTGCGGAAGGTACTGCTCAACGCTGATATCATGCTTCACCATCTCAAAAATCGTATCGCCGTCGATGTATTCCTTGATGATCCGCTCGTTTTCCGTATCGATATCAAGCATTTTCGGAATCCTGATACCGGCGTTTTGTAAACGCTGATAGTCGTTTTTCTCTGCTTCGATCTTATTGCCGAAGGTGTAGTAATCGCACGGCTCGTGGTGGATCTGCTTCAATACTGCCTGCTTGCCCTCGCTTTCCGCGAGGTAGGAATAGCCGCCCTTGCCCTTGCCGAGCAATTTGATGATCTGATACGCTTTTCCGTTGACCGAAAGACTCTCCATGCTCATCCCTTCCAATAAAACGTAAAATGCCTGTCTATGCGAAATCCAAGGCTTTCATAGAAAGCTGTATCGGAAATGACATAGGCTCTCTTTGCGCCGAGTCGGCTTGCCCGGTTCAGCGCTTTACCTATCACGGCTTTCGCCAAGCCCTTGCCGCGATGACCGGGGACGGTACAGACAGGCTCGACATAGGCGTAATCTGTCTTTGGATGAAACCACACACAGCAATACGCTGCATATTCGCCGCCTTGATCGACTGCCGCAACGCTCAGACGGGGATCAAAATGTCTGCGAGACTGCACAACGATCTCCTCCGCCTGTTCAAACTCCGTTTTATCCGTTCCGTGATCAAAGCCCTGCCACAGCAGCCATTGGAACGCATACGGCTCTTTCACCGGGTCAAGCTCGGCAAAGCGAAAGCCGTCAGGCAGTTCGACCGGTAACTCGCTTTTAAGCTCTATGCTCATCACGGTTTCCGACTGTTCCGCTTTTGCGAAGCCCTGCGCCGGCGCCGCTGTGATTTCCATATCGTTATCATCGCAAATCGAAATACCGAGTCCGTTTTCATCCCTTAATTCGCGATAAGCGTAGTTGACGATTTCGGGATATATCGTTTGATATCCCGGCAGTGCGCCGCAGAAGGCTTCGCCGAAATACATATCATAGATCGCCGCGCCGACGATTTTACCGTTATCGAGCCAAAGTCCGATGGAGTTGTTGCAGCTTTTATCAAACTCGGGGTGCTCCGACATCCACTCAAACCGCGCCCAGTTCCAGTTGATATGGCTGTTGTCGTTGCGGTTCAGCTCGATCAAGAAGTCGCAGACCGCTTCAAAGTCCTGTTCCGTGTATTGCCTGCATAATACTTTCATCACATTACACCGCTCTTCCGATATAGAACACATAGCCGATATGCGCTTCCAATAATAAATCCAAAAAGCTCGGTTGATCTTTCATAGCCACTGCCCTTTCGCTTTTGTTTGCACTTTTACCGTAACAAATAAAAGCAAGCCCGTCAAGAATCACTCTGTCACATCGGTGATACGATGCGTGTCATGACAAAAACCATCAACCCCACAGCAGGGCGGGCAAGCCGATAAACAGAACAAGCAGCAGAATGACGACCGCGAGGTGCTTCCACTTCTGCTCGGCAAGCAGACCGATGAATTCTCTGAGAAACGCGTTGGGGTAAAAATAGGCTTTCGTCTTTGCGGAAATGCCCTTCGCGTCAAAGCCGTTTTTCTTCGCCAAAATATATCCCCTGAAAACATGGTAATTGGTCGTGGCGAACGCGACCTTCTTTTCGGCGATATCGCCGCCGTGGCTCTCGATCACATTCTTGGAAAACTGCATATTTTCAAAGGTATTGGTGCTCTTGTTTTCCTGCACGATCTGCTCGGACGGGATCCCCTGACTGAGCAGATAGCGCGCCATCGCCTCGCTCTCGGGAATGATCTCGTCGCCTCCCTGACCGCCCGAGGGCACAAACACCGCGTGCTTGCCGGTCTTTTCCGCCTGCTCCCTTTCAAAGCGGATCGCGCTGTCTACCCTGCCCCTGAGCAGCGGCATGAGCGTTCCGTCGCGGTTGATACCGCAGCCGAGAATGATGATGTAGTCGCGGTCACGGGCGGGAAGATATTTCGTCGATAAGAAGGAACAGACTGCCGTAGAGAGGAACATGCACTCAAAGTAGCAGATGATATAGGTCAAGCCGCTCCTGATGGTATTGCCGTGAGGGAAGTTCCAGATATTGAAAAACCAAATCGTCACGCTGCCGACCGTGAGTAATGTTCCGATGAACCAGAGGATACCGAAGGCGATGCCCAGCGCGTTGACAGGGCGCCTGCCCTCATGGCGCATCAGCAGGATATTGCTGAAAAACAGCAGTATTGAGAGCACGAACATGACGGGAATGAGCACGAGCAAAAGGTACGAGCCGATCTCTCTGATGAATTGCAGAAAATGCCCGAACGAAAAGACGCCGTTGTTGAGCAGCTTGTAGATCAAGAACGCCGACAGCACCATACAGTAAATGCTGACGCCGCCGCAGGCGATCATCGGATAGCAGAAATCACCCCTTCGTCGGTAATCGAGAAACATCCACAGCATCATGATCCAAGTAAAGCTCAGCACGCCGACGACGGTATTGGCGACGGTCAGATAGCCGTTGAAATTGATATCGCCGTTTGTCCTGTCCGTCACGACGTTGAACAGCCCTACGCTGAGGGTGCGGTCCGATTCCTCGATAAACTCATCACCCTCGTGAAAACGGCGCCTGATCCTGACATTCGTTTCCCCCTTGCCGACAGCGTCGAATTCGAGTATCAGCTCGCCTTCCTGCATATAATAGTCCGAAAGCTGCACAACCCCTTCCCTGTCAAAGCTTGCCTCGACGACCGGCTCGACCTCAACCATCGAAAACGAGAGTGTGTGCAGGGTATAGTGTCCGCCCCCGGCGATCACGACCGCCGCGGAAAAAATGAGTGAGAGCAGCACGCCGAGGTTGAGTATGAGCATTTTTTTGTTTTTTATCATTTGCCTTCTCCTTTGCATTGATCTTTCGCGCTGTTATTTCAAAGTAAGGTATTCCTCTGCCGGTAAGTTTTCTTTTGATTATAGCACAAAAAACGATATAAATCAATCCGGTTTTCGGGGGGCGTCGCTTTGCTCTCCCATGATCAAAAAAGTGCGATAAAACCCGAATCATTCGAGGTTTTATCGCACTTCACAGCCGAAGATGCCTGCCATAGATACGCATACACATCGCCGGACAGTTACAAATCCGTTATTTCAATTTTTCGATCAACGCTTCACGGCTGAGCTGCATGCTCCGGGAAAGCTCGTCGTTGGGAATGACTCTGAGAATTTTGCCGTTATATCTTGACACCAGCACGCTTGCCTGTTTTCCGTCGATCTCGATTTTTTGTTCCCTGTAATCTTCATCGAGCGGCACCTGCTTTGCGAGGATCGATTTCTCCGTCAGCGCACCTGTGGGACAGAGGCTGACGCAGAGACCGCAGTTGTTGCACTTGGTCTGATCGAGCGGCAGCGCGAACGCAGGCGAGACATCGGTTTTAAAGCCGCGTCCCATCAGTCCGATCGCGTGGATGTCCATGACCTCGCGGCAGGAGCGCACGCAGAGTCCGCAGAGGATGCACTTTGCGGTGTTGCGCTCGATAAAGGCGTTTTCGTCGCGGGTGTACGGCTGCGGCATCTCGCCCTTGAAGCGGTCGGGGTCGATGTCATACCGCTGCGCGACCTTCAAGAGCTTGCACTTGTAATACTCGCGGCAGCCGCATTCGAGACAACGGCTCGCCTCCGCCTTGGCTTCCTCATCGGTGAAGCCGAGGCTGACCTCGTCAAAGCTTTTGTTTCGTACGTCGGCAGGGAGCACCTTCGGGTTGACTCTGTCGCATTTTTCTCTGTCGGAATAATCAATCGTTTTCTCGTCGCGCTTGCTGATGTAAGGCACGCGTGTATCAAGCGGCTGTCCGTTGAGATAGGCGTCCACCGCCTTGGCACAGCGTCCCGCTTCACCGATCGCTTCGATCGCGATGGATGCGCCGCGGTTGGTCGCGTCGCCGATGGCGAACACACCGTCGATATCGGTGGTGAAGAAGTCGGGGTCGGCTTCGATATTGCCGCGTTCGTTGAGCTTCAACTCGCTCACGTCGCCCTGCACAAGCTTTTGTCCGATGGCGAGGATGACGCTGTCGACGGCGATCTCCTCGGTCTTGCCCGCGACGGGAACGGGTCTGCAGCGACCCGAGGCGTCCGGCTCGCCGAGCTCCATGATCTGGAGCGTGATGGACTTTACTCTGCCGTCCTCGCCGTTGAAGGAGAGCGGGTTCGTGAGGAATTTGTAGATCACGCCCTCTTCCTGTGCCTCGTCGATCTCGAGCTTATCGGCGGGCATTTCGTTTCTCGTCCTGCGGTAGACGACGTAGACCTCCTTTGCGCCGAGCCTGACAGCCGTGCGGCACGCGTCCATCGCGGTGTTGCCGCCGCCGCAGACGACGACCCTCTCGCCGATCGCGGGCGCGTTGCCCTGAATCACGGCTCTGAGGAAGTCGATGCCGCCGTACACGCCCTGCAATTCCTCGCCGGGCGTGCGCATGGAGCCGGACTGCCACGCGCCGACCGCGACGATCACCGCGTCATTTTTTTCTTTTAAAGAATGAACGGTGAAGTCCCTGCCGAGCTTGACGTTGTTGACAAGCTTCACGCCTGATTTTTCTATAATAGAAATTTCCTTGTCCAGAACCTCCTTGGGAAGCCGGTACTGCGGGATACCGTAGCGCAGCATGCCGCCCATCTTGTCCATCATATCGTAAACGGTCACGCTGTGACCCATGATATTGAGATAATACGCGGCAGTCAGACCCGCGGGGCCGCCGCCGATGACCGCGACTTTTTTGCCCGAACGAACC